>CAYRXN010000039.1:0-15699 GCA_964428275.1 uncultured Planctomycetales bacterium | reverse complement strand
CCACCTCCCGGTAGCTCGCCGGAGGATCGTCGAGGTAGAGCGCCCGGATGATGCGGCGGCACCGCTCGTCGAGCGCGAGGAGCGCCTTCCGGAGCCCGGCGAGCTCCTCCTCGGTCTCCAGCCGCTCCTGCACCCCATCGGCCGGCGCCGGCATTCCGGGGTCGAGCGCGGCGGAGCGCCGCCGCTCCCGGATCGCCGCGAGCGCCTGGAACCGGGCGACGCCGGCCAGCCATCCGGCGAGGCGCTCGGCGTCACGGAGCTTCCCGAGCCCCTCGAGCGCTACGAGCGCCACCCGCTGGAGCACGTCCTCCGCCTCGTCGACGGTGCAACCCGTCCTGCGGGCGATCGCCTTGACCATCGGGCCGTACCGCTCCCATAGCTCCATCCATGCCGCCTCGTCACCGGCGAGGCACGCCGCGACGAGCCGGCGGTCCCTGCGGTTCACCGCGCTCCAGTCCTTCGTCACCGCACCCTCCGTTCCCAGGGTACAATGCGCCGGGCGCCACCGGCGCACACCCGACGATGCAGGAGGAGCGATGACGACGATCACGGCGAAGATGGCGGAATGGGCGGCCTCGGTCCGGTACGAGGATCTGCCCGGCGAGGTGGTGACGGCGGCCAAGCGGTTCCTGATGGACTCCGTCGGCTGTGCGATCGGCGGATCGGCCCAGCACGACGTGCGGCTCGCCAGGGAGGTCTGCCGGGAGATCGCGGGTGAAGGGCCGTGCCGTGTGCTCGTCACGGGCGAGCTCGTGGATCCCGTCACGGCGGCGTTCCTCAACTCCCTGATGATCCGCGTGATGGACTACAACGACATCTACTGGAAACAGGACCCGTCGCACCCTTCCGACCTGCTCGCCGCTCCGCTGGCGATCGCCGAACTGAAACACCTGAGCGGAAAAGACCTGATCCTGGCGACCGTGCTCGGTTACGACGTGACGATGCGGCTGTGCCACATCGCCGTGCCGGGCATCCGCGAGCGCGGCTGGCACCACGCGACGCTGATGGCCTACGCGACGCCGGTGGTCGCGGGCAAGCTGCTCGACCTTTCGCCGGAGCAGATGCAGCACGCGATCGGCATCTGCGCGTGCCACCGTTTCACGCTGGGCTGCGCCGTCGCCGGCAAGTTGACGATGATGAAGAACACGGTCAGCCCGATGGCGACGCGCGACGGCGTCGAGGCGGCCCTGCTCGCGGCCCGCGGCTACACCGGCCCCGAGGGCGTGATCGAGGGCAAGGAGGGCATGGAGCACTGCCTGGGGCCCGAGTGGGACTACGCGTGGATCACCGAGAACCTCGGCGACCGCTTCATGATCACCGATTGCGGGATGAAATCGTTTCCGGTCGAGGCCCTGATGCACTCGCCGCTGTCGGCGACGCTCGACCTGATCAGGGAACACGGGCTGAAGGCCGAGGACGTGGAGGAGGTGCAGATCGAGTCGATCGCCCGGGCGGCGGACATTCTCTCCGATCCGGCCAAGTACGATCCGCAGAGCAAGGAATCCGCCGACCACAGCCTGCCCTACGCCATCGCGGCGGCGCTGGCCGAGGGCCGCGTGACGCCGCTGGAGTTTCGCGAAGAGAAACTCTGGGACCAGCGGCTGCGGGCGCAGATGAAGAAGGTCAAGGTGGTGGCCAACGAGGAGTTCGAGCGGGCGTTCCCGGCCAAGCAGTGCACGCGCGTCACCATCACCACGACCGACGGCCGCAAGTTGGCCAAACAGCGCGACGTGCCCAAGGGCGACCCCCGCGACCCGATGACGATCGAAGATCTCGACGTGAAGTTCAACGCGCTGGCCGAAGCGGTGCTCAGCCCCCGCCGCCGCGAAGCGCTCAAGGCGGCCGTCTTCGACCTCGAAAACTGCGCCGATGTCGGCGAGCTGATGAGACTGACGGTTGCAGACAACAAGCAGGACGCCCCGTGAGCAGGCCTGGGGCTTCGGGGGTGGGCGAGACGGTTTGCAGGCCGACGGGCCGCAGGGTCAGCCGGCCGTGAGTTGCTGCCAGGTTTCGAAGACCGCCTCGGCGTTTTCGAGCCTTGCGCCGGCACCCAGTTCGAACTGGGCGATGACGCCGCCGGCGGGGCGATAGAGGTTGCGCACCACCCGCCGGACCGCCGCACGGGCCGCCTCGGGCGTGTCGGCGGTGAGTACCTGCTGGCGGTCGATCTCGCCCCAGAATGTGATCCTGCCCGCGCAGCGCCGGCCGATCGCCTCGATGTCCATGCAGAACAACTGGCTGTTGATGGCATCCACGCCGACTTCGATCAGGTCTTCGTAGATGTCGAAGATGTGGCCGTCGGAATGCATGAACACCTTCTTGCCGGCGTCGTGGGCGATGCGCACGTAGTCGGTGTAGAGCGGTTTGAACAACGCCCGCCACTGCCACGGCGAGATCAGCATCGCCTCCTGCGTGCCCCAGTCGTCCATGAACATGACGCCGTCCACGTCAGTCCGCACCCAGGCCTCGAGTTCGCGGCAGTACAGATCGTGGACGATCCGCAGCAGTTCGAGCAGTTCCGGGGGCCGGCGCACCAGGTCCATCAACAACCGGGGCGTTCCGCGGAGAAACTGCGCGCGCTCGAACGGTCGCGGGCAGCACGCAGCCATCACGAACCGATCGGACGATGCGCAAAAGCGGTTCACCGCTTCGGCGTCGATTTCGAGCGCCTCGACCGGGGGCCGCAGATCGCCGAGCCTGGCCCAATCGTCGAGCAGCGGTTGTTTGACCTGGCCGATGATGCCGGCGTGGGCGTTGTCGAACACGCAGCCCCATTCATCACGGTACTGGCCGACGGCGTACGGATCGCCCCGGCACAAGGCCGCCAGCTTCTCGTTGACGACCGGGGGGCGCGCGAAGTCGATCGGCCAACGGCGTTCGAACGCGCTGACCGCCTCGTCGCCGCTGGTCAGCCGGACGACCGGAAGCGTCCACAGGTCGCGCGGAACGCGGTCGGGGTGATCGAATTCGAGGCAGCGGCGGACACGCTCCCGGCTCGTCATGGCGGTGCTCCCCCGCACCTGGCGGGTGGTCAGACCAGGTAGCGGCTCGGTCTGGACCGCCGCGCGAGCTGGCGGGCCTGTTTTTCGTAGCCGGGTTTGCCCATCAGGGCGTAGGTGTAATCCTTGCCGAGCTGGACCGCCGGCTGATCGTAGGGGTTGATGTCGAGCAGGTGGCCCATGAGCGTGGTCGTGGCTTCCCACAACATGATGAACTGACCCACCGTGTGGGCGTCGATCCGGGGGAAGCGCAGACTCAGACAGGGCCGCTGGCTGGCCACCAGGGCCAACTCGGTCGCCCGGCGCTCGGCCGCCATCAGCTTGGCGAGTGACGCACCCTGGAGGTACCGCAGCGAGGGCGGCGTACCTTTGACCCGCGGAATGCGCACGTCGCGGTCGAACCTGTCCGCGCTGACCAGGATGAAGACCTTGTCGTTGGGGCCTTCGCGGTAAAGCTGGACCTGGGAATGCTGGTCGGTCGTGCCCAGGGCCTTGATCGGCGTCGGACCCACCACGACCGGGCGGCCCCGCGTATCGACCTGCTTGCCGAGGCTCTCGGCCCAGAGCTGGCGGTACCAGTCGGCGAGGTCTTTGAGCTGATGCGCGTAGGGAAACAGCACGTGCAGCCGCTTGCCGCGCGTATAAAACGCGTGCAACAGCAAGGCGAGCATCGCGGCGGGGTTCTTGCGCACGCTGCGCGCCGCGACGCGCGTGCTCATCGCACCCGCCCCGGCCAGCAGCCGATCGACGCGGATGCCGCAGACCGCGGCCGGGAAGAGCCCGACCGCCGAGAGCACCGAGAAACGCCCGCCCACGCCGGGCGGTACCGGCAGCGTAAACCAGCCTTCGGCGTCGGCGAGATCGCGCAGCGTGCCCGATTCGGGATCGGTCGTGACGACGAGGTTGCGGGCCAGCCCCTTCTTGCCCAGCCGCCGGGCGAGCAGATCGCGCACGATCAGGAACTGGGCCGCGGTCTCGGCGGTCTCGCCGGACTTGCTGATGACGTTGAAGAGCGTCTTCTTCAGCGCCGGGCCGAGCAGATCGAGCAGGTTGCCGAACTGGACCGGATCGACATTGTCCATCACGAACAGACGCGGACCGCGCCGCTTGCCGGCGGGCAGCAGGTTGTGCAGCGGGGGATTGAGCGCCGTCTGGAGTGCGATCATGCCCAGCGCCGAGCCGCCGATCCCCAGCACGACCAGATTCTCCATGCCGGGGCGGAACCGCCGGGCGGCCGCCTTGACGGCGCGGAGCATCTCGCGGTCTTCGGGCAGGTCGCGGTAGCGATGGGCACCTTTCCGGCGCTGCCGTTCCGTTTCGACCACGGCCGCCTTGACGGCCGGCTGGGCGCGGCGAATCTCGGCCGGCGACAGACCGTGCGCCGGACCGACCGCGGCGGCGAGGGCGTTGGCGTAATCGAGCAGTAGCGCAGAATCGGGCATCGACCTTTCTCCGTTTGCAGAGCCGGCGGGACCGTAGCGGGCATGAGGATACCGCAACGGTCAGGCTCCGGCCAAGCGCCCGTTCGCCGCCGTGTGGCGATCGGGTACACTTCGGCCTGCGCGAGGGCGCGGCGTCGCTGCGCCGGGCGCGGCAGCAAGCCGGGGAAGTCCTGGGGGAGATCGACCGTCTCCCGCAGCGGTCCCGTCGGCGTTGGGAGGACACGGAATATCCGGAACGGGCGGGCACGCAACGACATGAGATCAAGGCATATCCGCGTTGAGATTGATCTGGACCGCGTGCGGGCCTCTGCCGAGGCGATTCGCCGGCGGACGGGGGTTGCGCTGATCGCCGTGGTCAAGGCCGATGCGTACGGCCTGGGCGCTGGACGCGTGATTGCCGCCATCGAATCGGTCGCCGACTCGCTCGCGTTCTTCTCGCTGCATGAGGCCCGGGCGGTTGGGCGCGGCGGTCTCGTGCTCGGTCCGCCGGCAGGCGCGCCGCAGGCGTACCGCGACCTCGGGTTGCGTCCGACGGTGACCGACGCTCACCAGGCGCGGCGCCTGGCCGGGTTGCCGGTTGCGGTCTGCGTGGACACGGGGATGCAGTGGCTTGGCTGCCCGCCGGAAACACTGGACGAGTTGCTCGCAATCACGCAGGCCGACGAGGTCTACACCCACGGCAACGACGTGGGGGCGGCGCGCCGACTGCGGAAACTCGTGCGGGGACGGGCGGTGCGACTGCACGCCGCCGCGACGGCCCTGCTGGATCAGCCCGAAGCGTGGCTGGATGCCGTCCGGCCGGGGCTGGCGCTGTACCGGGGAGCCGTGCGGGTGACCGGACGGCTCGCGGCCGTCCGCCCGACGCGGGGGCCGGTGGGGTACTCGGGGTTCGAGTCTGCGTGCGTCGGCATATTGCTCGCCGGCTACAGCCACGGCTTGCGCCCGGCGCCGGTCATCGTCAACGGTCGCCGACAGCGGATTCTCGAAGTCGGGATGAACACCGCGCTGGTCAGCGTGGATCCGACCGACCGCGCCGGCGATCCGGTCGTGCTGCTGGGCGATGCGCTGCCGGAGTCGGACCTGGCCGATGCCCTCGGCGTGCGCCCGCACGAAGTGCTCTGTCGCTACACCGCGCTCGGGCGGCGGATCTATCGCGGCATGTCGGCTGGCAAGTAAGTGGATGGCGAATTGCGAATGGGGTCTTCGCTGGCGCTTCGGCTTGTGAGCCCGGGAGCGCTCTGCCCCTCAGACCCTCGGTCCCTCAGTCCTTTTCCTCGGGGAACGGGACAGCCTTCTGCCGCTGTTTGCGCGCCTTGCGCTTGTCCCGGCGGGGCCGCATCAGGCCGCCGTGCGGTTCGAGCCAGAGATCGGCCACGCGCCCGGCCTGGAACAGGCGGTAACCCAGCATCGCGATCATCGCGGCGTTGTCGCCGCAGTAGGCCATCGGTGTCAGGTGCAGCCGGAGCCCGGCGGCGTTGCAGGCTTCCTCGAGCCCGCGGCGCAGCGCGCTGTTGGCGGCGACGCCTCCGCCGACGACCACGTTGCGCACGCCGACGTGCTGCGCCGCGCGCACCGTCTTGTGGACGAGCGGTTGGATCAGGGCGGCCTGGAAGCTGGCGGCGACGTCGGCGATCTGGCGCTCACTGAGGTGGGCGGCCGAACCGTACTTGTTCCCCGTGCCATAGACGTGGTAGAGCACGGCGGTCTTGAGTCCGCTGAACGAGAAATCGAAGTGCGGCTTGTCCAGCCAGGTCCGCGGGAAGGCGATGGCGTTCGGGTTGCCGTCCCTCGCGATTCGGTCGATCACCGGGCCGCCGGGATAGCCCAGTTCGAGAATCGCGGCGACCTTGTCGAACGCTTCGCCGGCAGCGTCGTCGGTGGTCTGTCCGAGCAGCTCCATGTCGAGGAAGTCGCGCACGTGGTAGACCGAACTGTGCCCGCCACTGACGACCAGGGCGATCGCCGGCCAGGGGGGCGGATCGACGGCCAGCGCAGCACTGGTGGCGTGGGCCTCGATGTGGTTCACCGCGACCAGCGGGAGGTCGAACGCCAGGGCGAGCACCTTCGCCGCGGTGACGCCGATCAGCAGCGAACCGACCAGCCCGGGGCCCGCGGTGACGGCGATGGCGTCGAGGTCACGGTAGCCCACTTCGGCTTGCGCCAATGCCTGTTCGATCATGGGGCGAATCTGCTCGATGTGCGCGCGGGCGGCGATTTCAGGCACGACGCCGCCGTACCTGGCGTGCAGCTCGACCTGCGAGCTGATGATGTTCGAACGCACCTCGCGGCCGTCCACGACGACTGCGGCGGAGGTCTCGTCGCAGGACGATTCGATCCCCAGGATGGTACAGCGTGCTGACATCGCTTGATCCCGTTTCCCGCGGGGATTCTATCGCATGGACGCCGTCGGTGCGCACTGCTGCGGTGGTTTGTGTGTGCTGGGGCCTTTACCCGGTTTCCCGAGGGGTTGGCCGATAATCGCGGCACTCCCGGGCTCCCAGGCGAACCGCACCGCCTGGCAGTGTGGGTGCTGCCGGATTCCTGCCTGTGAGTGCATTTCCGTGCCAGAATCCTAAAGCGGTTTTCCGGCACTTCCGACAAGAACACTGAGAGAAATCGGGAGCCTGAACGCGATTCAAGGGCACCCGCCCGGCGATGGTCGGTTCAGGATGGAAGCCCATTTCATGTCAGTGGCCCGACCTCGGCGTCGGGCTGAAAGGATCGGGAATCGTGCGTCCAATCGGGTGGCGCCCGCGCGCCAGAGTCATCTCACTCGAGGCCAGCGGGTTCGCACGGAGATTCGGAGACTAGTTCGGGGTGGGAGTGGTCGCGGGACCGCTTCGTCCGGTCAGTTCGCCGAAACGACTCGGTGGGTTAAGCTCCAGGCGTCAACCCGGGGGGTGGGGTTCGTGTTCGGGCGCTCGCCTTGCGCGGCGCAGCCGTACGCGGCCGGAGACGCGCAGCTGGGGCCGATATAGGTGAAGATAGGTCAATCATATTCTACCTGGGGTTTTTGTATGTCATGCACAAACCTGGTCGAAACCGTAACGCGCGCCGAGAACCTTCCGTCGCTGCCGGCGGTCGTGGCCGACATCCTGCGGCTCAGTCGCAGCGACGACGTGTCCATGGAACAGCTCGCGGACATCATCCAGACCGATCCCGCCCTGACGGCCAGGCTGTTGCGGTTGGTGAACTCGTCGCTGTTCGGGCTCGCGCACGAAGTGAGCTCGATCCAGCAGGCGATCACACTCCTCGGACTGCGCACGGTCGAGATGGTGGCGGTCGGCTTTGCGCTGGCTGACGTGATTGGCAACCGGATGGAGGAGGGGTTTGACTACGAAGGGTTCTGGCGGCGCTCGTTGGCGACGGCCGTGGCGGCGCGTTTGCTGGCCCGCCGCGCGGGGCTCGACCTGGCCGAGGAGGCGTTCGTCGCCGGCCTGGTGTCCGACCTGGGAACCCTGGCCATTTGGCGCGGTGCGCCCGAGGTCTACCGCGCCCTGCTGGAGTTGCGCGAGCAGACCGGCCGCGAGTTGACCGAGGTGGAAACCGAGCTGCTGGGCGTGACGCACGCACGCATCGGGGGCAACCTGCTGCGCCACTGGGAGTTGCCCCAGGTCATCTGTGCGGCCGTCGGCGCGCATCATGGCGAGGAGCTGGCCTTGCTCCAGGGGGCCACGCTGGCGCTGGCCAACGTGGTGCACTGCGGTGCCGCCGTGGCGGAGGTCTTCTGCCAGCCGCCGGATGCCGATGTGCTGACCCAGGCGCGGGCCAAGTGCCTGGAACGCACGCGCATCGAGCCGGAACAGCTCGACGGATTGCTCAACCAGATCGAGGCGCACGTGCGGGAAACCGCTGCGATGCTCTCGGTGCCGATCGGCCAGATGCCGGACTACTCCGGTATTCTGCAAGCGGTGCCCGAGGTGTGATCGGGTGATGGGGAGCATGGCGTCGACTTCGGGGCCGTCCCCGCGCGTCTCGGGGGGCGGCGGCAGGATTCGCGGCGTGCCGGGAGAGATGCTGCGCGTCGGCAAGCCCGTGCCCGGGACGATCTTCGACGAGCGGGGGCACGTACTGCTGCGGGCGGGCACACCGCTCAGCGCTGCCCAGCTCAAGGCACTCAAGTGCCGCGGGCTCACGAGGTTGTTCGTCGGCCCGGACTGGCCAGACGCCGAGGGGCGCAGCACGATCGAATCGGCCAGGTCGCTGGAGGCGATTCTGGACAGGGCCGCCGCGGCCAAGAAGAAACGCTACTGCCGCAGGCATGAGCGCCGGGCCTGCCGGATGCCCATCACGGTCGAACTGGAGGAGAGCCATCCGATCGGGTCGATGGCACGCACGATGAACGTGACGACGATCGACCTGTCGGCCGGGGGGATGGCGTTCGAAAGCGAAGGGTACATTCATCCCGGGACCGGGTTGATCTCGACGTTCGACAAACTCGCGGGCCGTCCGCGCATCCGGGGGGTCGTGCGGAGCTGCACACACGTAGGCGGTCGCGTTCACCGAATCGGCGTCGAGTTCATCTTCCTGCGGAGCTCGACCGAAAACGAGGGGAGGTTGCAGACCGACGCCTGAGCCGGCCGCCCCCCACATAACGTTCGCGCTGTTTGCCGCCACTGGAATCCCCTCCCGTAGCGACGGTGTGCAATCGGCGAACGCGGGGGCGGCCGGTCCCCCCACACGCTTGCCGGGCTGCCCGGTCCTCGCCCGCCGGTGGCCGGGAGACGTGGCATTGCCCGTCCTCCCGGGAGCCGGCGCACGCTACGGTGCCCGGCTGCTGCCATCCACCGCCTGCTCTTCAGCGGCGGGACGTGCCCGCGGGTGATGGTACCGGACGCCGGGACTTTACTTCCTTGCGCCGCACGGGAACGACGATCTCGTGGTATTCCCGATCGTCGGTTTCGATCGTGATCGTCGCGCCGTTGGGGGGGAGTTTTTCAGCCGGCGGGATCGTGACGCGGACGTGGAACACCTGGAGCCCCGGCGCCGCCGGCTGCGGCCCGCCCTGGTCCGGCCGCAACAGCTCGGTACGGATTTCCGGGATGCTCGCCGTGATCCTGGTGATGTGGATCGGCCGGGGCCGGCGGCTGGTGATGCGCACGATGCGCAGCGAGCGCCGGCGAATCACGGAGGGAATCTCGATCGCCGCCGGTTCGGCCGCGACCGGCGGCTGCACGAAACCCGAGATGCGGATCGGCAACTCGGGCAGGAACGCCAGCCCGGTCTCGATCTTCGCCGTGACGTGCAGGACGCCGTCGGGCAGCGGCGGCTTCGTCCGGGCGGTGAAGCGGTAACGCCGGCCCGGTTCGAGCGTTTCGAGCTTCACGTCCACGTGCTCGAAATGAGCCGGAACGAGCTTCAGCGGGACCGGACGTTCGTAGAGGCACTCGATCTCGAACGAGTTCTCCACCGCCTGCGCGCGCCCGATCACGCCGAATTCGAGGCTTCGGGCGATGTTGATGTTGAACACCTTGCGAATGTGGCCGCGCACCCGGATGACCGCCACCGGCGTGTCAGGATCGTTGCTGAAGATGCGCACTTTCTGATCGGGGTATTCCCTGGGCTTGCGCGTGTTGTAGGAGAGATGAATCACCTCGGATTGCCCCGGCGCGAGCACCTGCTTGTCGAGCCGGGCCACCATGCACGAGCAGTCGCGGCGGACCTCCGCGATGCGCAGCGGGCCCGCGCCGGTGTTGCGCAGCGTGACCGTCGTTTCGGCTTTCTGGCCCGACCACTTCTGGCCGAAGTCCCAGTCGGTGGCGCTCAGCTCGATGTGCGGAGCCTTCGTGTTTTCCGGCTTGGGCGGGTGCAGGCCCCCACGCCGGCGCGGCGACTCCTGGGCCGTGGCCGGCAACGTCAGCAGCACCAGCCCGGCTCCGGCCGCCGCGACGAGCAGGCGGCACGCGGATCGACGACCGAGTATCTTCGTGGCGCGCGTGAGCACGTGCATCGGTTTCCTCCGAACAACGACGCCAAAGCGGCGAGGCGACCGGGTCGATCATCGTCCGGCCCCGGCCCGCACTTGAATCAGACCGCGCAACGGCCCACACGTCAGGCGCTGGCGGTCTTGAGCGTGTTCCGGTGTGGCCGGCGCGGATCGTTATCAGCCCGGCAGCGCTTCCTGGTGCACCGGCGGCGGGGCCACCTGGGCCGCATGGGCGGCGGGCGTCGTGGTTTCGGAGCTCGCCGGCCGGCCCAGCGCGTAGAGCGACAGCCCGCCCCAGGCCAGCATGATGATACCCACCGCGCCGGCGATCACGCTCATGCGGCGGCGCGAGTTGTCGCTGACCGTGATTCCCCAGGTGATGCAGAACGTCACGATCCCGTTGCTGAAGTGGTAAACGGCGCACGTGAGGCCGACGATGTAGATTACGAACCACAGCCACGCGGGCATGAGCAGGTTCAGAAAACCGGTCTGCGTCACGGCGAAGGGATCGGGCGTGTGCGGATAGACGGTGCCGCCCAGCCAGTGGGCGAAGCGGAAGTGCAGCAGGTGGACGACGATGAAAACGATCGTGATCCAGGCGGTGACGCGCTGGAGCGCATAGCGCCAGTTGTCCATGTAGGGGTACTGCTGCACGTTGGACTTGCCGGTCAGCGCGATCGCGACGCCGTAGACCGCGTGGAAGGCCAGCGGCAGGAAGATGAACACGATCTCGATGATGAGCAGGTAGTGCATTTCGTGGAGCCAGTGTACCTGCTTGTTGAAGGCGTCCTTTCCGAGCCACGCGAGCGAGTTGGTCAGCAGATGCTCGAACAGGAACGCGCCGATCGGGATGATCCCCATCAGCGAGTGCAGGCGGCGAAGCAGGAAGTGATGGCGGTTCATCCAGTTGTCCACGTCAGCAGCGCTTGTCACGGCTACCCTTTCCGTCCCGCGGGGGGCATGAGAGTTCAGGGGACGTCAACAAATACGCGGGCCATTATATGCGCGGCCTGCCGGCGAACAAGACCGGCGCCGGCGGGCGGATGCGGCCGCCCGGCGACAGGTGCGGGTTGGTCCAGGCGACGCCCCGGCCGTCGGTCGCGGATCAGCGCCGCGGAGCAGGATCGGGACCGGCCGGCGGGCCCGCACACGGCGCGCGGCGGGCGACCGCTGGCACGCCGGCGCGTTTGCGGCGAAGATACGCGCCGAGGGATCGCGGGCTCGGACTCCCGGCTCGCCGCCGGTGCCGGTATCGGGCGCGGCGCCGCGAATGGACGCGTCTCCGCGATACGGATGAATCCACAGCAAGGAACCGCAAACATGGCACTCGTTCTCATCCTCCTCGGCGCGCTTGCCGGTCTGTCCGCCAACGATGGACTCACCGACGCCCAGCGGGCCGAGCTGGCCCAGTACTTCGGCTTCGACACGTTCCAGATCTACAAGATCCGCCGCGGGATCCAGTCGCTCCGGCTGGCCGATCTCGACGGCGACGGCAAGACCGACATCGCGCTCTGGAATCCCGGAAAGAGCCGCATCGAGCTGTTCTACCAGCCCGGTGCCCCGGGGGGGCCGGCCGCCGACGCGCAAAGCGAGCTCGAACGCAACGAGGTTCCCAATCGCGGCAACCTCCGCAACGTCCATCTTCCGGTGGCCTACAACGTCGCCAGCATGCAGGTCGCCGAGCTCACCGGCGACGGCCGGCCCGACATCGTCTTTTTCGGCGAGCCCAAGGAGCTGGTCATCTTGCCGGGGCTCGCCAAGGGCGGATTCGGCCCCGCCGAGAGCATTCGCGCCCCCGAGGGCCAGCCCCGCAGCTCGGCCGTGGCCTGCGGCGACTTCAACCACGACGGACGCACCGACGTCGCCCTGCTGGGCAAGCGCGCCCTGCTGATCTACCCGCAGAAAAAAGGCGGCGGACTCGCCAAGCCGATCCGCCTCGTCCACAACGTCAAGAACGTGCTGCTGATGCTGCCGGCCGACCTCAACGGCGACGACTGCGAAGACCTGCTGCTGGGGGTGGACGACGACGAGTACGCCGCCGTGGCGTTCCTCCAGGAGCCCGGCGGCGTGATGGGGGCCATGCGCCGCGTGAAGGTGCCCAAGTTGCGCAGCATCACCATCGCCCCCGCCCCCGGCGGTGACGACGTGTTCTGCGTGGAGTCCGCCACCGGCCGGCTCAAGCAGTACCGCTGGGAGACGCCCCCGGCCGACATCGGTTCGCCCGACTGGCCGCAACTGCTCTACTCCTATCCGCTGCGCAGCAAGAGCAAACAGCGGCCGATCGCGCTCGGCGACGTGACCGGCGACGGGCTGGTCGACGTGGTCGCTGCCGTGCCCGACACGGCCCAGCTCGTGCTTTTTGCCGGCTCGCGCAGCGGGCTCGAACCCGGCGTCGCGTATCCGGGGCTCGTCAAGACGCTCGACCTCGCCATCGCCGACGTCGATGGCGACGGCAAGCTGGACGTGATCAGCGTCAGCGGCGAAGAGAAGATGGTCGGCGTCTCGCACTACGAGAACGGCCGGCTGACCTTCCCGGCCTCGCTGCCCATCGAGGGCACGCCGCAGGCGATCGCGGCCGGCACGCTCGGTGCCGACGGGACCGACCGCGTGCTGGTCTGCCTCACAACGCAGAAAAAACACGGCGACCGGGAGGGCGGTACGTTCCTGACGCTGCTCAAGCTGCCGGGGGGCGAGCTGGCCCGCCGCTTCCGGATCGACAAGCTCGAAGACGACCCGGCCGGCCTTCGGCTGGCGGACGTGAACCAGGACGGCCGCAACGATCTGCTGCTTTTTGTCGCCTATTCACCGCTGGTGACGTTGTTGCAGCAGGCCGACGGTTCGTTCGAGCCGTTCGCCGGCCCGCGGACGCGCTCCGGGCTGGTCAAGGAGGCTTCGCCGACGGGGTTTGCCCTGACCGACGTCACCGGCGACGGCAAGCCGGAAATGATCCTGCTGCAAAAGAGCCTGGCCCGGGCGCTGGTCGTGCGCGACGGGCGCTGGACCGTCGTGGACCAGTACAACCCCGACAACGCCGACGCCCAGCTCAAGGGGCTGGCGATCGTGCCCGGCCGCGACGGCGGGCGAGCGCTGGTGATGTACGACCGCAAGGCCGGCGAGTTGCTGGCGTTCGACCGCCGCGACGACGGCACCTACGCAACCGCGCGCACGATGCCGGCCGGCGACTACGCGCTGACCGCGATGCGCTACCTGCCGATGGCCGACGGCTCGCCGGCGCTGCTGGTGGCCGACGCAGAAAAGCTCGCGCTGTTCTTCCCCGGACGCGTGGCCCCGACGCTCGTCGAGAAGCACTCGTACGAGACGTCGATCAAGCGCGGCTGGCTGGCCGATGCCGAGATCGGCGACCTGAACCACGACGGCGTGCGCGATATCGTGGCCGTCGATATCCGCAAGGCCAATCTCGAGATTCTCACGACCATGCCCGATGGAGAACTCGTGCGGGTGATGCACTTCCAGGTCTTTCAGGGCAAGCGTTTCTCCGATCAGCCCGAACGGGGCGGCAACCCGCGTGAGGTCCTGGTCGGCGACGTGACCGGCGACGGCTCCGACGACATCGTCCTGATCGCCCACGACCGGCTGATCGTCTACCCGTCGCAGTAGGCGGACCTCACCGGCGAGGCCGCGGGGCCGAGGCCCGGACGGTACGGCTCGAAAAAAGGGCAGCCGTCGCAAGACGCGCGGCTGCCCGGCTGTTTCAGGAGCCTGGTTGTGCTCTTGTACCGCCCGGCTCAGCCGGGCCCGATCATGCGACCACGGGGCCAAGCGCGCTGCGCTCTTCGGGTTCTTCCGCTCCGTCGAGCGCGTCGCGGAAGCGCTTGTAAAGCTCCGGTTCGCTCTTTTCGAAATCCGCCCGGCTGTCGAATTCGTAGGTTCGCGTGGTGCCGTCCTCGACGATGCGCAAGGTGATGCGCCCGGCGTCGTCGATGCGGATGGTGACTTCCTGGGTGTTTTCTGCGACGCCGGGGCGCCGCCGGTCGCGGAGGGACTGCTCGGCTCGCCGCGCTTCGCGCAGGGCCTTGCGCGTAATCTCGCGCGCCTTGTGGAGTTGCCGCTGAAGCTCGATCTGGAAGTGCCGCTGCTGTTTGTCCAGGCGGTCCAGGTCGGGCAGCTTGAAGGAGAAGCCGCCGCAGGGATGCCTGATGAAGCGGTCGAAGAGCTCGTAGGCCTCCGGGTCGCCCTGTTCGAGCGCCTCGGCGTCGTCGTAGGTCGCGGAGGTGAGGTTGCCGTCAACGTCCTGGCGTTCGACCCGGATCGTGCCGTCGGGGTTGCGATGGATCGTGGTCGTGACATCGTCCTTGCGGATCGTGATCTCGATCTCCGAGTCGTCGTTCTCGCGGTCATCCATGAAGAAACGGAAGCCGTCGCCGTCGGTGTCGATCTCGATTCGCATTTCGAACGGCAGCTTGGGGATGGGGAACCCGTCGTCGTCGAACCACTCCATCTCGGGCAGTTTGCCCTCCCAGTCCTTGAGCAGATCCTTGATCTCGTCGGGGAGGCGGTCGAGTCGGCCCTGCGGGATGAACAGCGCGTTGCCGTGGGGGCCGAGCCGCAACCGATGGCCGAAGTACTTTTCGATCTCGTCGTTGAAACGGCGGCCGGGTTCCTCGTACTTGAACTCGATCTCGGCGTCGTTGTCGCGCCGCACCGGCGTGATCTGGAGCGTCCGCTCTTTCCCGGCGGAAATGACGACGACATCAACCGTCGTGTCGGGGCCCGTGTCGCGGATGGCTCGAACCAGATCGTCCATGCCGGCGATCGGTCTTCCGGCGAACGAGACGACCACGTCGTAGCGGTCGAGCCCCGCCCGCTCGGCCGGGCTGTTCTTGACGACGTTGGCGATCATCAGGCCCTTGCGTCCGAGATGCGCCGCCAACGCCGGAGGTACCGCCGTCACCCGCACGCCGATCCACACGTCGGGCAGATGCCGGTTGCGGGCGTGCCGGTCTTCCTGGTCCTGATCGTCGTCGGTGACGATGACGATTGCGTTGGCTTTGAGCGTGGTCTGACCGTCATCGAGCCGAACCACTGCCAGGCAGGGCTGCGCGGAATTGCACGCAGGTGCGAGCAGTTGACCTGCTCCCAACCAGAGCAACAGCGTGGCGCAGAAGTAAGCGAACATCACTTGACCTCCTAGAAATCCCTTGCCAATTGAACGGCTCGCTTCGGTATGCGGTTTACTTCGATCACCAGGTACTCGCCGGGCTTCTCGCTCGGCACGAGGATCCAGCGCGTCTTGCCGTTCGCGGCCGGGTCGGCGGCGGCTTCAAACTCATCCTCGGCAACGTAGGAATCTCCCGCCGTCGGTGGCGGGGCG
>CAYRXN010000038.1:0-4015 GCA_964428275.1 uncultured Planctomycetales bacterium | reverse complement strand
CGGCGATCACGCGGTCATGCGCTACCTGCGGCCGATCTTCGTGACGCAGGCCTGTCTGACCTGCCACGGCGACCCCGAGCAGGTTCCCGCGCTGGTGCGCGAAAAATATCCGGACGACCACGCCACCGGTTACAAGGTCGGCGAGCTGCGCGGGGCGATTTCCGTCTCCTGGCCGACCCGGGCCAAGCGCATCGCCGAGCACAAGGCCGAGGCGATGGGGGCCCGCAAGCTGTTCGCCGAGACGCTGGCCGCGCTCATCAAGGGCGGGCCGGCCGACATGGGCAAGGAAAAGCCGGTCCTGCCGGCCTGTGACGACCCGGCCATCCGGGCGCAGCTCGCCAAGGTCACCAAGCTCTGGAAAGAGTTCAACGCCAGCATCGACGTGATCTTCAGCGACCAGGGCACGGCCCACCCCAAGTTCCTCGAGGCGCTCAACACCGTACTTGGTCAGAACCAGGCCCTGCTCGCCGAGATGAACAAGGCCGTCGGGTTGTTCCAGGAGAAGTCCGAGGCCCGCACCGCGCTGATGCGGAACATCCAGCTCGGGGCGCTCGGCGTCGCCGTGATCGTATTCGTGGTCGTGCTCGTGTATCTCCGCCGGGCGGTCACCAAGCCGATCCTCCAGTCGGTCGGCATGCTCAACGACGGGGCCGACCAGGTCAGCGACGCCGCCAACCAGGTCTCCAGCGCCGCCCAAAGCCTGGCCGAGAGCTCCTGCGAGCAGGCCTCCTCGCTCGAACAGACCTCCAGCGCGCTGGAAGAAATGTCGGCGATGACCAAGGCCAACTCGGAAAAGGCCCAGATGGCCAACGAGCTCACCACCACCGCCCGCAATTCCGTGACCGGTTGCAGCGAGACGATGGGCCGCCTCAACAACGCCATGAGCGGCATCAGCGAAGCTTCCGGCCGCATCAGCAAGATCATCAAGGTGATCGAGGAAATCGCCTTCCAGACCAACCTGTTGGCGCTCAACGCCGCCGTCGAGGCCGCCCGGGCCGGCGAACACGGCAAGGGCTTCGCCGTCGTGGCCGACGAGGTGCGCACGCTGGCGATGCGCAGCGCCGAAGCGGCCAACGAGACCACCGACCTGATCCAGGAAGCCGTCAACAAGGTCGAACAGGGGGCCGCGGTTTCGCAGGAAATGAACACGGCGCTCGAACAGATCGTCAACAATGTCGCCCAGGTCGGCGAACTCATCGGCGGCATCAATGAGGCCAGCGCCGAGCAGGCCCGCGGCGTCGATCAGATCGCCTCCGCGGTGACCCGCATCGACCAGGCCACGCAGCAGAACGCGGCCAATGCCGAAGAGTCCGCCGCCGCGGCCGAGGAGCTCTCGGCCCAGTCGGTCACGGTGAAGACGGCGGTCAAGGACCTGTACGGACTCGTGGCCGGAGGCACGGGGGACTGACCCTGCGTCTGAGCCGGATCCGACTCGTTGGCGGCGTCGCGGCCCGGGCTGCGGCGCCGCCTGCGTTTGCGCCGGTCGCGTCAGTTCGCCGTGCTGACCGGCTCGAGCCGCAGATAGTCGAGGCCGAACATGTACCGTTTGACCGCTTGGGCGTTGCTGCCGACGACCTCCACCCCGAGCCGGTTCTGACCGGCCGGCAGATCGAACACGCCCAGGTCACGCTCTTTCGAAGGGGTCACGCCGTTGTGATACAGGTCGATCGGCGGTCCGGCCTTGGCGCCGTTGAGGTAGAGCTGGCAGATGCCGTAGTCGCCGGCGGTCAGAAACCGCGCCAGCACCCGGTAGCGGCCGGCCTCGGCCACTTCGAACCCGAGCACCAGCCGATCTCCCGGTTTGGCGCCGGTCCACCACAGGTGGGTATCGTTGCTCAGCCCGCCCCATTCCTGGTGTTGGGGGTTGCCGGTCCTGGCCAGGATCTTCATCTCCTCGCCCTCGATGGCTCCCGCGACGCGCGGCGCGACGTATTCCGGGATCGGCGCGATCCGCAAATTATCAGACGCGATTGGCGGAAACTCGTCCGTCGCGCCGGGCCGGGCGTACCAGTAGCTCACGACCGAGCAGGTCACGCGGGCGTCCTTGTTCCAGTGCCATAGCTCCATGTCGAAGCGGAAGTCCCGCGTAAACGGAATCTTGTCGATGATGTGCCACCGGTTGACGGCGGTATGGCCGTAGTTGCCCGGTCCGTCGCAACGCGGCTGGTTGTGGTAGGCGTTGGCAAACGGCACGTTGCAGCACCAGGCGTAGCCGTAGTAGTCCTCGGTACCGGTTCCGAAGAAGCTGGGGAAGTTCTCGCCGTCCACGTAGATCTTCTCGTCGCCCTCGCCCCACCAGTTCTTGACGGGGTTGGCGATGTGGAAGGCCGCCCCGACAAAGACTCCCCGGCCGCGGGCGGCGAGGTAGTTCCAGTCACGCATCGGACGCGTGGGGATGTCGGCCTCGCGGCGCCATTTGGCGTGAAAATGCATGGACCGCGTGGTCCAGCGCATTTTTCGACCGGCGACGTAGACCTGGAGACTGACGAGCTGCGCGCCGGCGTTGCGGATCCGCAGGCGGGCCGTCTTTTCGAACGGCATGACCCACGCGCTCCACATCGTGCCATCGTCTGCCACGACCATCGGCAGCGAGGCGTAGGGGTTGACGCCCGGCGCCGCCCCGAAAAAGTCGCCGAGCGGGCACGCCACCGTCTGCTCGCCATCGAATTCGATCGTCAGCACGAGTTGTCGCAAGGCGGCCTCGATGTCCGCGGCGTCCACCTGCGCCGCCAGGGCGACGATGGCGCCCGGGCCGGCCCGCTCGGCCGCCCACTCGTAGGACTCGCCCGACGGCAGTACGTGCCAGGGGTCGGCGCTCTGCCGGCGCAGGGCCGCCGCCAGACGGCGGGCCGGTTCGTTCCAGGCGGTTTCGGGTGCGGCAAGCCGCTCGGCCACCGTGGCGACCTTCTTACCCAGCCGTTCCAGGTCGGCCCCCCGAAAGCTCCTCACCGGCGTACCGGCCGGATAGGTGCGGTAATCGACGTGGTAGTAGAACCGCTTGTCGTCGCTGGTCACCTTGCAGTGACGGGCGTAGGGGATCGGGAAGTAGCTGTTCCAGCCGCGCGAGGCGACGTGGGCGATCGGCTCGGGGATGCCGGCGTACTTGCCGCTGAGAAAGTCGCCCATGGGGGCTTCGATGACCGGCTCGTCGGCGCCGTCGAGATAGATCCGCAGCGTGCCGCGCGGGTTGGCGGACCAGATGCGCACGATGGCCCCCGGGCCGTCGGCGTCCATCATCACGTACTCTTTGCGACCGCCGACGTCCTCGACCCGCAGATAGTTGTCGGCGTCGCCGTTGGCGAACCAGCTGTCGTGGTCGGCCGGCGTTTTCGATCGGCGGTCGTAGCTGGAGAACTGCCGGCAGACGAACCCGGGCCGGGGATAGGTCGCCAGGCCGGGCAGGTCGGTCAGTTCCGCCAGCAGCGAAGAGGTGGTGACGCGCGTCGGCGCACAGCCGACCAGGGCGGCGAGCATCGGAAGCGCCGCCACGAGGCGCTTGAGGCGGTTCATGGATCATCCTCCCGCGTTGAACCCAT
The DNA here is from genome assembly GCA_964428275.1 of uncultured Planctomycetales bacterium. GTDB lineage: Bacteria > Planctomycetota > Phycisphaerae > UBA1845 > Fen-1342 > JALSRY01. Next base: position 479 of record CAYRXN010000038.1, on the reverse strand, counting down.
GATGGTCACTGGTAGCGAGTTGTAGGATAGCGGTTGACCCCGGCGCCGTCGATCGGCGGGCGTCTGACACCCGGGAAAGGGGTGTGACCATGTATTGTGGCAGTTGCAACTGGTTTCGGGATGATGGGTTGGGGCTTGAGCGTGTGTGGCTTGGCAAGGGTCGCTGGATTGCGGACACCGAGGAGGTGATGGTGCAGGCCCGCGACCGGCTGGGACGATGTGCATATCAAAAGCTGCTTCAACTGCGGATCGAAGCAGGCGAGGAAGCTTTTTCCCCCTCACGAGCTCGGCCAGGGCTGGAAGAATAAGGGCCGCAAGGCGGTCACTCATCTGACCGCGATCGGGCACATTGAACTCACGCGGCGCATCTGGTGGCGTAAGGGGAAAGGTGCCGCGCCGCCGGCGGATGAGTGGCTCGAGACCGGCGTGGCGCGTGCGGATGCGGTCGTGGGGATCGTGGACGGGGCGCCTTGGATCCG
>CAYRXN010000037.1:0-18930 GCA_964428275.1 uncultured Planctomycetales bacterium | reverse complement strand
GACATTGCAGTCTGCGGATGCCAGCAATCTGCACTCTGCGGAATGGGGGATTCCGCGCTCTGCGCATGGCGCGCGGTTCTGCAGGCCCCAACGGGTGTCGCCGCAAATACCTTGGCAATGGAGCAGTGCGACGCTCGCCTCTGCATCAGGTGGATGAAGGGGGCCGGCGAAGCTACATCCTGGCGGCGCCAGGTGTTGGGCTTGGTGGCTTACCGCAAGTGGTCACGGCGACCGGAGGGGGCATGTGACCCGCGCGGGGTGGATGATTGCCCCACCGGCCGCCGTGACAGTAGGGTTGTGTCTTACTTGAGGGCGAACACGCCACGGCTGACCCGCTTCACATTCGGCATTTGTGTCAGCGCAATTCCGACACTCTTGTGAAGCGTCTTGTTGCTGGTCTTATAACCAGCGTTGCATACGCCCTGTGTGATGTCTTTGACGCGCATCGGCTTGCCGGCTTTGCGCATGACGGCGTCGATGTACTGTTTGAGCGAACCGGCTCGGAAAGTGACTCCGCCGGCGGCTGCCTTTGCAACGCGCCGGGCCGGAGCGCGCTGGGCGCGTGTGGGTGCAGCGGCGCTGCCGCCGAGCATGGCAATCGCCCGGTCGAGCGCTTCGATGCGGCCGTCGAGCTGGGCGCGCTGCGCCAGCAACTCGTTGCGGTAGCCCAGCATCTGCGACAGAATCTGGTCGTCAGACGCGGCAGCCGGTGCGGGGCGCACGATGCGACCGTTGCGAACCACCTTGCGCCTTCCACGCGGGGTGGCCTTCGCGACCCTGGCTGCGGGTTTGGCGGCCTGCTGGCCGTGAATGGTCTTCATGTGGCGTCCAAGGTGGGCGGCCATGGTGAATACACGTCCGCACTTTGTGCACTTGAACTGACCGAGTGTCCTGCGACGTTTTGGTTTCTTTGCCATAGTCTAGCTCCCTGTAGTTGACTGGCCAGCGCGGAAGCTAAAGCCAAATCGCCGGCAGTGCAACCCCACACACCATCCTTTCTTCTGTCAACTGGCCGCTGGCAGCACGCGAATGCCTCGATGCACCGTGGACAGGTGTGTCGAACTGTCGCCGCGCGCTGAAGGCACTGCGTCAGAGGCAAGGCGCTGGCAGGATCACAATGCGGGGGGTGCAGGTGGGGTTCACCGGCAGTGCCGCAGGGGACCGCGGGGTTCTGCGGGCCGGCCGGGCGCGAAGAAGCACGGTCCGAACGGATCCGCACAGTCGTGTATGGAAACGTGAACGACTGTTTCGCGGCGACGCCGACGGGGCGCGATCAACCGCCGTCGGTGCGTTTGACGCGGTGCACGAGCGTCTGGGCCTGGGTCTTGATCCCGCGGACGTGGCCGATGAGCTGCTCGCGATTGGGGGCGTACTCGAGTGCGGTATCCAGATAGACCAGGTCTTTCTCGACCAGTTCGGCCAGCGACATCGTGAAGTTGTGCATGCCGGCTTCCTTGCTGCCCATGATGATCGCGGGCAGGTCTTCCTCCTCGCCCTCGCGGATCTTCTCGCGGACCACCATCTCGGCCAGCAACACCTCGGTCGCCGGGACGCGGGAGATTTCCGGGTCGATCGCCGGCAGCAGCCGCTGGGCGGTGATCGCCATCACGCTGTTGGCGATCGCGCTGCGCACGAAGTCGTGCTGCTCGCGCGGGAAGAACTCGAGCATGCGCGTCAGCGACTGCATCGTGTCGGCGGTGTGCAGCGTGCCGAAGACGAGGTGGCCGGTTTCGGCCGCTTGCAGGGCGGCCAGCACCGTTTCCTTGTCGCGCAGCTCGCCGACGAAGATCACGTCGGGGTCCTGGCGCACCGCCGCCCGCAGCCCGTCGGCGAACGTGTCCAGGTCCAGCCCGATCTCGCGCTGGCTGATGATCGCCTTCTTCGGCCTGAACGAGTACTCGACCGGGTCTTCGATGCTGATGATGTGGCAGTGGCGGGTGGCGTTGATGTGGTCGATCATCGCGGCCATCGTCGTCGATTTGCCGCAGCCGGTGACGCCGCAGACCAGGATCAGGCCCTCGTGGGCCTCGTTGGCGAGCTTGTGGTAGATCGGCGGCAGGTGCAGCTCCTCGAAGCTGGGGATCTCGGCCTTGACCCGCCGAATCGCGGTGTGCATCTCGCTGCCGGCCCGCAGGATGTTGATCCGGAAGCGGTCGCCGTCGGGCAGTGTGTACGAGAAGTCGAGCGAGCCGCGCTCCTCGTAGACGTGCATTCGGCGTTTGGGGAGGATCGGCTCCATCAGCCGCTCGATGATCCCCGCGTGCGGCGGCAGCGGTGGGATGTCGGTCTTGCGAAGCGCGCCGGCGATGCGGTAGGTGGGGGGGATGCCGGTCTTCAAGTGCAGGTCGCTGGCGTTGAGTTTTCCCATCGCCTCCAGCAGCGGAATGATCGAATCCGGTAGCTCGCGCATCGACGCACCTCATAAGCATCGGCCTGCGCCCGAATCGCGCAAACCAGCCCCGTTCGTTGACATGACACCCCGGCGACTGCGGATGCACTCTCCGGGCACCGGCCCCGTCGGTACGGGTATCCGCACCTGCGCATTCTACGGCAAAGCGGCCAGCGAGAGAAACACAACGCGCGCGCCGGTGTGACTAGAACTCGTGGCAACCGCCTATTCCACGGGGCTGGCCCCGCGCAACGGGCAGTTGCCACGAATCCTGGTCACACCCGTCCGCCGAGCCCCGGGCTTGCGTCACGCCCAGCACCGAGCCCCGCCCGGTGCTTCCCATTGCGTTTCACGATCGGTTTGTGCAGCGTATCATCGCAGCCGGTGCGGCTGGGGGCGGCTGCGGCGATTCGCACGGGGCCTGTGATGAAGAGCGCCAGGTATTCTCTGATCATCGTGGTCTTTCTGGGGGTTCTCGATTCGCCGACGGCGGCGCAGGACCGGGCGGCTGCAACCGAGAGCATGCCGGCGCTTTCCGAGCCGCAGTCGTTCAACGACCCGCTCGCCATGCGCGACTGGTCGCTGAGTCTCGGCAAGGAGTGGCCGGGCGCGCGCGGGGCGCTCCAGCGTCGGGATGTCGGCGGCCGCGACGACGACGGCGTGCTCGTACTCAAGTACGATTTCAAGAAGGGCGGGCACTATGTGGCGGCGATTGCAGGATTGCCCGCCGATCCGCCGGTGAAGGCGGTACGGCTGTGGGTCAACAAGCCGTGTGACAACCTGATGATCTTCCGGGCGGTCGACGCCGACGGCGAGTCGTTCCAGAAGAACCTGCGGTTCGACTACCGGGGCTGGCAGCAGCTCGAAGTCTCGCTCGACGGATGGGGGTTTCACTGGGGCGGCGACGGCGTGTTCAGGCCGCCCGCCCGTCGCTTCGACATTCTGATCGAGAACCAGGGGGCGAGCCGCGCCGGCGAAGTGCGCATCGACGATGTCCAGTGGGTCTTCGCGCCCGCCGCCGCCGCGCAGACCGCGCGCGTCGCCACCTGTGTGGAATCACGGTTCAAGCCGGACGATGGCTGGTCGGCCGACGGCCGTGGCAGCTACGAAGCCGGGCGCTGGTCCTGTCGTTACGATGACCATGAGACCTGCAACCTTCACTGGGGTCGTTCGATCCTCGGCCGGCCGGTGACACTGCGGCTGACGCTCGAGAGCGACGGCAGCGGCCACGAGCTGCTTGCGCACGTGGGTTCGCATTTCCAGTTCTTCGAAACTCCGCTCGGACGACTCGACAAACCCGGCCGGGTCACGCTGGACGTGCCCATGGGGGACATGCGCAGCTGGAAGCACTTCGGTGGCGAGAACGACGGGCTGGTGCGCTACCCGTTGCGGCTCGAGCGCCTCGTGCTCGCCAGGCGCGGCGCGGCCCGCACGGGAACCATTCGGCTGCTGTCGCTGGAGTACACCACCCGCTACGAGCCGGCGGACGCGGTCGCGCTCGTTCCCGCGGCGGGTCGAAACGACAGCGGGCTGGCGACGTTCGTCGCGGAGCTGCGCAGCCTGCTGCCCGAACCGCTGGCCGGAACGCTGCACTGCACGGTCGGCACGCTCGACCGCGATCTGAGCGTTACCACGACGCGGCTGGTCGTTCCACCTGCGGGCCAGCGGGTGAGCCACCGCGTGACTGCGCGACTCGATGACCACCCGATGCTCGAAGCGCGTTTTCGGTTCATCGCTGATCCGCCGCCCGCGGGTGAGGGGCGTGGCGGCGGGTTTGTGGCCACACCCGAGCGCAGCGTGACCATCGCCGTCCCGCCGGTGGCGTCGCCGGCCGATCTGGTACCCGACCCCGCCAGCCGCGTGGGCGCCGGGCTGTACCTGTACAGGTTTCACAACCACCCGGACCGCCGGGCCTGGATGAGGCGGGTGTGCCGACTGGCGGCGGCCGCCGGCGTGAAGTGGACCCGCGAAGAGTTCCACTGGAACTGGATCGAGCCGACCCGCGGCGAGTACGACTTTTCGTTTTTCGACGAACTGGTCGACGTGGCCACCGCCCACGGCATCCAGATCTACGGCATCGCGGCCTACTGGACCGACTGGACCGGGCCGCCGAAGGACCAGCGCTTCATCGGGCCGTACTGCGATTTCCTGCGCACGCTCGCGACGCGCTACAAGGGCCGCGTCCGTCACTGGGAGATCTGGAACGAGCCCAACATCTTCTTTTGGCCGGGCCCGAAGGCGCTGTACGTCGAGCTGGTCAAGCGGGCGTACCGGACACTCAAGGATGTAGACCCCGACATCCGGGTGCTGGCGTGTTCGACGGCCGGGATCGACGGGGCCTTTATCGAGAAGGTGGTCGAGGGTGGCGCGCCGTTCGATGCCCTGACGGTCCATCCCTACCGCGGCTCGATCGAGCCGGACGCCTACCTGCAGGAGCTTGCGTCCGCCCAGGCCCTCGCGGGCGGGCGCGACGTGTGGATCACCGAAATGGGCTGGCCTTCGAATATCGGCGGACTGACCGAGCGGCAACAGGCGGGCTGCGTTGCGCGGACGTACATCACGTCGCTTGCCTCGCCGGCGGTCCGCAGCGTCGCGTGGTACGATTTCCGCGAAGACGGCACCGATCCCTACTACAACGAACACCACTTCGGCCTGATCCGCAACGACCTGACCCCCAAGGTCGGTTATCAGGCGCTGGCCACGGTCGGCCGGCTGCTGGGCAGCGCGCGCTTCGTGCGGGCCTTGCCGCGGACCAGCGCGGGCGACCTGTTCGGTTATCTGTTCGAGCGCGACCGGCGGCAGGTCGCCGCGATCTGGTCGCCCGGTCGAACGCGGCTGATGCAACTGCGCTTTGACCGGTCACGCCACGTCAGGATTCTCACGGCCACCGGCGACGAGGCGGCGGCCGTGTGGAATGCCGGGGGCGCGATCGTGCGGCTCGAACGCGATCTGCCGGTGTACGTGTTGGCCGACGGGCTGCTCGATATCGGCTGGAAGCCCGGACCGGTCCGCATCCGTGCTCATCCGGCGACGGTCCATCCCGGCGACCCGATCCGGTTGACGCTCGAAACCGAGGCCGGCGTGCAGGTCGATCGGCCGGTGTTGCCGCCCGGATGGACGCTGCGCGAACCGGGGGACGCCGCGCGCGACGCGGCGGCGATGCCTTGTGTCGTCGTACCGGCGAGCGCCTGCCCCGGTCCGGCAACGCTCAACCTGCGGGTTCGGCTGATCCCCTCGGGAAGCGCCGAGCAGGCGCCCCGGGGAGACACGGGTGTGTTCGTACTGCCGGTCGAGGTCACGGTGGTGCCGCGTCTGCTGCGCGGATAACGGGGGGCGGTTCGCTCTCACGGAGCATGAGACGGGGCGGCCGGTACTCGTCTCACACGGATCGCCACGATATCGCGCACGGGTGCTCAGAACTGGTCTACGCTCTGGTCGATCTGGATGAGCTCGACGATGTCGTTGCGCCGGCGTTCGGTGGCGTCGGGGACGCTGGGCGCGATGGGCTGGGTCGTGCCGGCGGCGACGATCTTGATCCGCCGTTCGCTGACGCCGTGATCCATGAGAATCTGGGCGACGGCCCGGGCACGCTCGTACGAGAGCTCGAAGTGATCCTTGAAGGGCGTCCCCTCGACGGGCCGCTTGCTGCAATAGCCGTGGACTTCGATGAGCGTCGTATAGCCCTTGAGCTGGCGGGCGTACTCGACGAGCTTGTCGAGTTCGGCCTTGCTGAGCGTGGCGGAGAGTTCGGGGAAGTGGAAGCTTCCGCCGGGCTTGTATTCCTTGCCGCGGGGGCGCGAGTTGACCCGGCTGCGTTTCCCGCGGGGGCCCTGGTCGTTGGTGAAGCCGAGGTTATCCGGCTGGATCGCCATCACCAGCAGGCGGGCCTCGTTGATGTTCTTGGGGATTTCGACTTCTTCCGTGGGCAGTTGGCGCATGCCGCCGGTGTAGCCGAAGGCTTCTTTGACGGCCTGCATGAACTCGATCATCTTCTGGTCCTGCTTGACGTCGCTCATGGCCAGCAGCAGGACGAAGAAGGTCAGCAGCAGCGTGACCATGTCGCCGTAGGTCACCATCCACTCGGGAGCCCCCGCGGGTCCGTCGGCCTTTTTCTTCTTGAATGCCACGGGCTTACGCTCCGGTCTTGTCGGCGGTCAGGACTCGGTCAGGGCCTGGACGCGCTCGCGCTGCTTGGCGTCGAGGAACGCCAGCATCTTCTGCTGGACGACGCGCGGGTTGTCGCCGGCCTGGATGCTCATGACGCCGCGGATGATCAGCAGCTTGGAGCTGATCTCCTGCTCGCTGCGCAGCGACAGCTTGTCGGCGATCGGCAGGGCGAACAGGTTGGCGATCAGCGAGCCGTAGAAGGTCGTCAGCAACGCGACCGCCATCGCCGGGCCGAGGCTGGCGGCGTCGCTCATGTTCTGGAGCATGACGACCAGGCCGATCAGCGTTCCGATCATGCCGAAGGCCGGCGCGTACTTGCCCATGTTGTCGAACAGGGCCTTTCCGCTGGCGTGGCGTTCGGCGATGGTCTCGACTTCCTGCTCGAGGGCGGCCTCGATAACGGAGGGGTCCTGACCGTCGATCGCCATTCGCAACCCCTGGGCCATGAAGGGGTCGTAGTCGCCCTCGGCGAGCTGCGACTCGAGGCTGAGAATGCCGTCGCGCCGGGCGACCTCGGCGAGCTTGACGAGCGTGACGACCGAGTCCACCGGGTCGACCGGCTTGGTGAAGAAGGCCTTGCGCACGACCGTGGCGACCTTCATCACCTGGCCGAGCGGGAAGGAAATCAGGCTGGCCGCCACGGTGCCACCGCACACCACGGCAATCGAGGCCACGTCGATAAACGCCCCGAGCCCCGAGTTGAGCAGGATCGAGACGAGAACCAGACCGCTGCCGAGTACGATGCCGATAACGGTTGCGATGTCCATGGCTGCTCGCGCGTCCGGGTGATCCGCAGGGGTGTTCGCCTGTGCCGGCACGCCCGGCGCGGCACGCGAGACACCGCTGTTCGTATCGACCCGGCGGCGGTCCCTGTTGAATATGCGGATGGCGTGAGCAGGAGGCTACGGGGGCGGTGGTCCGGGAATCTCGGCCATCGCCGCCTGCAATTCGTGGTCGGCCAGGCGGCGCTGCGATTCGAGCGTCAGGGCGGACCGGGCCGCGGCCAGGTGTCGGATCGCCCGCTCGGGATCGTGCAGGTAGCGCCGCGCGAGCATGCCGGCGTAAAGGCGCACCTGGGCGGCGTCCGGGGCGGCGGGGTAGGCGTCCAGATAATCCTCGTAGGCCTTCACGGCCAGCTCGTGACGCTGGCTGTGGGCCAGGTAGTTGGCCAGCTCGAGCTGCGCGGCGCGGGGCAGGACGTGGTTGGTGTCATATCCGAGCAGTTGTTCGTAGAGCCGGACCGCCTCGGCCATGTCGTGTTCCGATATCCGGTCGAGCAGGTCTTCGCGGCACTGTTCGGCCGGCTCCAGCTTGAGCTTGTGCAGCGGGCGCGACTCGACCTCACGCACGGCGACCGGGCGGGCCGGACGCGGTCCGGTGAAGATCATCTCGCCGGTGACGCCGCTGCGCCGCCGCCAGCGGTTCCAGAGGGCCAACAGGTCGAACTGCGTTCGGGGCAGACCGTGGGCCGCCAGTAGCGACATCGCCACCAGAAAACCGAACGTATACCCGCCGAGGTGGGCGGCGTAGCCGACGTTCGAGAGCATGCCGCTCTGGTCGAGCGAGGGCGCGACGATGTTGTCCCACAGGATGATCTTGAACACGATGAAGAGCATCGCCGGGATTTGCAGCGTGAAGATGATGATGAACCACAGCAGGACGTTGATGTGGACCCGCGGGAACAACACCAGAAACGCCGTCGTGACCGCGGCGATCGCTCCCGACGCGCCGACCAGCGAGTTGGCGTTGTTCAGCGCGAAAACCCAACCGGCGAAGATGCCCCCCGCCAGATAGAAGATCGTGTAGGCCAGCGACCCCATCCGCTCGCAGACCGCGTTGCCGAAGACCCACAGGAACAGCATGTTGCCGGCCAGGTGCCAGAAGTCACCGTGCCGGAACTGGTAACTGATGTACTCGAACAGCGTCGGAACCGAGGCGTTGAGCGGGGGGAAGACGTATTCGGCCAGCGGGTTGTGCAGCTTGTTGACGAGCACGAAGACCACGACGTTGAGCCCCACCAGGATCCAGTTTCCCACCGGGCGCTTGCGCAACTGAATAGTCGTACCGATCGGGATCAGCATGGTCGTCGGCTGGTCTCGCGATTGTCTGCCTTGTCGCTCTCGCCGGCCCCGTCGGCGGCCGGCCCTGCCATCAGTGTACCGCCAGCTGGTCGCCAGGGCGAACCGGGCGGATCTTCGGCCTGATCCGTCGAGTGGCGCCTCGTCTCGATTGGGGTTCAGTGGCCGGTTCCGGTATGCTGTCCACCGAGCCTGGTGCCCACGGCACTTTACGATTCGTGCCACAGGGGAGCAATCACACGCCGAAAGACGGCCCCAGCCGAAAAGGAACGAAACCATGCGCAATTCGTTGATCGGGCAAGCGATGATGGCGGGAGTGCTGTTGGCGGCCGTGGCGTTCGCCGCACCGCCCGAGAAACCGCCGCTGTCCCACTGGCTGTTCGACGCGTCCTGCGCGGGCAAGAAGGGCTTTGCCGACACCGCCGGCGGTCTGCTCGCCCGGCCGGTGGCCGGTGCGAAGATCCACCGGACCGGCGACCTCGAAGCGCTCGTGCTCGACGGGCTGAGCGACTATCTCGTCGTGTACAAGAACATCGCCAAGAGCCGCCAGAAGCTGCCACGCCGCGGGATGTCGGTTGCCGGCTGGGTCGTGATCGAGACGCCGGCGCAGTGGGGCGGGATCGTCGGCGTGATCCAGGACAACGGCGACGACGAGCACGGGTGGATTCTGGGATACAACGAGTCGGCGTGCTATTTCGGGCTGGCCACGCAAGGGGCCGACGACGGCAACGGCCGCCTCACCTACCTCACCGCCGACCAGCCTTACACGACCGGCAAATGGATGCACGTCGCCGCGACATACGACGGCCGCGCGATGCGGATCTATGTCAACGGCCGGCCGGCCGGCGAGTCGGCGGAGCAATCGGGCGACATCCTCTATCCGAACAAGGGGCCGTACGTGATCGGCGCCTACCGCGACAAGAACGAGTTCGTGCCCATGCAGGGGGCGATCCGCGAGTTGGCGGTCTACGATCGGGCGCTGTCGCCGGAGCAGGTCCGGGCGTTGTTCGATGCCGGGGCCGACCTGCTCGAAGCGCCGCCGGTGCGAACGGCGCTGAAGTTCTTCGTCAAGCCCTACCTCCAGTGGCCGACGCCCGACGGTATGACGATCATGTGGGAAACCGACCGGCCGGCCGACGGCGTCGTCGAGTGGGGCCGGACCAACCCGCCGACCGAGCGCGTCGCCCAGGCCGACCCGCGGCGCATCCACGAGGTGCGGCTCGACGGGCTTGCGCCGCAGACACGCTATTTCTATCGCGTCCGCTCGACCGAGGCCGGCGGCGATACGCTGGTCAGCGACGTGCGCACCTTTCAGACCGCCGTGCGACCGGAGACGCCCTTCGCGTTCGTGGTGCTGGGCGATTCACGCAGCAACCCCAAGACCTACCGGCGCATCACCGATCTGGCGTGGCACCAGCGTCCCAACTTCGTGATCCACGTCGGCGACATCGTGGCGGTCGGCACGAACAAGCGCCAGTGGATCTTCCAGTGTTTCCAGCCCTCCGAGGGCCTGCTGGCCCACGTTCCGATGATGCCGGCGCTGGGCAACCACGAACAGGACGCCCACTGGTACTACGACTATTTCGCGCTGCCCAAGCCGGAGTATTACTACGACTACACCTGGGGCAACGCCCAGTTCTTCGTCGTCGACAGCGACCGCAAGCTCACGGCGGACTCGGAACAGGTCCGCTGGCTCGAAAAGCGGATGGCCGCCTCCAAAGCGACGTGGAAGTTCGTCTACTTCCATCACCCGGCGTTCAGTTCCGACGCGGACGACTACGGCGACACGGGCACCGGCGATTCGACCTGGGGCGATCTCAAGGTGCGCAACGCGATCGTGCCGCTGTGCGAGAAGTACAACGTCGATATCGTGTTCGCCGGTCATATCCACGTGTACGAGCGCAGCTGGCCGCTCCGCGGCGGGCGGGTCGATCCGGACGGCGGCGTGATCTACGTGACCACCGGCGGCGCGGCGGCCGGACTCGAACGCTTCGCGCCGGCCCGCCCCTGGTTCGTCAACCACGTGATGTGCGGTCACCATTATGTCTACGTGAAGATCGCCGGCCGCACGCTCGAATACCAGGCGTTCGACGATCACGACCGGCTCTTCGACACGTTCACGCTGCACAAGTAAGACGGTGTGATCCGCGGTTCGTGGCATGCCCGTCGGGGACCGGCCTGTGGGTTGGCCCCGACGTCTGCTGTGGCACCCGGTTTGAAACCGGTGGGCGATGTCAGGCGGGGGACTGACCGCGAGCGGCCAGAGGCTGGCACGGCGTGCGGTTCAATTCCGCATCGGGTATAGTCGTGCGCAGACGGTGGTCCCGCCGGTGCCGACCGGCGCGGGCGGACCGACCGCCGGTGCATGCGTTGCTGACGGCAACGCGGGCTGAAGCGCCGGCGCGGCGACGGGCGTCGCAGGGCGCCGCTCCCGGCAAGAGGATTCCAGTATGATGACGTGCTTGAGACGGGCCGCAGCAGCCGGAGCCCTTGCGCTGTTGGTCGCGGGAATGTCCGGGTGCGAGTCTGGTTCGTGGGGCCGTAAGAAGACACCGCCCGAACCCAAGCCCCAATCGGCCGTGCCGGCCGACAGCATCCTGTCGGAAACGGTTGGTGCCTACGCAATGATCGGCGCCGCCTATCCGCTTCACTTGCGCGGCTACGGTATCGTCGTGGGGCTCGGCAAAAATGGCGGCAGCGACTGTCCCACGATCATCCGCGATTACCTGGTCGATGTCCTCGCCCGCCAGGCGTCGGCACGTCCCCCCCGCCGCAACCGGCCGTCGTTTTCTCCCCAGCGGCTGATCGATTCGCTCGATACGGCGGTCGTCGTGGTTCACGGGATCGTTCCCGCCGGCGCGCCGCGTCATACCGTGTTCGACCTCCAGGTGCAGGCGATCGGCACACAAACGCGCTCGCTCAAGGGGGGACTGCTGCTGCCGTGTGAACTGCGCCGGTTCGAGGCTACCGCGGTCGGCAAGGAGCTCGTGACCGGCCCGGCGCTGGCCTACGCGGATGGGCTGATCTACACCGAGCCGCGGGTTTCCGGTTCCGGTGGCGGGGCGCCGCACCTGCGTCGCGGGATGGTGCTCGGCGGGGGGCGGACCGCGGAAAGCCGCCCGATCCGCCTGCTGATGCGCGAACCGTCGTACTGGATGGCCCGCAAGATCGAGCAACGACTCAACGAGCGCTTCGGGCAGCATCCGCCGATTGCGGACGCGGTCAGCAAGGGCTACCTCACGCTGACCACACCGCCGGCGTTCGCCGACCGGCCCGCGCACTTCATCGAGCTGGCCACGCACGTATACCTGGAGAACACACCGAAACTGGTCGACCGCAAGCTTCGTCAGATGGCCGAGCATCTCGACGAGGGCGATCCCGTGCTCAACCACATTTCGCTGATCTGGGAAGGGATGGGACGCACCGTGACCGATCAGCTTCGACCGCTTTACGAACACGCGGATCGGGCGGTGCGGTTCTACGCCGCCCGCGCCGGCCTGCGGATTCGTGATGTCAACGCGCTCGCCCCGATGGTCAAGGCGGCGTGCCTCGCCGGAGATCCCCACCGGCTCGACGCGATCGTCGAGCTGGGGCACTGCGATTATCCCCAGGCCGCCCGCGCGCTGGCGGGTTTGCTCAACGACCGGGACGACATCGTGCGCATCGCGGCGTACGAGGCGCTGCTCAACCACCGCTACCCCGCGATCGAAACGACGACGTTTGCCAGCGCGCTCGACCCGCGGCGGACCAGCGTGATCCTGGACGTGGTCGAGTCCAGCGGCCGCCCGCTGATCTACGCCCATACCTCGCGGGCGCCGCGAATCGCTGTTTTCGGCCGCCGCACGCCCATCGTCCTGCCGCTGTTCTACAATCATCCCGGCGACCGGGTGACGCTCAACGCGCCCAAGACCGGGGGCAAGGTGTCGATCCTCTGGCAGACGCGCAGCGGGCGCATCGTCTCGAAGCCGGTCGTGGTCGAGCCGCGCGTCGTGCAGTTGATCGCCGGGCTCGCCGACTTGCCGGTGACCGACGACAGCGGCGCGCTGCGCGGCGTCGGTCTGGACTACGACGTATTGATCGAGGTGCTCGACGGACTCTGCACGTCGGGAGCGATTCCGGGCCGCATGTTGCTTCAGAAGACGCTCCTTGAGGACCTGCTGGGTCCGACCGAGCGGCCCGAACGGCCCGAGAGCAGCGCGCCGCCGGCGCTCGACGAGCCGCGACCCGGGCGTCCGGAAGGCGACCCCGCCGGCGCCGAACCGTTGCCCGCGGGCGCCGCCCCCGACGTTGGGCGGCAGGACGGATGAAACGAGTGACGACGCGAGATCAGAAAGCCAAACGCATGCGCTTGCAGAAGTTCCTCTCCGAAGCGGGGGTGGCCTCGCGCCGCCGTGCCGAGGAGATGATCGAGGCGGGCCGCGTGCTCATCAACGACCAGATCGTCAACGAGCTGCCGGCGTTCGTCGATCCGGCCCGCGATCGCGTGGTGGTCGACGGCAGCCGCGTGCGGCTGGGCGCTGCCGAGTACTTCCTGGTCCACAAGCCCAAGGGCGTGGTGTGTACCAATCGCGATCCCGCCGGGCGGTTGCGGGCGATCGACCTGCTGCCGCCGATCAAGGCGCGGCTGTTCGTCGTGGGGCGGCTCGACGCGGACAGCACCGGCTTGCTGCTGATGACCAACGACGGCGAGCTGGCCGAGCAGATCACGCACCCCCGGCTGGGCATCCCCAAGGTCTACCGCGTCGAGGTGCGCGGCCAGGTTCCCGACGACATCGTGCCGTTGCTCAAGAAGGGCGTGCATCTCGCCGAAGGCAGGGCGACCGCTTCCGAGGTGGAGATCATCCACCGCAGCCGGCAATCGAGCGTGCTGATGATCACGCTGCGCGAGGGCCGCAACCGGCAGGTGCGGCGGATGCTGGCGCGTCTGGGCCACCGTGTCAAGACGCTCAAGCGCGTGCAGATCGGCCCGCTGTCGCTCAAGAAGCTGCCGGTCGGCGCCTGCCGGCGGCTCACCTCGGGAGAGCTGACCGCGCTGCGCCGGATGCTGGCGCGTGCCCGGAAGGAGTTCGAGCGGGGCGCCGCGCCCGCGCCTTCGCGCTCCGGTTCTTCGGGTCGCAGGAACGCCGCGCGGCCGAAGCGCGGCAAGGCGGGTTCGCCCCGGACGAAGTCCGGCCCGGCCAGGACCGGCAAAGCGCAGCCGCGCGCCCCCGAGCCGGCGATCTCCAAACGCGCCGGTTCGGCGCGCGGCGGCAAGAAGGCCCCGCCCTCCGATCGGTCGCGCCCCCGCCGGCGGCTGATTACCTGAAGTGTGCGCTGCGTCCCGGTCCTGCGGGATCGCCGAGGCGGCCGCACTCCGGCGCGGGTTTCGGACCGGGTCGGGGGCCCAACCGCGCAGGCCGGCCCCCGACCGATGTCGAGCGTGCGCTTCTGGGTGGCCGCCCTACTGCGCGCGCAGGCTCAGGTCGTCGTAATACACGGACGTGGAGCCCTGGGCGAACAGGTCCAGCGCAGCGATGTTCGTCGCGCCGCCCCCGGCGCCGGTCACGCCGATGCTCCACTGGTATCCGACGACCCATTGGCCGTTGTAGTACACGTCGATCCAGTCGGCATCCAGGTCGATCAGGAGCCGGATGGGAACCCATTGATCGACCACGTAGGGCACGGCCACGGTGTTGGTTCCGTTGCCGTAGAAGACCTTGAGCATCCCGTCGTTGGAGTCGAACTGCATCTGCGCCGACCAGTCCTGCGGGTTGTGCGTTCCGCCGGCGGTGTACGTGTTCATCAGGATCAGGTACGTGCCGTCGAACTGGCCGGTTCCTCCGCTGGTAAAGCCGGAGGGGATGTACATCCACGCGTCGAACTCCCACCGGCCGGAGCCGGCGAAGTTGAACGTCTGCACGATGTCCGTGTTGCCCTGCACGTCGAGCGCATGGGGCGGCGTCTGCACGGGGGTCGCCACCACGGTCGCGCCCAGACCGGGCTGGTTGTCCCAGCCGGCCCAGCCGCCCTGGCCGTCGATGTCGCTGCCGGCCGCGTACGCGTCGAAGCTGTCGGCCCAGAAACAGACGTTGCCGTAACCGGCCAGGATCAATGCCAGGTCGGCCAGATCGACGTCCTGGTCGCCGTCCAGATCGCCCTGGCGATACGAGAGTCCGCCGCTGTTGCCGTAGTGGGCCAGCATGCGGGCCAGGTCGGCCAGGTCGATGTCCCCGTCGCCGTCGAGGTCGCCCTCGCAGGGCACGGGCATCGAGGCGTTCGGCACGCGGTCGAAGTACACGTCGCCGAGCGCATCCGCCGCGGCGTTGCTCTGCGAGGCGGCGAACGTGATCAGCGCATCGGACAGCGTGCCGACCACGCTCAGGTACTCGCCCAGCCACGGCTGACCCCAGGGGTCGGTCGGCGTGGGAAACGGCGCGTCGTTGATCGGCACCGGCATCGACCAGGTCATGCCGCGATCGACGCTGCGCGTCAGCATCACGGTCCACTCCCAGAATGTGCCGTTGTGGACCCCTTCGTACCACGCCACGTCGAGCGTGCCGTCCCACTTGGTCGCGATCCACGGCTCGAAGTCGTGCTGTCCGAAGCCGGCGTTGAGCGTGACGGGCGCCGACCACGTTTGTCCGCCGTCGGTCGAGCGTACGAAGTAGACGTCCGCTTCGTCACCGGTCCAGGGTCCGTCCGGGTCGGCGGCGTAGACGAGGTAGACGGTCTGCGGGTTGTTCGGGTCCGTTTCGACGCAGGGGAAGCTGCGCGCGGTCGGGCCGGTCAGCGGCGCGAGCGTGTCGCCGGTGAGCCGATCGGGCAGCGTGAGGATCGCGCGAACCGGCGTGTCCGGTCCCCAGGTCGCGCCTCCGTCGAACGAGCGGTCGAGGAAGATCAGCCCCGGCAGCTGGCCCTGTTGGGTCACGTCGGTGTCGATCCACGCCGCGTAGATGGTCCCGTCAGACGCCACGGCCAGGTTCGGGCCGTTTCCCATGCCCACGCCGGGCGGCAGATCGCTGATGACCTGCGGGTTGCTGAACTGGAACGCCCCCATCGGCGGCAGGTTGGCCGGCCGCGCGTAGACGAAGCTGATGTCGCTCCAGGGGCCGGGGCCGACGATGTTTTCCTGAATGTACGTGACGTAGAGGCTTCCCGCGAAGGGGCTGGCGGCGCCGGTATCCGCCGCCATGTGCGGCTTGTCGTAGAACGGGCCGGTGGTCGCCAGCGCGGCCAGCGTCTGGAAGGGCCATGTCACGCCGCCGTCGGGCGAGGCGTACACCGCGACGGCCACGTTGCCGCCATACGTGCCGTCGGTCGTGACAAAGCCCGCGTACGCGAACCCGGAGGTGTCGAACGCCGCGATCGGATCGAAGGCGTCGATGAATCCAAACCCCGGCGGCGGGGCCAGCAGCTGATGCAGCCACGTCGATCCGCCATCCGCCGAGGCGGCGACGCCCATGCCACCACCGCCGGCGTAAGGCTGGTCGTTGAAAGCCGCGACGAACGTGCCCGGCGCCGCCGGACTCTCGGCCAGGCTGCTCTCGTTCTGCACGCGGCCGGGCAGGTCCTGGTTCACGCGCACGTCGGGCCCCCCTTGTCCGCGTGCGGGTGCCGGGGCGAACGTCAGCAGCACGAGCACGCCCCCCACCGTCCAGTAATGTTCTCTCGTAAACATGACGGTTCTCCTTGCTCGCCAGGAGCGGTGTCGCTCCCTGCCAAGTCACGCACCGGGCACGGAGCGCCCCCCTGGCCCGAGTACTCCTTTTTCAAGATGAGTGCCGCCCGCGACGGGAAATGACGGCCGTCGACGCTGGTGTGGTCGATGTGTTCCGGCCCTACCGAGTCGGCTGCCCTCGCCTCTCGGCCGCAGATGCCCTACTCCACTATTTTTGACGATTTTCGAGGCCCTGCGGCCACGAATTTCGAGAAAAATGCGCATCATTGCGGTCCGGCAAGACGCCCGCGTCGCGGAGGACGGCAGCGCGCGCCCGGCGACGCACCTGCGTATCGCGCGTATCATGGTGACTTCCGGGGTCATTGGGCGAGTCTCGCCGTCGTCGCAGCGGCCGGACAGCGCGGCCGGGGAGGGAGTGTCATGCGGATCGTCGCGGCAAATCGGCTGGCGTGGCGGCGCCGCCTGCTGGCGGTGCTCGCGGCCAGCGTGGTGGTGCTGGTTTCCGGGTGCCTGCGCGTCGTGCGCCAACAGGCGCCCTACTACCGCAAGGGACCGCACCAGGTCGAACCGCCGGACGGCTTTCTCGATCCCGGTACGCACGTGCTGGTTTTCGGGCAAAAGGAGAGCTACAGCCACGTCCTTACGTTGGATGGGATTGCGGCCGACGTCTGGAACGGCGACCTGGCGACCCCGGGCGAGTGGCGCAAGGAACAGAAGGCCCGCAAGGTCGCCGAGCCGCGTGGTTCCTCTCCGGGCACGCGCCCATGAACTATCTCGGCCACTACGTCTACAACCACCACGTCGGTGACCTGCCGGCCGATCCGTACTTCGTGCTCGGCGTCGCGCTGCCCGATCTCTGGCCGCGGTTTTCGCGCAGGCGCCGCCTGCGCTGGCGCGCCGTGCGGGCGGCCGAGCCGCATCGTCCCGAGGCCCGCCAACTGCGCCGCGGACTGCTCAACCATGTCGTGGTCGATCGGCGGTTTCACGCCTGCCCCGCGTTCCTCGGCTGGCAGCGGGAGCTGCGCGGCGCCGCGGACGGCGGCACGCCCGCCCCCGTGTGGCTCGACTTCGCCGCCCACGTGGCGGTCGAGCTGGCGATCGACCACCTGCTGGCCCGGCGGCTGCCGGCGGCGGCGGAGGGGTTCTACGACCGTCTGGCCCGCTGCGACTGCGACCTGGCCGAAGCGCTCACCGGCGAACTGGGAGACGTGGACGCGACCGGCCTGGGGGCGGAAGTCCGCGGGTTCATCGGGCGGCGGTTTCTGCCGAAGTTCGCCCGCGTGGAGACGCTCGCGCAGGTTTTGCGCTATATCCTGCGCCTCACGAGCCTCGCCGGTGCCATTGACGGCGGGCGCTTGCGTGACCTTACCCAAACCGCCGTTAGAATCGTAGAGCCCGAAAAAATCTGGGATCAGATGGGGCCGGTCCGACCGCTTGACAGCCTATCGGACCGGGCGGAAGCTACCGGCGTGGCGTAGACCGGGCGCCCCCGGCCGGCTCGACCGCGGTCGCGGCCTCGGGCAAGCCGTCGCTCGGCGGCGAGCGGCTTTTCTCTTACCTGCCAGAAGGAGCACAACAATGGCGGTTCGTGTTGGTATCAACGGATTCGGACGGATCGGCCGCCTGGTGGTTCGGTCGGCGATCAACGACCCCGAGATCGAGTTCGTCGCGGTCAACGATCTGGTGCCGGGCGAGGCCCTCGGCTACCTCCTCAAGTACGACTCGACCCACGGAAACTACGAAGGCAACATCACCGGCTCGGAAGGTGCCATCGACGTCGACGGGCACACGATCCGCTGCTTCAGCGAGCGCGACCCCGCCGCCATCCCCTGGAAGGATCTCGGCGTCGATTACGTCGTCGAGTCCACCGGCCTGTTCCGCGACAAGGCCAGCGCCAGCAAACACCTCGAAGACGGGGCCAAACGGGTCATCATCTCGGCGCCCGCCAAGGGCGGCGACGTGCCCACGTTCGTCATGGGCGTCAACGAGGAGAAATACAACAAGGACACCGACTTCATCGTCTCCAACGCCAGTTGCACCACCAACTGCCTCGCACCGATCGCCAAGGTCGTCAACGACGAGTTCGGCATCGCCGAGGGGCTGATGACCACCGTGCATTCCATGACCGCCACGCAGCCCACCGTGGACGGTCCCTCGAAAAAGGACTGGCGCGGCGGGCGCGGCGCGACGCAGAACATCATCCCCGCCAGCACCGGCGCCGCCATCGCCGTCACGCTGTGCATCCCCGAGCTCAAGGGCAAGCTGACCGGCATGGCCTTCCGCGTGCCGACGCCGGACGTCTCGGTCGTGGACCTGACCGTCCGCACGGAGAAGGAAACCTCGCTCGACGCCATCCACGCGGCGATGAAGGTCGCTTCGGAAGGCAAGATGAAAGGAATCCTGGGGTATACCGAGGAGATGGTGGTCAGCTCCGATTTCATCAACTGTCCGCTCTCCTCGATCTACGACTCGCAGGCGTGCATCGAGCTCAACGCGCGGTTCTTCAAGCTCGTCTCGTGGTACGACAACGAGTGGGGCTACTCCTGCCGCGTGGTGGACTTGATGAAGTACATGGGACGCCAGGACGGCCTGCTCTGACCGCTCGGCCGGGTCTGCGCCGCCGCCGCCGCCGCGGGCCG
>CAYRXN010000036.1:0-4665 GCA_964428275.1 uncultured Planctomycetales bacterium | reverse complement strand
CGGAGGGACGGAGACAACGCGCCGGCGAAAGATAATTCGCCATTCGCCACTCGCCATTCGCCATTCACAAAGGGACGGAGGCGCGGAGGGAACAGGGATTAAGGGATTGAGGGATCAAGGGACAAAGGGACTGAGGGACGGAGGGACGGAGGCAACGCACCGGCGGAAGATAATTCGCCATTCGCCACGCGCCATTCGCCATTCACATGTTCCGCGAGGCAGCGCGCCCAACGGCGGGCCGCGGGCTTTCGGCCCGCGCGGCCCTCCGAATCCTCGCTGGCTTCGATTGGCGAAAAAGCGCCCAGCCCGCCCAGGGGGCCGGTCAGATGCGGCGGAAGATCAGCGATGCGTTGTGCCCGCCGAAGCCGAAAGAGTTGTTCATCGCGTAGTTGACGCGGGCGTCGCGTGCCACGTTGGGCACGTAATCGAGGTCGCAATCGGGGTCCGGCGTCTCGTAGTTGATCGTCGGCGGGATGGTGTTGTGTTCGATCGCCTTGATGCAGGCCACGGCTTCGATCCCGCCGCTGGCGCCCAGCGTGTGGCCGATCGCGCTCTTGGTGCTGCTGATCGCGACCTTGCCGGCCGCGGCCCCGAACACCGAATGGACGGCGCGCGTCTCGGCGATATCCCCCAGCGGCGTGCTTGTACCGTGGGCGTTGATGTAGTCGACGTCTTCGGGGTTGATCCCCGCATCGGCCAGAGCCGCGGCCATGGCGCGGGCCGCGCCGCGACCCTCGGGGTCGGGCTGGACCATGTCGCCCGCGTCGCCGGTACCGCCGAACCCGACGACTTCGGCATAGACCCTGGCCCCGCGGGCCTTGGCGTGTTCCAGCTCCTCGAACACGAGCACGCCGGCGCCCTCGCTGAGCACGAAGCCGTCGCGATTCTTGTCGAACGGTCGGGAGGCGTGTTGCGGATCGTCGTTGCGGGTGCTGATGGCCTTCATCGCCGAGAACGCCGAGAGTCCGAGCGGTGTCAGGGCCGCTTCGGAGCCGCCGGTGATCATCACGTCCATGCCGCCCTTGCGGATCGCGTTGAGCGCATCGCCCATGGCGTGGCCGGCCGACGCGCACGCCGTGGCGACGGCGGTGTTGATGCCCTGGAAGTTGAATTCGATCGAGACGTGACCGGCACCGGCGTTGGCCATGAGCTTGGGGATGGTGAACGCGGAAACGCGTCCGGGCCCCTTGGCGAGCAGCCGCTTGTGTTGCACTTCGAGTTCGCGCAGGCCGCCGATGCCGCTGCCGAGGATCACGCCCGCGCGTTGCGGCTCGAAGCCGTCGGTCCCGAGGCCGCTGTCCTGCATGGCCATTTTCGCCGCCGCGAAGGCGAACTGGGCGAAGCGGTCCATGCGTTTGATGGCGCGGTGTTCGATGAAATCCCCGGGCTCGAAGTCGTTGCACTCGCCGCCCATCTGCGAATCGAACGGCTCGGGGTCGAACCGCTGGATCCGGTCGATCCCCGAGCGTCCCGCGACCAGCCCGTCCCACAATGCGGAAACGGACGCACCCAGGGGGGTCACGGCCCCCATTCCGGTTACAACAACCCGACGACGATCACTCATGGAATTCGACCCGGCCGCCTGCTAGTTCTTGTCGAGGTGGTCTTTGATGTAGTCGATCGCCATTCCGACGGTCTGGATCTTCTCGGCTTCCTCGTCGGGAATGCTGATTTCGAACTCCTCCTCGAACTCCATGATCAGCTCAACGGTGTCGAGCGAATCGGCGTTCAAGTCGTTGATGAACGAGGTGTCGCGGGTGATCTCGTCCTCCGCCACACCCATCTGCTCGGCGACAATCTTCTTGACCTTGCTTTCGATCTCAGCGATTTCAGGCACGTGCCGTTCCTCCATTGGGGACAACCGGAGTAGATAGACTCGATTTCTCGCAGCCGTTTCCGCCCGCGGCGCCCCGGCCGGCGCTCGACCCCGGCCCGCGCGCAGAAACCAGACTCGTCTCTGGGAATCTTACCCGGTCTCCTCGCACACAAAACAAAGCGATTCGGCCGCCCGCCGAATCGGCAGGGATAGTAAACTATCCCGCCAGCGTTGCCAAGCCCTTCGAGCCACTCAAGCATCCGCCGGTTCACGCGGCCCCGACCAGCGGCAGCCCGCCCGCGTGGCGCAACCCCGGCCGATCAGCGCCGCGGCGCTCCAAGTTGCTGCGCGAGACGGTCTTACGCCCTCCCCCGCGGACGCGGCACCAGCAGGGCCAGCCCCACCAATCCGGCTGCGGCCCCCAACCCCATCACGAACGGCCGGCTCTGGTCCAGCACGAACACCGCCACCAGCGGGTTCTCACGCGTCGCCGCCTCGACCCGCTCGGCCAGCGTCAGCGGTGGCTGGGCGACCGACTGGGTCTGCGCGGCGGATTCGACCGCTTCGACCGGGATCAACTCGACGCCCGGCGGCGTAAAACCGAACTCCGTGCGGCCGATGCGCTCCAGGTAGGCCGGGTCGCTTTGCAGGTGCTCGATCTGGCGGGCGAGCTCGTCGACTTGCCGCTTGAGCGCGTCGATTTGCGCCTCGGCCCGCTGCTGCTCGCCCCGCAGGGCGCGCACCTCCAACCACGGCGGGAGGATCAGGCACGCCGCCAGCGCGGCGCCGCCCATCCCCACCAGCAGCCACGCCAGGAGAACCGTACCGTAGCGCGATCGACTCATCGCAAACGCCGCCGGCGCGGCTCAGCCGCGGTTCCAGAACCTGGCGCCGTAGACCGCCTGATCGCCCAGCATCTCCTCGATCCGCAGCAAGCGGTTGTACTTGGCGATGCGGTCGCTGCGCGACGCGCTGCCGGTCTTGATCTGGCCGACGTTGGTGGCGACGGCGAGATCGGCGATGGTCGTATCCTCGGTTTCGCCACTGCGATGGCTGATCACCGAGGCGTATCCGTGACGCGTCGCCAGGTCGACCGTTTCGAGCGTCTCGGTCAGCGAACCGATCTGGTTGAGCTTGATGAGAATCGCGTTCGCGCAGCCCTCCCGGATGCCGCGCCCCAGGTATTCCGGGTTGGTGACGAAGATATCGTCGCCGACGAGTTGGACGCGCTCCCCCATCCGCTGCGTCAGCTTGGCCCAGCCCTCCCAGTCGTTCTCCGCCAGACCGTCTTCGAGGCTGCGGATGGGGTATTTCTCGCACCACGCCTCCCAGATGTCGATCATCTCGTCACTGGTGGCGAGCCGGTCGGGATCGGACTTGAAGAAGCGGTACTTGCCGGTGTCGGCGTCCCACATCTCGCTGGTCGCCGGATCGAGCGCGAGGAACACGTCCTCTCCGAGCCGGTACCCGGCCTTCTCGACGGCGTGGGCGATGACTTCGAGCGCCTCGTCGTTGCTCTTGAGGCTCGGTGCGAAGCCGCCCTCGTCCCCCACCGACGTGTTATAACCCTTGTCCTTGAGCACGCCCTTGAGCGTGTGGAAGATTTCCGCCCCCATGCGCAGCGCTTCGCGAAAGGTCGGCGCCCCCCACGGCTGGATCATGAACTCCTGGAAATCGACGTTGTTGTCGGCGTGCTTTCCGCCGTTGAGGATGTTCATCATGGGGACGGGCAACACGTGCGCCCCCGACCCGCCGATGTAGCGGAACAGCGGCAGTCGACAGAATTGCGCCGCCGCCTTGGCCGCGGCGACGGAAACCGCCAGAATCGCGTTGGCCCCCAGCTTGGCCTTGTTGCGTGTGCCGTCGAGCTCGATCATGCGGCGATCGAGCTGCTCCTGCTTGGTGGGGTCGAGCCCGCGCAGGGCCGGCGCGATGATCGTATTGACGTTCTCGACCGCCTTGAGCACGCCCTTGCCCTGGAAACGCTTCTTGTCGCCGTCGCGCAACTCGATGGCTTCGTTTTCTCCGGTGGAGGCGCCGCTGGGGACGGCCGCGGTTGCAAGCGTGCCGTCGCTGAGCAGCACGTCGGCTTCGACGGTGGGGTTCCCCCGCGAATCCAGTACTTCACGAGCGATGACCGACTGAATCTTTGCGATGGCGGACATGGCGAATCCTTTCATGGTCTGGTGGGCCGGGTTGCCGGTCTGGTGGCTGCCGCCGGCGGAGCAAACACAGGCTCAGGCGGCGGCGTGAACGGGTGGTCGATGTAGGCGACACTGACAACGAATCGGTGGGGTTTTGATGTGGCGTCGATGCGACCAATGACCTCCACCGTATCGCCGAGCCGGATATCCTGAATCGTGGCGAGCCGGCCGTTGATGTAGAGCTCCGAGTTCTGCGTAATCAGACAGTTCACCGTGTGCTCGACGTTCTTGCCTTCACGCGGGCGCCCGCCGCGGAGCGTCAGCTCTCCCGTATCGGTTCGGCAGGCGAGCACCTTGCCCGAAACCATCGTGAAATGGACCGGCGGCGCCGGCTTGCTGCACCCGAACAGGGCCGGAACCAGCATCGTCGCGGCAATCGTACGTACGACGCGTCCGCTCGAGGGGATGATTCCGTTTGTCACGACACCCACCTCCACGCGGGACAGCCTGACCATCCGTGGGCCGACGGCGGATTCTAACCCTTGCGCAGCCGGTTGGGTACCGGTGATCCGATACCCTCGGCAGCGGGTCGGCGCCGCTGCGCCGGCGATCACCACGATCCGAGGGCAGCGCGGCGGCCCGGGGGGCGCGGCCTCGAAGGGCCCCGCTGTTCCATGGTTTCCGGCCGGCGCCGCCACCCGGATG
>CAYRXN010000035.1:0-9322 GCA_964428275.1 uncultured Planctomycetales bacterium | reverse complement strand
CCATGTCCTCCGATTCGACGGGGACGATCCGTTGCGTGAAGCGCGCCGGTCGCCCGCACACGGTACAGGGCATGCAACACACATCGACCCGGTCGGCGATCGCCTTGAGCCGCGGCATCGGCTCGAACGGCCGCCCCCAGGCGTTGAAGTCGATGCCCGCGACGATGACGCGCCTGCCCGAATCGCGCAGCGCGCGACAGAGCGTGACGATCTCGTCGCCGAAGAACTGCCCCTCGTCGATCCCGATCACCCGGGCGCCGGCGGCCCGTCGGCGGATCGTCTCCACGTCGCGCACGGGCAGGGCGGCGAAACGGCGGCGATCGTGTGTGGCCAGCGCCGCGGGGCTGTAGCGGATGTCGAGCGCGTGCTTGAACGCGCGCACCGCGCAGCCGGCGGCCTGCGCTTCGTGCAGGCGCGCGATCAGGTGCGCCGTCTTGCCGGCGAACATGCAGCCGCAGATGATCTCCAGGCGGCCGCGGTTGGGATCACAGGCGGGGGGGCTCAAGGCGTCGCTCACGCAAGCGGGTCTGTCCAGTGGCGTGCGGGGTGGCCCGGCTCAGCCCCGCAGCGCGTGCACCTTCTCCATGAATCGTTCGATCCGTCGGGGGTCGATCTCGTTGGACCACAACCCGTCGCGCTTGAAATACGACCCGACAATGAAGACGTCCGCGTGGGGCCAGAAAGTCTCCAGGTTCTCCGGCGTCAGCCCCGAACCGACGCAAACGGGAATCGTGACGGCCCGCGCGACCGCCGCCACGTCCTCCGCCGCTGCCGGTTCGCCGGTGGCCGATCCGGTGACGACGACCGCATCCGCACCGCAGAACTCGGCGGTCCGGGCCGCCTGGGCCAGCGATATGTCCGCCGTGATCGCGTGGCTCGAGTGCTTCTTCTTCACGTCGGCGAGAATACGGATACCCCCTGCGCCGATCTTTCGGCGGTAACGCAAGAGCGGACCGGCCTCGGCGGTGGGCATGAGCCCTTCGTCGGCCACGTGGGCGAACGCGTAGTTCTCGCAGCGCACGAAAGCGGCTCCGCAGGCCAGCGCCACGGCGATCGCCGCCCGGTTGGCCGCCGCCAGCACCTGTACGCCCAGTGGCAGCGCGGCAGCGGCACGCACGGCGACGCCGACGGCGGTCATGCCGGCGACGATCTCCGGCCCGACGCGACCTTTCAGATAGGGCAGGTCGTGCATGTTCTCGATCATCAGGGCGTCGACGCCGGCGCCGGCACAGGCCGCGGCCTGCGCGCGTGCTTCCCGCACAATCGCTTCGACGCTTTGCGCGCAGCGGGGCGTGCCGGGTAGTGCCCCGACGTGAATCATCGCCACCACGCTCTTGTCCTGCTTGAACAGTTCGTCCACGAGTCGTTTCCCCGTCTCGCCCAATCCGACGGTGCAGCGTAGCTTGTCGCGGTCGCGCTGAAAAGGCCGGCGCAGTGTGGCGCGCATCGCCAGGGAACCATCTTCAGGGAGACGTCGTCGGGGGAGCATCTTCCACGTGGCAGCGAAACACCGCCACCACAAGAGCCGCGGGGCCGAGGCCCGCGCCGGCCGTCGAACGTTATCGGTCTTCCGGGGCGGCGCGTTCGCGGGGATGGGGGGGTTGACCGAGGCGGGGGGCGGCGGCCTATAGTCAGGTAGAAGTAGGGTCGGCGTATCGCTACGCTTCGTCGGCGATTCGCCGCCCTACGCTCGTTTGGGGCCGCGGGAGGCTGCCACGCCCCGGGAGGCGGAAGAAGCATGAGGCACGCCACACATCCGGCGCGCGCCGACACGGCGCGCCTGCTCGTTCACCTGCTCTACCGTGGCCTCGTGCTGCGGCGGCGCGGTTTGCTTGCGCTGCTGGTTGCCACCGAGCGTCCGTGCCGTCACGATCGGGACCGCGACGGCGTTTGCGATCGGTCCGACAACTGCCCCGACGCCGCCAATCCTGCGCAGCTCGACTGCGATCTCGATGGCCTCGGCGACGCCTGCGACCCGGACGACGACAACGACGGCGTTGTCGATCGGATCGACCCGGCTCCCCTGAACGCGGCGATTCGTGGCCCGGCGAACGCGGAAAGCACCGCGTGGGTCGTGCGGCCCGGTTCCGGCGGTGGGGATACAACCGGTAGTGTGATCGACCTGAGGGCATAACAGGATCCAGCCCGGTTGCCGCCGCCGCGCTCGCGTCAACCCGGCCGATGCCGTGCCGGGGAACCGGCGATGCTGCGCCCCGAGGCGGGCGATCGGTTGCCACAGGTCCCATATCACCGATAACCTAGTTGGCATGGAATTGTCGGTGACCATTCGCGAGCCGCGCAAACGCGGCGAATTGTTCGGACCGGGCGACAAGCACCTGCGGCGGATTCGCGATGCTTTCGGCGTGCGGATTTCCGCGCGGAACTCGCTGGTTCGCATCACGGGGGACTCGGTCGCCGTCGCCAAGGCCGCCGCCGCCCTGGAGCAGTTGCAGGAGACGCTGCGCGGGCGCGCGATCATCGACGACGATGTGCTCGACCGGGTCATCGACAAGGTGGAGCAGGTCGAAGGGCGCACCGACGTCGAGGCGGTGCGCGTCTTTTCGCGCGAGCCGGTGTCGCCGCGCACGGAGGGCCAGCGCCGCTACATCCAGGCGATGCTGGAAAACGACCTCGTGTTCTGCGTCGGGCCGGCGGGTACCGGCAAGACCTATCTCGCCGTCGCGGTCGCCGTCCACCTGCTCAAGATGGGGCGGACCCGGCGGATCGCGCTGGTTCGGCCGGCCGTGGAGGCGGGCGAAAAGCTCGGGTTCCTGCCGGGCGACATGCAGCAGAAGGTCAACCCCTACCTCCGGCCGCTCTTCGACGCCATGCACGACATGATGACGTTCGACCAGCTCAAGCGGTTCATGGTCAACGACATCATCGAGGTCGTGCCGCTGGCGTTCATGCGCGGGCGCACGCTCAACCACGCCGTGATCATCCTCGACGAGGCCCAGAACATGACCACGCAGCAGATGCTCATGTTCCTCACCCGGCTGGGCAACGACAGCAAGATGATCGTGACGGGCGATGACAGCCAGGTGGACCTCGACCCCGGCCAGACGTCCGGGCTGCGCGACGCGATCCAGCGGCTGCGCGGCTGCCCGGGAATCGAAATCCTGCGCCTGAGCGAGCGGGACATCGTCCGCCACCGGCTGGTGCAGGACATTGTGCGACGCTACGACAGCGAGTCCGCCCGTCGGGAGCGGGGTTCCGGGAAGGTCGCCCGCGCCCGGGCGGCGGACGCCGCGCCCCCCGCGGCCGATCCGCGCGAAGCCGCGGCCGAAGACGCCGAGTCCGGGGGCAACGGCGGGTTGACAGGCTGACGCCATGTGGCCCTTTTCGAAACCGACAGCCCGGCAAAAGGAGATCCGCCGCACGAAAGCGGAGCGGCTGGGGACGTGGTACAAGCGTCTGCCGGCCGGCAAGGCGTTTCTGGCGATCCTGAGCACCGTCGCGACCGGGGTGGTCGCGGTGGCGATTCTCACCGCCGGCGGCGAAGTGCTCGACCTGCGCGCGGGACAGCGCGTGGCCCAGGCGCTGACCGCCCGCGTCGAGTTCGAGGTGCGCGACGAGACGCAGACCGAGCAGGAGCGCCTGCGGGCCCGCGACCGCTCCCCCAACTACTACAAGCTCGATGCGTCGCTGCTGGACATGATCCGCGGTCGGCTCGCCGGTGTGCTCACGGTCGTCAAGGCCCACGCCGACGATCCGGGGGCGATCGTCAAGGCGGCGGCGGAGAACAAGATCGTCCTCGACGAGGCGGCCACCAGGGCGCTTCGGGATTACGCGGCGGAGGGCAAGGCCCGGCAGTACGAGCGGATCGTGGAGGGCGTGATCGCCCGGTTGCGGGCGACGCCGGTGGTCGAACCCGAGCCCGCCGGCACGCGGCGCACGCCGGACGTCGCGGTGCTCGCCGACGCGCAGGAGGGGCGCGCGCTGCGGTGGAGAATGTCCGAGCTGCGGTTCTCCAACGATGCCGCGGCGGTCGAGAAGGCGGTCGCCGCAGCGGTTCGCGCCGTGCCCGAGCCGCTGCGCAAGAGCTTCGAACAATCGTTGCTGGCGTTGCTGCGGGCGGACGGCCAGACCCCCACCTATCGCCCGATCTACCGCTTCGATGCCGCGAGGACGGTCAGCGCGATGGACGCGGCGATGGCGAGCGTGCGGCCGGTCGTCCGGCGGTACGCGGTCGGCGACATCCTGGCCGGCCCCGGCATCATCACGACCGACCAGTTGCGGTTGCTCCAGATCGAGCACGATGCGTACATGCGGGCCCGGGCGGCCGCCGGACGAACGTGGCTCCGCGTGCTGGGGCACGCGCTGCTCGTGTTTCTGGTGGTGTTCGGCGTCGCCGGTTACATGCGCCGTTACCAGCAGGGCGTGTTCGACAACCACTTCCGCCGCGTCGTCTCGATGGCGGTGCTGTTGCTGCTGCTGGGGGCCAGCCGGGCGGTCTTCGTGAACACCGACGCGCCGCCGCACGTGACGATCGGCCTGCAAGCGCTGGCGGCGGGGCTGCTGGGGGTCGTCTACGCCGACGAGGCGGTGTTTGCGATCTGCGGCGCGCTGGCGATTCTGATGACGCTGGCGGTGCAGGAGAGCATCGCGTTTTTCGTGATCCTGCTCGCGGTGTCGGGCACGATGGTCTTCGGGTTGCGCGAGGTGCGCAACCGGGGCAAGATCGTGCTCGTGGGGGCGTCGGCGGCGGTGATCGCGGGGCTGGCTTCGCTGGCGGTGGACCTGCTCGAAGAACAGGCGCCGGCGTTCTCGCTCAACGAAAGCACGTGGGCGCTGGGCGCCGTGCTGATGGCCGGCTTCGTGGTCGAGGGCGTCTTGCCGGGCATCGAGCGGCTCTTCAAGCTCAGCACCGGGATGACGCTGCTCGAATGGTGCGACGCCAGCAAGCCGCTGATGCGCATGATGGCGGCCGATGCCCCCGGCACGTACAACCACAGCCTGCTGGTCGGGGCGCTGGCCGAGGCGGCGGCGGAAGCGATCGGCGCCAACGGCTTGCTGTGCCGGGCGGGGGCGTACTACCACGACATCGGCAAGATCAACAAGCCCGAGTACTTCGTCGAGAACCAGCGCGAGGGCGTGAGCCGGCACGAACGCCTTTCGCCGGCGATGAGCCTGCTCGTCATCATCGGGCACGTCAAGGACGGGATCGAGATGGCGCGGGAATACGGCCTGCCGGTCAGCCTGCACCCCTTCATCGCCGAGCACCACGGTACGACGCTCGTCCAGTACTTCTATCACGCGGCCAGCCAGTCGCGCAAGCCCGACGACCCCGAGATCTCCGAGAGCGAGTTCCGCTATCCCGGCCCGAAGCCCCAGTCCCGCGAGACCGCGATCGTCATGCTCTGCGATGGCGTCGAGGGGGCCGTGCGTGCCATGCCCGAGCCGACGCCCACGCGCATCGAGGCGGTCGTGGGCGACATCGTCCAGAAGCGCCTCGCCGACGGCCAGTTCGACGAGTGCGACCTGACCTTCCGCGAGCTCAACGAAATCCGCAAGAGCCTGGTCAAGAGCCTCTGCGGCATCTACCACTCGCGAATCGTCTACCCGGAAGAAGAAAAGAAAAAGTCGGCGTCGTAGGGACGAAGGGATCGAGGGAGCAGGGACGTAGGGACCAAGGGACGTAGGGACCAAGGGACTTAGGGACCAAGGGACGCAGCAGGGTGGGCGTGGCCCACCGAACCGACCGGGGGCTGGTCCCCGGCCGTCATCGCCTGGCAGGAAAACGAACATGCCCGAGAATTCGCTGGTCACGGAAGTCCATTGGCAGCCCCACAACTCCTGGCGCGCCGTGCGCCTGCTGCACCGCGTGGCGGCGCACACGGCGCAGGCCGAGGGCTTCACGCACGGGCGGCTCTCGATTGCGGTCGTGGGGGCCCGGGCGATGGCGACGCTGCACCAGCGTTTTCTCAACGTGCCGGGACCGACGGACGTTCTGACGTTCGACCTGGGGACGATGCCGGACGAGGGCTATATCGAGGGCGAGATCGTGGTCTGCACGGACGTCGCCCGCCGTCGGGCGGTCCAGCGCAACCGCTCGCTCCAGGCCGCCCGCGCCGAGCTGGCCCTGTACGTGGTCCACGGCGTGCTGCACCTGGCGGGCTATCACGACCACGACCCCGCCGCGTTTCGGCGCATGCACCAGCGTGAAGATGAGATCCTCGTCGAGCTGGGCCTGGGCCCCGTGTTCCGCAGCGGGGCCTGACTTCGGCCCGGCCCGCTATTTCGGCGGGAAACCCTCCGGCATCCACGGCGGCAAGTCGGCGATCGACGCCCGGGCCTTGGCCGAGGTCGGCACGCCCCACGCCTCGAACAGCGGCCCCAGGTTGCGCCCGACGGTGCGCGAGAACCGCACCATCCACTGGTCGCGCTTCTCGGCGTCGCTTTTCGGCCGCGCCGACTGGGGCAGGTCGCGGTACTCCGCGAAGACCTTGCGGTACGCCTCCCAGCCGAAACCTTCCTTGAGCTGCATGTACATCAGCAGGGCCAGAAACGGCTTGCGCTTCCACTCGCTGAACTTCGCCCCGTCGGCGAGGTACTTGCGGATCGTCTGCTCGCGTTTTGCGCCGAACAGGGCCGGCCGGCTCGTTTCGTACTTGCCGCAGACCGTCTCGAACACATAGAGCGTGAACAGGTTGACCGTCACCTCGCCCGTGCCCGCGAACGTCCAGTCGGGCGACTGGTGGTTGTGTCCCAGCTCGTGGAACAGCCCCCAGGCCCCTTTGTGCAGGATGTGGTCCGCGTCGACCATCCACGCCGCCGCGTCGAGATGGGTCATGATCGGGTAGCCGGCGTGCATGTAGCCTGCGCTGATCTGTTCGTCGGCGACGAAGCGCTCCGGGCGCCGGCGCTGCTTCGGGCGGCCGGCCAGCTCGGCCTCGGCGTCCGCCACGCGGTCCCACACCTTCATCAGCGGCGTCGGATCGTCGAGTTGGCGCACCCGTTCGGAAGGCACCGTGAGAATGATCTTGTCCGAAGCCAGCTCGGCCCACGGCGCCGGCCGCCGGCGGATCGTCTGGCGCCACTGGTCGGGATCGGTCCGCCCGAGCACGAAGTAGGGGGCCTCGACGGCGTTGCGAATCTGCACTTTGAAGACCGCCGGCGGACACTTGCTCGGAACTTCGATATAGATCAGCCCGCCGAACGCGTTGGCCGCGCGGGTCGCGGTCCTGGTGATCGGGAAGGTGCGCGCGATTTCCGGGCAGCGCCGCCAGACGTCCTTGTGCCACAGCTTGTCCCGATGCGCTCCGATGCGCAGCCGGAGTTCGGATCGCAGCGCCGTCTTGGGGACGGTCGCCACGATCACGTCGCCGGGGCGGGCATAGAGTCCGGTGCTGTGCCAGCCGGGGATGGTGGTGTCCACGTGGATCGTGCGCGTCACCTTCTTGGCGCCCGGGGGCACCTCGCCGGGGAAGAACCGGGCGGCCGGATGGGCTTTCACCTTGGTCGGCGCGGCGGCCATCGCCTGCTCGATGTCCATCGTGAGCAGCAGGCGGTCCAGCGGCCGGTCAAGACGCACGGGCTTATCGTGGGTGGGGATGATCCTTCCGCGGGCCTGGGTGTGAAGTTTGCGGAAGCGCGGCCGCAGCAGCTTGTCGTCGGGCGGCAGCGTGCGATAGGCGCGGGTCGCGGTCCAGACCGCCTGGGCGATTTGCTTCTTGTCGCGCTTGATTTTCTCGTGCCGCGCGACGGACTCGAGCAGCGCGAGCGCCTGCGACGCCTGGCAGGCGGGGGAGACGGGCACTTTGACGACAAACCCCGTCTGGCCGGTGCGCTTGAGCGTTCCGTCGGCCCAGACGATGCCGGCCGGCGCGAGCAGCCGGTTGCCCGGGTGCTGGTCGAGGGTCTGGCCGCGGTTGAGCTGGAGCCAGCCCCAGCCGAGTCCGCTGGTGACGAGCCCGCCGCCGTTGCGGACGAACGCCTGTACGCTGGCGATGTCTTCGTCGCGCAGCGACTGGACGCCGCAGATGAGCACGTCGCATTCCTGCAGGCGTGTGAGCCAGCCGCCGCCGCGCAGGGGCTGGGCCGGGACATCGAGGCGGCGCAGGTACTCGACCAGGCCGCGCACGCGATAGACGCCCACGCGGGGTGCGGTGGCCTGGCGCTGCTTGTCGCGCCGGGCGGTCCAGACGATCGCGTTTTGCAGGAGTCTGGCGCAATCCGCTTGCTCGAGCGCCTCGGGCGCGACGTAGCCGGTGTGCCCGAAGGCGACCACGCGGCCCTGTCCGAACTCGGCGGCCGCCGCCACCGGCTCGAAGACGTTCTTGCCGCTGCGTCCCAGTACGAGCGGAAACGCCCGTTTGCCGAAGACGCACAGGGGCCCCGGCACGCCCGGTGCGGCGATCTCCCTGACGCCCGCCAGCAGCGTGGCGGCGTCGTCGGGTACGGCCCGGCTTGCCCCGGCGAGCAGTAGCGCCATCGTCAGGCCCGCGAATCCTCGTCGTCCGGTCATCAGGTAGTCCTCCGTTCGAGCCTTGCTGGACCCGGCGCAGCCCGCCGGACCCAGGCCCCGGCGTCTTTGGGGGCGGTGGCGTCGTACCCGCCGCCCGGGCCCATTGTACGAGCCGCCGGCCGATTCGGCGATCGCGGGCCGGGACGTGCTGGAACCCCGCCGGACGCGATGCTACCGTAGACGCCCATGAACGGAAGACCCACGATGCCGGCCGGCCGCGACCCGTCCCTTCCCGCAACCGGGTTGTACGCCACCTTCGCGCCCGCGCGCGGCGGTGTGCGGGGGGTGGTGCTGGTGGTGCTCCTGCTGGTGACCCTTGGTGCGGTGCTGGCCGTGCGTGCGTGGCGGCGTGGCGCGGCCGCGCCGTGGCCCGCCCGCCATGTGATCCTGATCTCGCTCGACACCACCCGCGCCGACCACCTCGGCTGCTACGGCAACCCGTGGATCAAGACGCCGGCGCTCGACGCGCTGGCCAGCCGGTCGATTGTGCTGACCGACTACATGACCGTGGCGTCCACCACGCTCGCCTCGCACACCTCGCTGATGACGGGCACCTATCCGCACACGCACGGCGTGCCGCGCAACGGCTTCGTGCTCGACGATCGCAACGTGATGCTCGCGGAAGTGCTCAAGGAGGCCGGCTTCACGACGGCCGGTTTCCTCGGTTCGTTCGCCCTCGACAAACGCTTCAACTTCGCCCAGGGGTTCGACACGTTCGACGAGCGGTTCGACATCGTGGTCGGCCAACACCACGCCGACCAGAACCAGCGCCGCGCCGCGAAGGTCACGGATGCGGTACTGGGCTACCTCGATGGCGCAGGCGTTCCCGCGCACCTGTTTCTGTTTGTCCACTAC
>CAYRXN010000034.1:0-14357 GCA_964428275.1 uncultured Planctomycetales bacterium | reverse complement strand
GTCAACTCGGCGGCCTACGGCGTGAGCTCGACCGTGACGAGCCTGCATCAGGCGATCAGCTACCTGGGTTTCAACCAGGTTCGCAACCTGGCGATGACGGCTTCGGTCAGCGAATTGTTCACCAAAGAGGAATCGCTGGGGGCCTACCAGCGCTGTCAGCTCTGGCGGCACATGGTGTCGGTCGGATTGTGTGCGAAACTCGTGGCCTGCCGCCGGCGCATGCCCAACTTCGACGACGCGTTTCTCGCGGGCCTGCTGCACGATATCGGACTGATCCTCGAGGATCAGCACACGCATCCGCAGTTCGTGGCCATCATGAACGAAGTCCGTGAAGGGGTCTCACTGCTGGCGGTGGAGAAGGAGTATCTCGGCTTCAACCACTGCACGCTGGGGGCACGTGTGGCGGAGGCGTGGCGGTTTCCCGATGTAGTGCAGGCGGCGATCGAGTACCACCACTCGGCGGCGGCCTACAAGGGACCGGGGCTCGATATCGTGCAGTGCGTCGAGGCCGCCAATGTCATCTGCACGTTCAAGGGGATTTCGTCGGTCGGCGTGAAGCTCATCAAGCCGCAGGTGGAGACGTTTCAGGCGATGGGCTTTCAGAAAGAAGACATCCTGATTCTCGCGAAGGATCTCGACGCCGAGATCGCCTCGAGCGAGAGCCTGTTCGAGCTGTAGCCCATGGATTCGCTTCTCGAAGAACTCGGTGAGATTTTCGACGGCGACGGTTGTCCGTTGGACACCACCGGTACGCTGGCGATCATCAAGGAACGGCTGGCGGCGTGGGGAGCCGGCGAGGTCATTCTCGTGGACCAGGGCGGAAAAGTGCTCGCGGTCTACCCGCCGCTGGGGGCATCGGCCTGCGAGATCGTCCAGGCGGCCAAGGAACAGCTGCTCGATACGTTGCGACGCGTGGAGTTTGCCACCAGCCGGCCGTTCGCTACGCTCGAAGGCGAGACCGAGGCGCTGGGACTCAGCATCGCGGGCGACGACGAGAATCCCGGTGGTTACCTGATCGCACTGCGCCAGGCGGACCGGACGCACGCCCCGGCTGCCAGCATGTGCCTCGATGAGCTGCTGGCACTGGCGCGGATGGCCTGGCTGGCGATCGGGCAGGTGAACACGCTGCGCGAGGCTCAGGCCCGTAACCGCCATCTCCAGGCCGAACAGGAATCGCTCAAGCGGGCCCACAACGAGATTGTCGAGAACATTCTCGAAGAGCGCGAGGCCCACCTCCAGGAGAAGCGGCGCTACATCGTCGAGCTCGAAAGCGAAGTACGCCGACGTTCGGCCGCGTTGCAGAAGGCGATGGAAGAAGCCAAGTCCGCCAACCAGGCCAAGAGCGAGTTCCTCGCCAACATGAGCCACGAGATCCGCACGCCCATGACGGCGATCCTCGGCTACTCTGAGAACCTGCTCGACCCGAGCCTGAGCGAGCAGGATCGCGTCGATGCGGTGCAGATCATCCGACGCAACGGCAAACACCTGCTCGAGATCATCAACGACATCCTCGACCTTTCCAAAATCGAGGCCGGACGGCTCGAGCCGGAGGTGATCGCCTGCTCGCCGGGCCAGTTGCTCGCCGACGTGTACACGCTGATGCGGGTACGCGCCGAGGAGAAGAAGATCGACTGGCGCGTGGAAATCGACGGCCCACTGCCCGAGACGGTTCATACGGATCCCACGCGGGTTCGCCAGATCCTCATCAACCTGGTCGGCAACGCGATCAAGTTCACGGAACAGGGCGGCGTGCGCATCGTCGCCAGACTGCTCAAGCCCACCGCCAGCGGCAACGACCCGCAACACCGGCTGCGTTTCGACGTGATCGACACGGGCATCGGGCTCACCCCCGAACAGGTCGGCCGACTCTTTCAGCCCTTCAGCCAGGCGGACACGTCGGTGACGCGCAAGTTCGGCGGTACCGGGCTGGGGTTGGCCATCAGCCGGCGGCTCGCGCGCGTGCTCGGGGGCGACCTCACCGTGCGCAGCGAGCGCGGCAAGGGCAGTACCTTCAGCGTCACGATCGGAACCGGATCGCTGGCCGGCGTCAAACTGCTCGAGTCGGTTCGCATCGAGGACTTCCTGCGCGCCGAGGCCGAGGACGCGCAGCCCCAGGTGGCCAGTGCCACCAATCCGCTCGATGGGCTCGAGATCCTGCTGGCCGAGGACGGCCCCGACAATCAGCGGCTGATCGCCTTCATTCTCAAGAAGGCCGGCGCCGCGGTGACGATCGCCGAGAACGGGCAGATCGCGGTCGAGGCCGCCACGCGGGCCCTCGCCGAAGGCAAGCCGTTCGATATGATCCTCATGGACATGCAGATGCCGGTGATGGACGGGTACACCGCCAGCCGAACGCTGCGTGACCAGGGTTACGAGGGCAAGATCATCGCGCTGACGGCCCACGCCATGGCCAGCGACCGCGAGAAATGTCTCAACGCCGGCTGCGACGAGTTTGCCACGAAACCGATCGATCGCGTCAAACTCATCAACCTGATCGCCGAAATGACCGCGGAAGGACAGTCGCCGCCACCAGCGCCGATACCCGCAAACGCCGAACAGGGCACGGCGAAGTAGGCCGCGGCGCTTTCCGTGGGCAAACCGCCCCGCGCGGCGGCGCCCCTCGCGCCCGGCGTCGTCGCCGAACCAGACGTCCAGCCGGTTGCCTGCGATTCGCAGGTCTTTTGCGCTATTTCTCTCCCAGCGATCGCCGGTGACGGAAGAAGGCGCGCAGCAGTTGCGCGCACGGCTCGGCCAGCACGCCGCCGACCGTTTCCACGCGGTGGTTGAGCCGCGGGTCCTGGGTGATTTCGTAGAGCGACCCGCACGCACCGGCCTTGGCGTCCGGGGCGCCGTAGACCAGCCGCGGCACGCGGGCCAGCACCAGCGCACCGGCGCACATGGCGCACGGTTCGAGCGTGACGTACATCGTGCAGCCTTCGAGCCGCCAGTGGCCGACGTGCCCGGCGGCGGCCGTCAGGGCGATCATCTCGGCGTGGGCGGTGGGGTCCTGAAGCTTCTCACGCTGGTTGAAGCCGCGGCCGACGACGTGCCCGCCGCGGACGACCAGCGCCCCGACCGGCACGTCCTCGCTGTCCAGCGCCCGCCGGGCGAGTTCGAGCGCTTCCTGCATGAACCGCCGGTCGATTTCGTCCTGGTGCAGGCCGAGGC
This sequence comes from uncultured Planctomycetales bacterium, assembly GCA_964428275.1. Lineage (GTDB taxonomy): Bacteria > Planctomycetota > Phycisphaerae > UBA1845 > Fen-1342 > JALSRY01. The sequence continues at coordinate 11,189 of CAYRXN010000034.1, read as the reverse complement.
CCATGGGAGCTCCTGTTTGGTACCACAGGCAGCCGGACGTATCATGCGCCCGGCCGGCGGGTTCTGGTCGCCGCTGGCGGAGATTGTAACGCGGCGCCGCCGCGATGGGCGGCGCGGCGCTTCTCGGAGAATCAGCCCATGTCCCAGGCCGCACTGGCTGACCTGTCGATCGGCGAATTTCTCGAGCGGCTGGCGTCGGACGCCCCCGCACCCGGCGGGGGCGCCGTGGCGGCGCTGGCCGGGGCGCTGGCGGCTGCGCTGGGGCGCATGGTCTGTGCCCTGACCGCCGGCAAGCCGCGCTTCGCGCAGGTCGAGCCGCAGATCGAAAAGACCGCCGCGCGTCTCAAGCGCGCGGCGCTGCTGTTGGGGCCGCTGATGGACGAAGACGCCGCTGCCTACGGCGAACTCCACGCGGCCCTGAAGCTGGAAAAGGCCGATCCGCAGCGCAAGGTGCGCATCATGGAAGCGGCGGAGTTGGCCGCCGCGGTGCCGCTGGAGACGGTTGCGGTCTGCCGGCAGGTGTGGGGCGACCTGCGCCGGCTGGCGGAAATCGGCAACCCCAACCTGCGCAGCGACACTCAGGCGGGCCTGCTGCTGGCCCGCGCGGCGATGGAGGCGGCGGCGGCCAACGTCCGCGCCAACCTCCCGCTGTTGCCCGAGGCCCAGGGCGCCGCCGTCGAGAGCGAGCTGCAGCGCCTTCTTGCCGATGGGCCTGCGGCGTGAACCCGGCGGAGGGCGCCTGCATGAAGACGTTTTCGCTCCAGTCCGGCTCGAACGGCAACGCGATCTACGTCGAGGCCGACGGCGTGCGGCTGCTGTTCGACGCCGGCATCAGCGGCCGGCAGGCCCGCTTGCGCATGGCCGAACACGAACGCGACATCCGCCGGGTCGACGCGCTGTTCCTTTCGCACGATCACCAGGATCACATTCGCTGCGCCGGCATCTACCAGCGGTTGTTCGGGATTCCGATCTACGCGACCGAGCCGACGCTGCGCGCGATCGGCAACCAGCTCGGCAGGCTCAGCGACGTGCGGACGTTTGCGGCCGGCGAGACGGTCGCGGTCGGCGCCGTTCTCGTACATACGCGACCGACGCCGCACGATGCCGCCGACGGCGTCACGTTCCTCGTCGAGGCGGCGGGCCGGCGGCTGGGAATCTTCACCGATCTCGGACACCCCTTCGACGATCTGCCGGCGCAGCTCGAAGCGGTCGATGCGGCGTACCTGGAGAGCAATTACGATCCGCGCATGCTGGAAGAAGGCGACTATCCGCCACTGCTCAAACAGCGCATCCGCGGCACGGGCGGACACCTGTCGAACTGCGAGGCGGCCGAATTGCTGCGGCTTTGCGCCAAGCGGCACCGTTGGATCGCACTGGCCCACCTCAGCCAGCACAACAACCAACCCGAACTGGCCCTGCGGACGCACCACGCCATCCTCGGGGAGGCGGCCCCCCAACTGACGGTGGCCAGCCGTTACGGTGTCTCCCCGATGCTGGAGGTCTGATCGACCCGCGGCGGTGTCGGCGTCAGGTACCGCTGGGCTGGGCGATCGCGTCGCGCGTGGCCTTGCCCGCAGGCAGGACCGCATCGGCAGAGGTGCTGCGCGGCGGCGCGACGACCGCGGCGCGCGGCGCCCGATGGCACAGGTAACGCCCGAGCGAGCGCATCGCCTGGTCCGCGGAGCGGAATACCGGCACGCCGCCGTCGCGGATGCCCGCCGCCAGCGGATCGTACAGCGCGCCGCAGTCGATCACCGCGACCAGCGGCTTGGAGAACTCGCGCAGCAGACGCGGCAGCCGCTCGACCAGCGAGCCACCTTGTTTCAGCTCGTCCGGCGTGGTGCGCAGCGCCGGGGTGAGCGGGACCGCCGAGACCACGACGGCGTCCACGTCGGGGCTGTCGAGCAGTACGCGCAGGCAGTCCTCGTATGCCTGATCGGTGGCCATGGGGGTGAGGTCGAGCGGGTTGCGGGCGTTGACGAGCGCGTCGAGCTTGTGGGTCGCGAGGGCCTCCAGCAGCTTCTTGCGGGTGTCCTCGCCCAGCGGCGGGATCGACACTTCGTAGCGCGTGCCGCGGGTGTTGTCGGCCATGCCGACGGTTTCGTAGCCGGCGTTGCTGATGGCGCCCACGCGCGTGCCGCGCACGGGCTTGTCGTGCAGGGCGGTGGCGATGTGCAGCACCTGCTCGAACTCCTTGAACGTATCGACGATGATCGCCCCCGCGGCTTCGCCGGCGGCCTGGCAGATGTCGTAATCGCCGGCGACCGAGGCCGTGTGGCCCGCGGCGGCCGAGCGGCCCGTTTCGGTCCGACCGGCCTTGTAGAACACGACCACCTTGCCGTGGTCGCGGGCCTGCTCGACGGCCTTGATGAACTCCAGGCCGTCCATGTCGTTGAAACCCTCGGCGTAGACACCGATCGCGTCGATGTCGTCGCGCTGTCCGATGATCTTGAGGTAGTCCGAGAGCGTCAGGTCGAACTGATTGCCGATCGACAGGGCCAGGGCCGGGTCGAGCGTTTCGAGGTTGCTCAGCCGCGTGATGATGAACGCGCCGCTCTGGGAGATGATCGCGACGCGGCGGGGAGGGTGATCCATCCGGTTGTCGAGCTTGGCGGGGGGGATGAAGAAGGTGTCGTAGCGCCCCACGCGCGACTGGATGCCCATCGAGTTGGGACCGACGAAGACCGGGCCGCGGTCTTCACGCTGATGGGCCCGGGCGATCGCCGCCCGCGTGTCGCGCTCCAGGTCGCCGCTGCCCTCCTTTTCGCCCACGCCGCCGGGAATCAGGATGACGCTGGCCGCCTTTCCACTGGCGGCGATCTCGTCGATGACGCCGGGCAGGGCGGGGGCCGGCACCGCGACGACGACCATGTCCGCGGGCTCGGGCAGGTCGGTGATGCGCGGCACGCAGCGCACACCGTCGATTTCGTCGAGCCCCTCCTTGATGACCCAGAGGTGCCGCGGATCGAAGCCGCACTGTCGCACGTTGTTCAGAATCACGCGGCCGAAGTTGTGTCCCTTGGCCGAGACGCCCATCACCGCGATCGAGCGCGGCTCGAGCAGGTTGCGAATCTTCTCGATCGGGCGGGCCGGCGGGGCCTTGACGGCGGTTGCCATGCGGCCGCGGCCATCGACGGGCACCATGTGGTTTTGCCGAAAGGCGAACGGGTTGACCTCGAGCTCGGCGATGTCGGGACCGGTTTCGCCCCGATCGACGCAGAAGTGGCGTGCGATCGCGATGAACGCCCGGAAGCAGCGCAGCAACTCTCCGTCGGAGACGACCCGCCGGTGGCCGCGCGTCCGCCCGGCCAGAATGTCGTACGCGGCGGTCTTCTTGAACAGCTCGAAGAACTCTTCGGCCGTGACGTCGGTGGCGATGGCCTTGGCCACCGCGATGCCCGGTTGCATCTTGCGGGCGAGGTATTCGGTATCTACGCCGCCGATGCCGGCCGCGATCACCGGCCCGAATTCGCGGGTGGCCCGCACGCCGACGAAGAGCTCGCTCGCAAATCCCGAGTGGGCCCCTTCGACGAACTCGACCACGAGCACGCCCTCGATGCGCTTGTCGGCGTGGTCGGTGCACATCTGCGCGATTTCGGCGCGCACGGCGCCGATTTCGCGCGGGACGAAGCGCACGGCCCGCGCCTCGGTCTTGTGGACGACGTCCTGCGAAACGAGCTTGAGCACGACGCGGCTGCCGGGCAGGCCGTCGAGGGCGCTCTGGTCGATGGTCTGGCCCGCGGGGACGAAGACGTAGCGCGGCGGGGCGATCGCGCCGACGATCCGCACCAGCGCGTAGACCTCGTGCTCGAAGATCTGCCGGCGACCCTGGCGGTGGATCTCGATCAGCCGCTGTTCGAACGCCTCGATTTCGGCGCCGCTGAGTCGGTCTTCACCGCAGTTTTTTTTTAGCGCCGCGGTGTCGATGCCGTCGGGCGCCAGCATCTGCTCGAGGGTGAGCGAATCGAGCCACTGGAGCACCGTGCGGAAGGGGACGCCCTGTTCGACGCCGTCGAGATACGCCGCCCCGGCCGCGCGCCCCGCGCGGAACGCCTTGCGGTTCATCTCGACGATCTTCTCGCCCTTGGCCTGGAACATGGCGACCACGGCGTTCTCGAGCGCGTCGGCGTCGATATCCAGTTGGAGCGAGGCGGCCCCGAGCAGTACGACGTTGGCCGAGCGGCCCGAGCCGGCCATCTTCGAGAGCTTGTCGGCGTCGAGCAGGATGTGGCGGGGATAGCGCGCGATCTGCTCCAGCACGTCTTCGAGCGGCGGATAGTTGTCGATGTTCACGTACGCGTTGGTGCTGGCGACGATCACGCCGCCTTCGCGGAGATACTGCACGTAGCGCAGCGCTTCCATCGGCTCGACCGAGAGGATCAGGTCGGCCTGTCCGAGCGGGATGAGGTCGCTGGCGATCTCGTGGTCGGCGATGCGCAGGTGCGACTCGACCGCGCCGCCGCGCTGCGACATGCCGTGCACCTCGGCCTGCTTGATGTGCAGGCCGAGCTTGAGGGCCGCGACGCACAGCGCCTTGGCGTTGGTCAGGATTCCCTGTCCGCCGACACCGGCCAGAATGATGTTTTCCTGCACGATTGGGCTCCCGTTGGAAAAAACCCCGCGCCCTCGCGGCGCCGATTGTCCTGTGGCACCGGTTGTCAACCGGTGGGTCGCTGTGGGCAAAGCCCACCCTACGTCGCCGCGCAGGTGGCGGCCTTTTCGTCCTTCTTGGTCTTCTTGGGCTTTTTGATCTGGATGCACGGCCGCCGGGCCACGATGACCGAGAGACCGCGATGGGCGATCTCGCGTTTGAACAGCTCGGTGTTCTTCTCGTGGAACTTGGCCAGCGGGTCGATCACATGCAGGTGTTCGTCCTTGACGCCCAGCCCGCGCACGATGTCGAGCAGCTCGTCGCCGTGGGCCATCGTGAGCTGTCCGCCGGTCATCGCGACCGTCGAGTTGTCGAGCAGGAAGACGGTCATGTTGGCGTCGGCCCGCGCGGCGCCGATCAGTCCGGTCATGCCCGAGTGCGTGAACGTCGAGTCGCCGATGGTGCAGAGCACGGGGTGTTTGCCGGCCTGGGCCGCCCCGTGGGCCATCGCGATCGACGCACCCATGTCCACGCAGGAATGGACGGCTTCATAAGGCGGCAGGCACCCGAGCGTGTAGCAGCCGATGTCGCTGAACATGATGGTATCGGGCTCGTCGCGGGTCGCTTCGAGCATCGCCGCGAAGGTATCGCGGTGGGGACAGCCGATGCACAGCATCGGCGGGCGGCCGGGGACCGCCTGGGGCTCGGCGCTCGAGCACGGTTTGCCGAACGCGGCCTTGACGGCGTCGGGGCTGAGCTCGCCGGTCCGCGGCAACAGGCCGCTGAGCTTGCCCTGTACCGACTTGCCGGGCAGCCCGAGCAGCCCGTTGAGTTGCGTTTCGATGAACGGGTAGCCTTCCTCGACAACGACGATCTCGTCGCAGTGGTCCACCAGCTGCCGCACGAGACTGACGGGCACGGGATAGACGCCGATCTTGAGGATCGAGCAGCCATCGAAATCGTCGCCCAGCGCTTCGCGCACGTAGTTGTACGCGATTCCCGACGCGATGATGCCGCGCTTGCCCGCGAGGTTGAGCCGGTTGACCTTGCTGCGCTCGGAAACATCGAGCAGGCTGGGCTGGATTTCGAGCAGATGCTGCCAGCGTCGCCGGGCGTTGGCGGGCACCAGCACCCAGTTTTCCTTGGGCGGCCGGGGCTTGGGCTCGGGGCGGGCGGGCGGTTCGTCCGCGACGTGAAGCACGCTGCGGCTGTGCGAAAGCCGCGTCACGAGCCGCACCATCACCGGCAATTGCAGCCGTTCGGAGAGCTCGAACGCCTCGAACATCAGGTCGTAGGCTTCCTGCTGGTTTCCGGGTTCGAGGATCGGGATCTTGGCGAAGTCGCCCAGGTAGCGGCTGTCCTGCTCGTTCTGGGACGAGTGCATCCCGGGGTCGTCCGCGACGACGAGCACCAGCCCGCCGTTGACGCCGGTGAGCGCCGAATTGACGAACGGGTCGGCGGCGACGTTCAGCCCGACGTGCTTCATGGAGACGATCGCGCGCTTGCCGGCATACGACATGCCCAGGGCCTCTTCGTAGGCGACCTTCTCGTTGGCGGACCAGAGCGCGGAGACGCCCGGGTCGTCGGCGGTTGCGCGTTGGATGAACTCGAAGATCTCGGTCGCCGGCGTTCCCGGATAGGAGAACGCCCCGCCGATGCCGGCGTGGATGGCCCCGAGTGCGACCGCTTCGTCACCGAGCAGCAGTTCCGTTTTCATAGATGCTTTCCTCAAAGCTGAATCTCCGCACCCCGCCGCGGGGCGGGCGGTACCCCGGTGCCCAGTACCCCCGCGGAAACCACCTAGTTTGGGGCAGATTTCGTGCCGCGTAAAGGCTCGCGGCACCGGCATACCGCCGTCGTCGCTAACTGCTGCGCCAGCAGGATATTACGTGCGCCCGGCGCGTTGCGTCTCCGCCGCGTTGCCGGAATGGCTGCGGCAAATCGCGCAAGGCGGCGACGTAGCGCGTCGCCGGGGCGGACTACTCCTGCCAGCCCTCCCGGCCGATCAGCTTCACGAATCGACAAGCGAGGAAGTTCTCGCGGCGGATTCCTCCTTCGGTTCGCGTCAGGCGGATCAGGGTCTGGCTGTCGGGGTCGCCCACCGGGATCACCAGGCGCCCGCCGACCGCCAACTGCCCCTCCAGCGAGGCCGGGATCGCGGGGGCGCCGGCGGTGACGAGAATCGCATCGAACGGAGCGTGTTCGACCCAGCCGAGCGAACCGTCCCCGCTGCGCAGCGTGACGTTGGCGAGGCCCAGCCGTTCCAGGCGCTGCCGGGCGCCGCGCAGCAGCTCGGCGTGCCGTTCGACCGAATAGACGTGTTCGACCAGCAGGGCCAGGATCGCGGTCTGATAGCCGGTGCCGGTGCCGATCTCGAGCACGCGATCGTCCGGCGACGGTTCGAGCAGTTCGGTCATGCGGGCGACCATGTAGGGCTGGGAGATGGTCTGGTCGCAATCCACCGGCAGCGCCGAATCGCGGTAGGCCTGCGACGCGATCTCGGGCGGCACGAACCACTCGCGCGGCACGAGCCGCATCGCCCGGAGCACGGCCGGCGAACGGACACCCCGTGCCGCCAACTGGCCGGAGACCATCTCTTCGCGTTCGGCCTGTCGCCGGCACCAGCCCGAGCGGGCCTGAAAGGTGTGCGTCGCCAGGGGCGCGGGCCGCTCGAAACGCAGCACGCGGACGCCGTCGCGCGTCGTGTCGCCCTGTTCGGCGGCGAGTTCGACGTAGGTGGTGCGAATCGCCAGGTCGGGATCGAGGCCCAGACGCCGCGCGATGCGCGTGACGGTGTGGGCGTCGGGGCCCTCGATCTCCGCGTAGCAGCCGAACCGCGGCAGGTGGTCGAGGCAGACTTCGCCACCTTCGAGTTGCAGGAGCTCGCGCTGCTTCTCGTAACGGACGGTTTCGCGGTAGCCGAGCCGGCCGAGCATCTGCACGAGCGCGTCGGCGTCGGCCACGGCCGTCTCGATTTCCTCGCGCGATTTGACCGGCCCGGAGTCACGCGGGCCTTTGTAGGTGAAGGTGCTCGCCCCGGCCGGGGGGGGCGCGTCGTCGCCGATCGCGGTCAGGTCGTACTCGGTGCGGAGGCGCAGCCCGCAGTCGCGGCGGCGCAGGTCGCCGGCGGGGGTGTCGAACATGCGGTTGATCTCGAAACGCCGGGCCTGCGGGGTGGCGCCCGACTCGCGCAGCGCGGCTCGCAACGTCGCGGAATCCACGATGCGGAACTTCATTTCGATTTCGCGCGGCATGGCGTTTGTTCCGTTGACAGGTGAACCGCCGCATACCATGCTACTCGACAGGCTGTCGGCTTGACATGGGCCGGATCAGACCAAGCTCGTTTCTTGTCTTCAGGTGCCGTCGGCGGATCGGCGCGAACGCCTCGGTTGCTCTTTGCGGGGCTTGGTGTTTATGAACCACTCTCGATTGCATCGCAGGATCGTATTGGCCGGCGCGTCTCTGCTGGCGGTCGTCGTCCCGGCGGCGGCCCAGACCCGACGGCCGACGGGCCAGACCCTCCTCAAGCAACAGCGCATGATCGACGAGCAGCTCGCCCGGCAGCGGGCGCGGATCGCGCCGCTCGACGACCTGCTCGACTGGGAGTGGGGCGGCTGGCTCGAATACTACTTCTTCGATTTCAACGACGGCGTGCAGTCGCAGCGGCTCTATCAACGGCCGAGCCTCTCGCTGTGGACCCACCTCGATATCGACCACGGCGCGCACGAAATCTTCGCCCGGATGAGGCTGACTTACGATTACTTCAACCCCGGCGACCAGTACCACCGCCGCCGGGACTGGGTCGGTCCCAACCTCGACCGCGGCTGGTACCGGATCGACGTCGGCCGGGCGTTTCGGCTCGCCGAGCCGTCGGACCCGCTGCAACTGCGGCTCAAGATCGGACGGCAGGAAACGCAATTCGGCACCGGCTACGTGCTCGACATGCCGCTCGACGCGGTGACGCTCGACGCCCGGTTCTACGACCTGCGCGTGCGGGCCCTGCTGGGCAAGACCATCGGCGGCTACCCCAATATCGACCGCAGCGACCCGGTCGCCGATCACAGCGGCCGCAACTTCTACGGCGTGCAGGTCAGCTATCAGGGGTTTGAAGACCACGAGCCGTTCGCCTACGCGATCTGGAACGACGACCATACCGCCGAAAGCCCGCGCACCCCGCTTCAGGACTTCGGCTACGACAGCCAGTACTTCGCTTTGGGTTCGCGCGGCAGCATCGTCCACAATCTCAACTACTGGGCCGAAGTGGTCTATCAGAGCGGGCACAGCTTCGGCGACGGCGACTACCGCCGACAGGACCCGATCGACGCCTGGGGGTTCGATGTCGGTGTCGAATACCTGTGGGACTGCCCGGCCCGGCCCCGGGCCACGCTCGAGTACATGTTCGCCAGCGGCGACTCGGACCGCCTGTTCAGCGCCGTCGGCGCGGTCGGCGGCAACCGCGGCGGCACGCGCGACCACGGTTTTGCGGGCTTCGGCTATCGCGACACCGGCCTCGACGCCGCGTTCGTTCCCAGCAACCTGCACATCTGGCGTGCCGGCGGCAGCCTGACGCCGCTGGAACAGGTCGAGTGGCTGCGCGACCTGGAAATCGGGACGAACTGGTTCCTCTACTACAAGCACCACCGCCGCGGGGCCATCAGCGACACCACCGCCGGGCAGTTCTCCGGCTATGTCGGATGGGAGATGGACTACTTCGTGAACTGGCGCGTGGCGTCGGACGTGTCGTGGACGCTGCGCTGGGGAGCGTTCTTCCCCGGCGACGCCTACCAGGACCGCTCGACCCGCAACTTCCTGCTGACCGGACTGACCTGGAGCTTCTAGATGCGTTTCTGCGAACTTGCAACCGTGGTTCGCCGCACGCTCCGGCGGGCGCGGGTGGCCCTGCCGATCGGGGTGATGGCCGCCGGGCTGCTGGCGTCTGTCGGCTGTCAGCACGGGGCGACCGGGATCACGACGCAACCGGCCATCCCCGCGGACTCCAACGCCCAACTGGTCGAGTACATTGCCGACCAGCCCTACGTCTGCGCCGAGGCGGCCGCCCGGGCCGTGTTCGTGCTGGCCCGTGGCGAAGTGTTCGAAGGTGATTACGGAGCGCTCGAGGCGGCGATGCGGTCCGGCGGCCTGCTGCCGCGCGGGTGGGGTCACGGCCCCGGCGACTTTCTCAACCGGGCCGAAGTCAGCTTCATGATCGCCAAGGCGATCAACCTGCGCAGCGGGCTCAACTGGCAGCTCACCGGGCTGGGACGCTACGCCCACCGCGAGCTGATGTACCGGCGAATCGCGCATCCGGGCAGCGAGATCAAGCTCGTCAGCGGCGGCGAATTCCTCGGCATGCTCCAGCGGGCCAACCAGTACCTCGACAAGCGCGGCGAAGCGCACGCCGAACTCGGCTCCGAGCCGCGCTGACGTAGCGTCTCTCCTTATGCGAGTCGGCGGCGCAGCGCGGCGATGTGCGCCGGCGTGGTGCCGCAGCAACCGCCGATGATCGCGACTCCCAGGTCTACCCACGCCCCGGCCGCTGCCGCGTACTCCTCGGGCGTCATCCGTTCGGCGTAGCGCCAACCGGGAATCGGACGGGCGTTGTCGATGTGCGCGTACGCTGCCAGCGGACGGCCGGTCGCGCGGCGCAGCCGCGGCAGCAACGCGGTAAGCCCGCGCGGCGGAATGCAGTTGAGCCCGATCGCCAGCGGTCCCGACGGCTCGACGGCGGCGACGGCGGCTTCCAGCGGCTCGCCGGAGAGCAGCGCCCCCGATTCGCCCGCAATAAGCGAAACGACGAACGGCAGGCCCGCCGCGGCGGCGGCCGCGGCGGCGGCCCGGGCTTCGCGCACCGTGCCCATCGTTTCGATCCAGATCAGGTCCGGGGCGGCGCCGGCGAGCCAGCGGATCAGCCGGCCGTGTTCGGAAACGAGCGTGGGCTCGTCCGGCACGAGCTGCGGGCTGTAGCAGTCTTCGACCGGGGCGACGCTGGCGGCGACAAGCACATCCCGGCCCCCGGCGGCCCGGCGCCCGAGCCGCACCGCGAGGCGGTTCAGTTCGGGGCCGCGCTGTTCGATGCCCGCCGCCCGCAGCGCCCGCGGTCCGGTGCGAAACGTGTTGGCCACGAGGATCTCGGCGCCGGCGGCGACGTAATCGGCGTGGATGCGCTCCACGATCTGCGGTTGATCGAGCAGCGCGGCGGCGGACCAGAGCGGTGCCGGCGTCGCGACGCCGCGCCGTTCGAGCTCCGTCCCGGTGGCCCCGTCGAGCAGCAACGGCGGGCCGCTGCGCAATCGGTCGTAAAACCACTTCGGCAAGTCCACGCGCTGGCTCCCGAGACTGCGGCCGGTGTCGGCGACGCGCCGGCCGCATTATGATACGCACGCCGCTGATCGTCGGCGAACAACGGGTGAGACATGAGCCAGAGTATCCTGATTCGTGGCGGGCGGGTGATCGATCCGTCGCAGGAAATCGACGAGGTCCTCGACGTGCGTATCGCCGGCGGCACGATCGCGGCGATCGGCCGGGCGGCCGCCGGCGGTGCGGACGAAACGATCGACGCCGGTGGGCGGCTGGTCGTCCCCGGGCTGATCGACATGCA
>CAYRXN010000033.1:0-7748 GCA_964428275.1 uncultured Planctomycetales bacterium | reverse complement strand
CGGCGGCGGCAGAATCACGTCCGTCAGCAGCACCGGACCGTGGTAGGGGAACTCCTGGCGGTGCCGCCGCGCCGCAAGCTGAATCTGACCGGCGTAGAGCCCGGCCATGACCGAAACCGGTTCGGGCCCGTCGGCCACCTTGAACGGGTTGGCGGCAACCACGAGCCAGTCGCCGACGCGCGGGCTCACGGAGGCCGGCGTCAGGAACGCCAGCCCCTCGGCATCGACTTGCAGCAGCGCCAGTTGCCGCGTGGCGTCGCGTTTGATGATCCGGGCCGGCAGTCGGCGGCCATCGGGCAACACCGCGCGCAGCGCCGGCGTCTCCAGGAGCAGAGAAAGCGTCGTCACGATGCGCCCGTCGGCCGAGACGAGCACACCGCTGCCGAAGCCGCGCTCGCGAGCCAGCGCGCCGCCGTAGAGCTTGACGACGCACGCGCGCGCCGCGTCGATCGCACCGGCGAACGGCCCGCCCGCAGCCGCGACCACGCCCGGGGACGCGGCGGACCGCTCGGCGGGCCAGCTGCCGGGTGTCCGCCGGCGGGACGGGCTGCCTCCGTCGGTTTGACCGGCGGGTCCGGGCGCCCGCGCCGGGGCGCTGCCCGTCGCGGCGGGGGATCGCGTCGTCACTCGAAAACGCCAGATCAAGGGGTGTTCTCCGCCGGCGCCGCGGCGTACCCACGTGGCGGCCCCCCCCTGCTTCGCGGCGGTCGTCCGCCGGCGCCAGACCACCGCGTCGGAGGCAGCCTCGCCCCCGAACGTCACCTCCACGAGCCGGCCGGTCTGGTCGTCGAACTTCCACTGAACCGAGCGCTGCCCCAGGCGGCGGCGCAACACGCTGACGATGCGACCGGCAACCTCATCGCCGGCGAGAACTTCCCAATCCGCGTCGATATCCGGCACGCGAAGCAGCGGGCGCGCCAGCAGCCGCCACTCGCTGACCAGCGCGCCCAGCAGCGCACCATCGACCCGCCCCGCCGGTTGCGGCGTCGCAGTCACGACGGCCGGCTCCGCGGCATCCTCACGCTGTGGAAACGACATCACGATCCGCAGCGGCTCGTGTGCTTCGGCAGGGCCGGGACCGGCCGCGGTCACCGCGCCTTCGAACACGACGTCGCCGCGGAACTCCGGCTCGATCGGATGCCAGAGGCCGCCACGGCGCAACAACCGGCGCGCTTCGGCGCGGTTGAATGCGGGATCGGGCACCCAGACCGGCAAGCCCGGCAGCGGCAACCGATCCAGGCGGGCCGTCGTCGTGACGGACGCCCCCGCGCGGCGCAGTTCGAGCACGACCGGCCAATTGGCCGGCATGATCGCGATGACGTTGTTGAAGTCGTTGGCGGTGTGCAGCCGGCGACCGGCGACGGCCAGCAGCTCGTCGCCGACGCGAACGCCGGCCCGCTCGGCCGCCGAGAGCGGCTCCACCACATTGACGAGCAGCTGGTCGCCGATCTTCCGGACGGTCGCCCCCAGCGTGCCGTGCTCGACCAGCCGCCCGGCCCGCAGCCCCGGCAGGAATCGCTTGATCTGGTCGATGCTCACGGCGAAACCCAGCCCCACGTTGACCCGACCGCGCTGTTCGAACGCCGCCCGGCCGTTGATCCCGATCACCCGCCCCCGCATGTCGAACAGGGGGCCACCGGAGTTGCCGGGGTTGATCGACGTCGATACCTGGATGCAGTCGGCGTATTCGAGGAAGTTGCCCCGCCCCTCTCGGTAGCGATGCAAACCGCTGATGATGCCGAGCGTCACCGTGGGCTGGAAACCTTCGGCGAGCACGAACGGGTTTCCCGCGGCCGCCACGCGCTGCCCGACGCGTAACGCCCCGCAGTCCCCCAGCGGCGCCACCGGAAACGGCGGCGGCCCTTCGCCCGCCGTTTCGCCCCGCAGCCGGAAAAGGGCCACATCGCCACCGGGGTCGATACCGACTACTTCCAGCGGATAGAGTCGGCCGTCGGGCAGGCCGCCGTAGCCGCGCCGAGTCGGCAGGAGCATACGCACGACGTGGTAGTTGGTCAGGCCGTAACCGGCTGGATCGATCAGCACGCCGCTGCCGCCACCGCTCAACCGGCGATCGGCGAAGATGCACACGACCGCCCGGGACGCGCGGCCGAGCACGTCCGCCACGCGCTGCTCATCGGCCCGCACGGCGGCCCGTGCCGCCTCGCAGGACACCTCGCCCGTCTCCCCCATCGCGACCGCGGACGCCGCGCACGCAACCGCGACGCCCAGCGCAGTACGGAGGCGTCGCAGAGACGCCCCGCGCAACGACCTCAAGCCACGCGACCCCACGCTCGCTCACTCCCCCGCCACGCCGACGAGCCGGGCCTGCCCCCAGCAGGCATGATCCGACAGGTCGAGATCGTCGCCATAGTCCACGCGCAGCGACAACGCGCGTACGCCGCGGATATCGACCGCCACGGACTGCGGTGCGGCGCCGCCGCGAACGTGCGTCGCCTGCCAGAGAATGCGTCCGTCGCCCACGACGGCCACGGTCACATCGCCGCGCCCGCCCGTCTCGTCGAGGATGCCCACCACCGCCACGAACCGCTGGTAGCGCCCGCCCACTTCGTACACCAGCACGCTGCGGCTGTGCATGACGATCCCCCGGGCGTACTCGCGCCCGCCGAGCCGAATCGGCCGGCCGCTGAGCGTGCGATCGGTCGCGTAGGGCCAGCGGAAACCGAACAGCGGCGTGAACTCGTACCGAATCGGCGTGAGGTCCGACAGATAGGTCGCGTAGGGACTTCGACAGTCGATGCGCGCGATCCGTCCCCACGACACCGGCAGCGTACCCAGCGCTGCACCGCGCAGCCGCAGCGTCGTGGTGCTGCCCCCCACGACGGTGCCGGCAAACACCGTCCCATCGCGCAGCGTCACCCGACACGGGGCGGACTCCGGCATCACGTCCGCGACGCGCAGACCGGCGATCCTCTCCCAAGCCAGTCGCAAGGGGCGTCCCTTCCACGCGAACTCGACCGCGGCGGCGCTGATCCGCTGCGCCGCGCCGCGCAGCACCATCACCTTGTTCCCCCGCGCCAGGACGACCGCATCCTGCCGGGGCGCCTCTTCGGCCAGCACCTCACGCACCCGCGCCGCGGCGGGCGCTGCCGGCGCCGCGCGCCCCACCGAACGCAACCGATCCGGCGTGATCGACACGACGTGCCCGCCGGGCAAGACCGCGCGCAGCGTGTCGGCCGCGCTGCCCGGGCGCCTCGGGTCGCGCGCAGCGCCGATCGAAGCGTAGAACCGCGACCCGTCGGCCAGCACCACCCTCCAGGGCGCCGGGGGCGACTCGGGCGGACGGACCGGCGCGCCCACGACGCGCGCGCGCAGCACCTGGGCCCACGTCAGCGAAACCTCGCGATCGGGCCCATCGAGCACGAGTTCGGGAAACGTGGCGGCCAGCCGGCCGCGGATCGTCGCCCCGTCGAGCGTCGTGACTTCGACCTCGATCGGCGATTCCTCCGCCTGCGCCACGCGCACGGCCGGGGCCGCGGCGCGCCGGTCGGGCGCCGTCGCGCCGCAGAGCAGCGCGAGCAGAAAAGTCACGAGGCATCCGCACCACGTCCCGCCGGGCGCAACGCTCCGGTACGGCGGCCCCCCCACCGCCGGCCCGACCGCGCCGACCCCGGCCCGCGGCTCGTCTGGCTTGATGCTGCTCATGCGACCGGACATCTCCGCCTCTTGCGCCCCGCGCGCTGCGCCTCGCATCCCGCGGTCCTCACTGGGCAACGTTTCCCTGGCACTTTTCCTGTTGCACTTTGCATCCCGCTCCGGGCGGTCATTTCTCCTCGGCCAGCGAGCGGTAGTATTGCTCGACCAGTTCGCGGTAGCGCGAGGGGAAACGCTCGCGGATCGACTGCAAGATCCGCTGGCGCTCGGCCGGCGGGAGCCTGCCCCAGGCCTCGCCCGGCCGCGCCTCGGGTGCTCCGTGCAGGTCGCCGACGCGCCCCGCACCGCCCGGGGCAACGGAGTTTTCGCGGGGCCTGTCCCCCGCCCGCGCGGGATCGCCCTGGGCCCGCCGGCCGCCCTGCTTGCACTTGCCGCCGCCCTTCGCCTCGCGCTGCTCGTGTTCCTGGATGAGCTTGTCGAGCAGGGCGACGATGCGTTCCTGCTCGTGGCGCAGGCGCGCGCCCTCGTCCGCGACGCGCAGCCGGTCCGCCACGAAGTCCATCACCTGGGCCACCTCGCCGAGCGTGCCCTGCTCGCGCCGCTCGATCTCCAGACGAAGCTGCGCCGCCCCGACGCGCACCGGCTCGGGCAACTCGGCGAACCGCGCCTCGAGCGCATCCAACGTCGCCAGCGCGTCGGCGAATCGCAGCGACCGAAACGCACCCGCCGCCCGGATCAGCCACACGCGCGGCGCAAAGGGCGTGTGAGCCGCAAGCCAGTCGGCCCGCGCGATCAGACGCCGGGCCTCCGTTGCGGCCGTTTCGTAGCGTCCCAGCGCCGTCAGGATGCGCACCCGGTAGTACGACGCGTGGGCCGCCAGGAACGGATCGGGATCGCCGCCCAGCACCGTGAAGTTCCGCAAGGCCCCTTCCAGATCGCCGGCGTCGAAGAGCGCCAGCGCGCGGGCCGCCGCCGGATGGAGCACCGCGACCGCCTCCGGGACGAAGTCTTCCGGGCGTTCGTCGCGGTAGCGCGTCTTCCAGGCCTCGAGGATGGCGCTGCGGGCCAGCGCGTGCTCGGGTCCCAGCGCAGCCACGAAGCGCAGGAACCCCTCGTTGAGCCGGGCCACGCGTCCCGGCGCGGGCGCGCCGGCCGGGGCGCTCGCCGGCTGGGCGTGGAGGGCTCCCGCCGCTCCTGCCGTCCACACCGCAACCACCATCACCCGGATCATCGCTATTGCCTTTCGTTCATCTTGCGGGCCAGCATGGCCAGGCGCCGTTGGCGGCGCGCCAGCTCGGCCGAGGCGGGGAGGTCCGCGTCGGGCCGGTCGGCCAACTCGGCCGTTCGGCGGTTGATCCGCAGTTGCGCCGCGCGGAGAAGCTTGAGCTCCGCCGAGCCGGGCAAGAGCGGCGACGCCTGGTTCCCGTTCTGCGGCCGGTCGCCTTGCGCGCCCGCGGCGTCCTGCTGCTGCTTTTTTTCTACCGCGTGGAGGATTTCCTCCAGCGAGGCGATCACTTCGTCGAGCAGTCCGCGGGTTTCGGCGGACGCTTCCGAGCGACGCAGCCGCGCTGCGACCTCGTCCATGTCGCCGGCGGTCTGGCGCAGGAGCTCGGGCACGATCACGGTCGTCCCCTCGTCGAGCAGGATGCGCAGCGTCTCCGTGCAGTCGGCCCGTACCGCGTCCTGCGTCTCGGCGGCCTGGGCGAGCCGCATCCGCTCCAGCCGGCCCCAGGCGTCGGCGTCCGTCGCAGCCAGCCGCTGAACCGCTTCCCGCACCCGCTTCTCGCGCTCGACCATGCTGCGGATCCGCGTTTCCAGCGCTGCGAGCGTTTCCTCGCGTTCCTCCCGCCGTACCTGGCGCAGCGCCTGTTCCAGCTCGTCGAGCGCCCGTTGCAACCGCTCGAGCGCTTCCCGCTGCGGCTCATCGGCCCGGGCCGGGTCGCGTTTGCCGAGCGATGCGGCGGCCCGGCGCATGCGCTGGGCCGCCTGGCCCACTTCCTGCGTGGCGGGCGCCGCGGGATCGGCCGCCTCCCCGTCGTCCTTCATATCGTCGCCCAACTTCCGGGCCTCGCGGGCCAGCGCTCGCTGGGCGCGTTCCAGGGCCGGGAGCGCGGGCGCGGCGGCGCCCTCGGGCACGTCGCCGGCCAGTTCGCGCGTTCGCGTCAGCAGACGCATCTGCTCGTCCGTCAGGCCGCGCACCCGGCGTTTGAAAGCCTCCAGCCGCAACCGCTGCGCGCGGCGGCGCGCGGCGGCGCTGCGGGCGCTCGTCATCCGCTCGAGCAACGCGTCGAGATCCTTCAGCAGCATCTCCTGACCGCGTTCCGCCTCGCCCAACTCGCCGTCGGCCAGCAGGCCCGCGATTCGCTCGACGCGGGCGCGAACGCGCTTGCGGCCGGCGAACTCCAGGGCGTCGCGGAGGCGCTCGGCCTTTTCCGGCTCACTCCGGCCGAGCGTCTGGGCGAGCTTGAGCATGCGGCTTTCGAGCTCGCGGACCCGCTCGCGGATCAGTCGCTGCCGCTCGAGCAGCGTCGCCTGGTCCGGCCGCGAAGTCGGCGCCGCCTCCTGCCCCGCGGACAGCACCGCGCCCGCGATCACGACCGCGCCGGCTACGAACGGCCGCCACCATCGCAGGCGGGCGTCCCAACCGCGCGTCGCCACGGCGCGCGGGCGGGCGCTTGCGCGCCCCGCTGCGCCGCGCCGGTCGAAGCCCGCGACCTTTCGAGTTCTCATCACGTTGCGCTCACGGTCTTGCACTGACGCCGTTGCCTGCCCGGTATCGCGACGCAGGCACCGCGTCCCGCACTTCTCACGCTACACCCTTTGCTTGACATCCTGCACCGCTCATTCTATCGCTCGCCCGGGTCGGCGGGCCGCGAGTCGGGCTGTTCGTCGGGCAGCGCATCGGGGCCGAGGATGTCCTCCAGCTCTCGGCGAAGCTGCGCGACCGTCTGGGCGTGGATCGCCTTCTGCGTCTCGATGATTTCCTGGAGCATCGCCACCGCCTGGCGATAGCCCTCCCACTTGCGCATATTGGCGAGCACGGCGCGCATCCGGCGGAGAATCTCCGCCTGCTGCGCGTCGACCTGCGCGCGGGTCTGCGGCCCGACGCGCGTGGCGGCCGCCGCGATGGCCTCGCCGGCCGCGGGCATGACCTGCCGGGCCAGCGCGGCCAGGGGCGCGATGATCTGTCGGCCCAGTCGGCGTTCGTCGCCGCCGCGGGCCACATCGTTGATGCGCATCTCCGCCAGAATCTGCGCAAAACCGCGGCGCACCGCGCGCACGCTGCGGGCCTGGCCCGTTTGCCGCCGGGCCAGGCCGGAAAGACGCTGCCGCAGCGCGTCGGCGACCGGCTGCCCGGGACGCGCTCCCGACAGCGCCCGCCGAAGCGCGTCGGCGAGGCTGCGCTGGGCGCTGCGCAGCCGTTCGAAATCGCGGCGCAGCTCGCGTTCGCGGGCGGCCAGCGCTTCGAGCAGGTCCGGTGCCGAGACGACGCGCAGCGTCACGGCGCGCCCGCGCCCGACGTTGGGGCCCCGCGGATCGGAGTCGGTCGCCTCGGCCCAGACGCGCAGCCGATCGCCCGGTCTTACGCCGAACCGCGCCACGCGCAGCGTAAGGTCCGTCTTCAGGAGGCGCCGGCCGGGAGCCAGCTCGGCGGGAATCTCGAACGCAGGAGCGTCGTTGCGCTGCACGAGCACGCGCACCCGGCTCAGCCCGTAGGCATCCTCGGCCCGCAACCCCACGGGCAGCGCCGCGGCCGGCGTGATCCGCTCACCCACCGCCGGCATCTCCAGGTGCACCTCGGGAGGACGGTCGGGCAGCACGCGCAGCGTATAGCGGACCGGGCGAACGTTCTTCCATCCGTCGCGATCGACCAGCTCGAACCGGAACGAGCCCGACGCCGGCTCGGACCACTCGACCCGCGCATGGCGCGGATCGACCAGCCTGCACGGCACCGCCGCCCCCGCGTCGCTGGTGAAGCGTGCCGAAACCACCGGCCCGCTGAGTTGGGCGTCGATCGTCAACCGCGAGTCGCGCGGCAGCTCGATCACCGTCTGCTGCTCGAACGTCAGCGGCGTCAGCCCGGTGTACGCCGGTGGGACGATCCGCGCCGTCGTGCGGGTGACGCCGGGCCGATC
>CAYRXN010000032.1:0-7114 GCA_964428275.1 uncultured Planctomycetales bacterium | reverse complement strand
GTCCACGTCGCCGTCGCCGTCCATGTCGCAGCAGCCGGTGGAGCAGCCGCCGAACTGGGCGGCCAACTGGTCCCAGAGCTCGGGCCGGGCGCCGTCGTAGCCCAGCGCCCAGATGCCCACGCCCTGGAGGTCGTGGTCGATCGCGAGGTCGTACTTGAGTCCCAGGCTCTCGGCGTTGTCGAACCAGACCTGGTTCCAGTTCGAGCCGTCGTACCAGCGGTACCACGGCGTCTGGGAGAGGTCTTCCCAGATCAGGCCGTAGACCTGCGAAGCGGGCTCATCGTCGTAGAACCAGGTGGGGCCGAGGTAGCTGGTCACGCTCGAACGGGCGTCGGAGGTCGCGGTTTTCCAGTGATGACCGTAGTAGGGCACGCCGAGGATCAGCTTCTCGGGGTTGTTCTGCGTGACCTGGGCGTACTGGGTGAGGACCGTGTTGGTGATGTTGTACGTTCCGCCGGTGAGCGGCGCGTTGGGGCCGGAAGTCGAGCTCCAGCTACCCCAGAAGGCGTACCCCATGATGAAGATGCCGTCGCAACTGGCGGCCAGACCGGGCAGGTCCCAGTCGTTGCCCCAGTTCACGGAGGGGCCGGCGAACGTGACCTCCGTACCGGGCAGCTCGTTGTGCAGGTAGGCGGTCAGGTCGAACATGAACGAGTTGATGTGCGATTTCCACGCCGACGAACCGCCCTCGAAGTCGATGTTCAGGCCGTCGGCCGCGCCTTCGAGCATCTTCGCCTTGATGTTCGCAAAGAAGTTGTTCTTGTAGGTCGAGTTCGTGATCAGCGTGAGGATATCGTTCGAGTCGAACAGGGTGGCCACCAGGATGACCTTCACGCCGTTGGCGTGCGCGGTGTTGATAAGGCTTGTCCACGGCCAGCCGTGGTCGTTGCCGAGCGAACCGTCGGCGTTGACCTCGACCGAAAAGCACGCGATGTGCGTGAGCAGGTCGTAGTGCAGGTTGGCCGAGCTGGACCAGTAGGGTAGGTAGCCGAACACGGTGGCGCACGGCCGCGCCGCCAGCGCGGCCCGCGGCTGGAGCGGGATGATCGGTTCTCCGGGCCGGCCGAGCAGGTCCGCCGACGTCGGCGTGTTGCGGTGGCGGGCGGCATCGATCTGGTGAATGCCGAGCGGTTCGAGGCCGGGCTGCGCCGCCGCGACGGCGGCGAGGCCCAGGCAGATGACGGCGAGCGACAAGCTGCGCATGTGCGTTCCCTTATAGATGCGCCGGCCCACGGCCGGTCGGCGGCGCATGCCGAATCGTGGCATCGCGAACCCCCCGATGCGGTTACCTGTCCTGAGCGTAGCGGCCCGCCCGCGCATCTTCAAGAACGATCTGGCCTCGCGGGCGCAACGCCGTCGCACAGGTGCGATAATCGTCGGGAAGGCCGGCCCGATAACCCGCGGGGCGATGCCCGATGGTCATTGCGTGCAGGCGCCCGGGAAGCTCCACCCGTTTGCGGTCCCGGTTGAACGATCAGGTTGGATTCGTTGCGAGCTCGTTTTTCCGCCAACACGCCGCCACATGGGCCGGGGCCGCTGTTGAAAGCGGTTCCAGCGGCGGGGTCTCGTGGCGGCAGCGGTCCGTTGCGTGCGGGCAGCGCGGGTGAAACGCGCAGCCGCGGGGGGGATCGGCGGGGTTGGGCGGCTCGCCCTGCAGCGTTGCCCGGGGCGGCGGGGCGTCCGGGTCCGGCCGCGTGGCGGCGGCCAGCAACGCTTGCGTATACGGGTGGCGCGGCGAGTCGAACAGCGTCGCGGCGTCGGCCTGCTCCACGATCCGTCCCAGGTACATGACCGCAACCTCATCGCAGAAGTGTCGCACGACGGCCAGGTCGTGCGCGATGAACAGGTAGCTCAGGTTCAGTTCGTCCTGCAGATCCGCCAGCAGGTTGAGGATCTGCGACTGAATCGAGACATCCAGCGCCGAGACGGGCTCGTCGCAGACCACCAGCTCGGGCTGGAGCGCCAGCGCCCGGGCGATGCCGATCCGCTGCCGCTGGCCGCCGGAAAACTCGTGCGGGAAGCGGTCGATGTCGTCGGCCGCGAGGCCCACGCGCGCCAGCAGCTCGGCGACGCGCGTGCGGCACTGGGCCCGGCTCGCGACCAGCCGATGCACGCGCAGCGCCTCGCCGACGATCTCCTCGATGGTCATGCGTGGATTCAGGCTGCCGACCGGGTCCTGAAAGATGATCTGCATCTTGCGCCGAAGCTGGCGGAGCCGCGCCGGCGGGAGCGCGAACACGTCGGCGCCGTCGAACTCGACGCGGCCCGCGGTGGCGGGAATCAGTCGAAGGATCGTGCGGGCCAGCGTGCTCTTGCCGCAGCCGCTTTCGCCCACGAGCCCGAAAGCGCTGCCCCGCGCCACGTCGAACGATACCCGTTCCACCGCGTGCACGACGCGACCGTCTCTGAGGGGAAAGAGCGTGCGCACGTCGCGCACGCGCAGGATCGGGTCGGGTGGGGCCGAAGCGGCAGCGGAAACCGGCGGGGGCGTCATGAACGACATCATACGGAATCGCCTTCGCCGGCCCAATCGGCGGTGCGGCTCGAACGCGCGTAGCGCTCGCGGGCCTGCCGGGTCGCCGTGAGAAACTCGTGGATTTCTCCGTCCGACTCGAAGATCCACTCCAGCAGGCACACGCTCGGGTCACTGTGCCGGTGCAGCCGCGGGACGCCCACGACCACCGAGACGTCCGCCAGATCGTCCCACGGGATGAAGTAGCGGTTCTTCGGCGTGCGGGCCTGGATGCCCCGCGGCGTGAGCGCCGCGTAGCGATGCCCCTCGGACAGTACGACGCGCAGCCGCGGCAGCGCCCAAGCCAGCGAACCGGCCGAGACCAGTCCGCCGAAGAGCACCGACGCGCTCGGCCACTGGTGGTAGCGAATGACGACTTCGAGCAGGCGGTAGAGCCAGGGGGAAAACAGCAGGGTGTTGGCAAAAAGCAGGTAAATGCGCCACGGCCGCCGCGGCCGCCAGATGCGGGTGTGTTCGTCGTATTCGAACCCGCAGTCCGGGCAGCAGCCGACCGGCAGAGGAACCAGCGGGCCGGCACCGCATTCCGGGCATCGGTCGGGACCGCTTACAGGCATGCCGGCATGATAACGGCGGCGCGGCAAAGTGCGCCGGTGGCGGCGTGTGCGCAAGACGGGCGGCCAAGTGCGCCGTTTCGGCGCGCGGTCCAGGGAGCCGCCGTCCGCGGCGCGCAAACGTGTTTCACGTGAAACACGTTTGCGCCACCCGCCCGGCGGCGCTCATCCACTGAAATCGACCTTGGGCGCCTCCTTGGCCTTTTGCTCCACCTTGAAGTACTCCGCTTCGGAAACGCCCGCCCAGTTGCAGAAGATGCGGCCGAAGAAGCTGCGGCGGTAGGCGTTCAGCCGATGGACGGCCTCGTTGTACTGTTTGCGGGCGTACGCGATCCGGTTTTCCGTTCCGGCGAGCTCGTCCTGGAGTTTCAGGAAGCCCTCCTGCGCCTTGAGCTCCGGGTAGGTTTCGCGCAACACGAGCAGCCGCGAGAGCAGCCCTTCGACGCCGCGCGAGGCCTGGATCTTGTCGGCCGGCGTCTTGGCCTGGAAGTACCTGGTGCGCGCTTCCGCGATGGCGGTAAAGAGCTTGTCTTCGTGCTTGGCGTACCCCTTGACGGTTTCGACGAGGTTGGGGATGAGGTCGTAGCGGCGCTGGAGGACCGTATCGACCTGGGCCCAGGCCTTCTTGACCTGCTCGTCGAGGCCGACGGCCTTGTTGTAGCCGCTGATGGCGCAGCCGCCGCCGACCAGGCCGAGCGCGACGATGACGATGAGCACGCCGAGCAGGACGCCGGCGACACTGGAACGTTTCTTCATGACAAGCGCCTCTCCGCAATGGTTACAAAACTTGGCTGCGGGATCATCGACGACGTTCCCGCATTTGTTGCAGATTCTACCAGCCACCGCCGGCACCTCCTCCGCTGAACCCGCCGCCTCCGCCGCCGCCGAAGCTGCCGCCGCCGAAGCCGCCGAAGCCACCCCCGCCGAACCCGCCGCCGCCCCAGCCGCTGGAACGCCGACCGCTGCCCATCATGCTCCCGAGCAGCATCCAGGTGAGCCACGAGCCGGAACCGCCGTAACCCCAGCGCCGGTAGTAGCCGGTGCGCGAGCGGAAAATGCTGATGAGCACGAAGATCACAATGAGCGGGAAGATGCCGCATGCGCAGCCGCCGCCGGGCGAAGAGCGCCCGCGCCCGTGGCGCGCGGGCCGGGCCGTCCGCACGCCGGCCGGCGCCGCGGACTGCGCCGCGGCGATCGTCGTGTGGTATTCCCGGGCGACCTTCTGCACGATGGCCAGCGTTCCGAGATAGATGCCCGTGGAGTAGTCGCCCTTGCGAAAATAGGGGCGAAAATACTTGCGGCCGATGCTGCCGACGAAACCGTCGGGCAACGCGCCCTCCAGGCCCGAGCCGACGCTGATCCAGTACTTGCGGTCGCGGATCGCGACGGCGATCAGCACGCCGTTGTCCTTGCCCTTCTGGCCGAGCTTCCAGCGGTTGGCGGTGCGCAGCGCGAAATCGTCGATGGCTTCGCCGCCGGTGGTGTCGATCGTGAGCACGATCACCTGGGCGGTGGTCTTGCGTTCGAGCTCGGTCAGGACGCGGTCGAGCCGGTGCTCGACCGCGCTGCGGATCACGCCGGCCCGGTCTTCCACGTGGTTGCGCGGCACGGGGAGGTCCAGCGCCGACGCGCCGACCGCCAGCGCCAGCAGCGCGGGCAAACAGGTCCATCCTGGAACGCGGTTGGGCATCAGTTTTCGCACCGGTTGTCCTCGTGACCTTTGCAAAGATGGTAGTAAACGATCCGTCGCGCGCACATTACAAGACCAGGGCATTGTCGTAACGGCCGGCCCGGCCACCCCGCTCATTCCGGCAGCGCATCCACGAACCGGGTCAGCGCGTCGATCTCGGCGTAGAAGCGCTGGAAGTCGTCGAACTCGAGCGCGGCCGGGCCGGCGACGATGCCGGCCAGCGCGGGCAGCGGCTGTCCGCAGACGTCGGCGGCGGCGGCGACGATCTCCGCCGCGTGGGCCGGAATGTCGCCGACCTGCTTGAGCAGCAATACGCCGCGCAGCAGACGCGCGACCCGCGCGGTCACGCTCCGGCACAGTTCGGCGAGCACGTGGCGTTTGCCCGCGGCGGCCAGCAGGCCGTGCCGCAGGTGGATCAGCTCGCCCTTGAACTCGCGTTCGCACTGGAGCCGCACGTGGGCCGGCTCGAAACGCAGGTCGGCGAACGGATCGTCCCCGAAGACGGCGGCGCCGGTGCGCTGGATCTCGAGCAGCTCGAGCGGGAACACGTCGCGCGACGACTCGATGTAGTCGGGAGTCATCATCAGCGGGGCGCTGACGTTGAGCTTGCCCAGCTCGGCGCCGTGCAGGGCCAGCCGGTCGAGCATCGCCAGGTCGATCTGTTCGAGCAGGGCGACGCTGCGGGCGGGCTCGGCGTCGTAGAAGGGGTCCTTGACGCGCCAGCCGCCGAACGCGACCAGGCCGAGCAGGTTGCTGCCGGCCAGCTCGACGAGCAGCCGCGTGAATTCCTCGAAACCCATGCGATACGCGGGGGGGATGCCCGAGAGGTCGATGCGCTGTGTGTTCATCACGAATCCTGTGTTGGTGCGGGTCGGGTTTCGGCGTCGCCGAGCGGCGTGCCGAGGTTCTGGCCGAAGGAGAACTCCACCATGTTGCCGTCCGGGTCGGCGACGCCGCAGAAGTAGCCGACGATCGGGCCGCCGTCGGTCGGCGGCCAGGTGCGCTCGATGCCGTCGGCGACGGCCCGGGCGTGGATCTCATCGACGGCGGCGCGACTGTCCACCGCGATGCCGATGTGCTGGTAGTCGGGCTGGCGGTTGACTTCATAGTCCGTTTCGAGCAGCACGAGCACGAAACGCGGCGGCCGTTCACCCCAGCCCATCCAGGCCACGCGAAAGCTGCCGGTGCGGTCCTGGACGACCTGCATGCCGCAATAGCGCCGATAGAACGCGATCGCGCGCTCCATGTCGCGCACCTGCAACGCGAGATGTGTGCACTGCATGTTCATGAGGCTCATGGTTTCCGTGCACGCGGTTTGGAATCCCGCCGCGGCCCAGCGGTACGTTGCGGGTATGGTAACGCATGGCGGGCGTTTGCCAAAAAGTGCCGGCCCGCCGGTCGTCTTCTCGCCGGGACGACGGGTGTCTTCGCAGCGCGGCACGTGCAGACGTCAGTCGTCGTCATCGTCCAGCGGCTCGGGCATCTCGTCCGGGCCGGCCAGACGCAGGCCCAGTGCGGCCAGACCGCGGCCGTGGGCGCCGGCGAACCGGGCCGGATACGGCGCGTCGGCACCCTTGGCGGCGTGCCAGAGGATCCGGTTGAGCGTGTCCTCGTCGACGCGGTCGGGCAGATCGAGCGGCAGCGCGGCGCTGCGCCGCGCCCAGTAACGCTGCCGTGGAGGCAGCGTTTCGGCACGCGGATTCATCTCGGCCAGCGGGATGCGATTGCGCCGGCAGGTGTAGGGTCGCAGGTCCGGCTCGGTGGTGAAGCATTCGGTCATCAGCGGGGCCATCGCGTAGAGCTGGTTGGTCGCGGGGATGCCGAAGATCCGCTCGATCGTGTGGATGACCGAGGTCTGGTTGTAGAACCTGCTGATGACCTGCCCGCGCTTGGTGTACGGGCTGGCGACCAGGCACAGCGAACGGTGGCCGTCGACGTGGTCGTACCCGTTTTGCGGGTCGTCCTCGATCACGAAGATGCAGGTCTTGGGCCAGAAGCGGCTGTGCGAGAGGCCCTCGACGATCCGGCCGAGCGCCAGGTCGTTGTCGGCCACGAGCGAACGCGGCGTCGGGTGGCCCGGCGCGGTACCGGAGGTGTGGTCGTTGGGCAGGTAGATGAAGACGAGGTTCGGCAGATCGCCGCTTTGCTCGAACTCCTTGAGCTCCCTGAGAAAGACCGCGGCCCGGAGCACGTCGGGGACGTTCATGTTCCAGCCGGGAGCGTCGGGACAACTGTAGTGCCGCAGCTTTTCGACGCCGATGTAGGCGGTCAGCCTGATCCTGCCGGTCTGCTGGATGAAGTCCTTGTACACCGTGGCGTAGTCGGCGCGGGGTTTGATCC
>CAYRXN010000031.1:0-6345 GCA_964428275.1 uncultured Planctomycetales bacterium | reverse complement strand
GGGCAGTCGTTGCCCGAAGCCGTGACGGTCAGCGTTGCGGCGTCGGAGGTGATCGCGCACTGCGCGCCGAGCTGGTACGTGATGACGCAGTCGAACTGGGCGCCGTCGTCGCCGAGCTCGGCCGGGATGATTACCAGCGAGGTGCTCTGCGTGCCCGAGAACCGGCCACCTTCGGTGAGGTCGGTGCCGTTCATGCGCCACTGGTAGTTGTACAGAATGTCGTTCTCAACCTGGATCGAGAAAACGGCCGGATCGCCCTCCGTTACCGTGACATCCTGCGGCTGGGTGAGGATGTTGGCGACGTCCGTGTCGACCAGGAGTTCGGAGTCGTTGGACGTCACGGTGCAGTCGTTCGGATCGGAGACGACACAGTTGTAGTCGGGCGCTTCGTCGGCGGGCGTCACGTTGGCGATGCTGAGCGTGCTGGTCGTGGCGCCGAAGATGTGTACGCCGTCGTCGGCCAGGTCCGTATTACCGATCCGCCACTGGTAGGACACGCCCGGCGTGCTCACGCTGATCGACAGCATCGCCGTGCTGCCCTGGCAAACCGTCTGCGATGCCGCCGGCTGCTGCGTGATCTCCGGCGGCACGCAGTCGTTGGTGGTGAAGCGGTGTACGTGGGTACGCCACTGCGTGGAGGAAGTCGGGTGGGGGAACTCGTTGTAGTGCCAGAAGGACAGATCGTCCTCGGGGTCGATGACGGTACCGGTGTAGTCGCCCCAGCGCACGTTCGTGCCGCCCTCGCCGGTGTAGTGGGCGGTTCCCTGCTTGATCGGCAGGGGATCGGACATCGTTCCGAAAACAGTGCGATAGGCATAGAACATCGAGGCGTATTCGCTCGAACTCGAACGACAGAAGCCGACCGCGAGCGTGTCGTTGGCGTTCACGGCGACCGTCGGGAACCACTGGTTCACGGTGCTGTCGTTGATCGTGCCCTCGGCCACGAGCGTCGCCGTAGACGGCCAGCTCGCGGTATTGACGATGTACCACTTGGCCGCGGCGTTGTTGTTGCGGCTGCGGTTGTGGGCGAAGTAGAGCTTGCTGTTGCGCCACACGGCGTTGAACACGCGCGTGTCGATGGTATCGAGCGTGGGATTGCCGCCGGGCTGCTCGGCGTTGGGTGGTGACGAATAGCTGGTCACGGTGATGGCGACCTTGCTGAGCGACGGCGTGCCGAGCGGATCATTCACGCCGAAGATGCTCACCTTGCTCGATGGATTCGTGTCGACCAGGAAGGGGGCCTCCGGGGTGCCGCCGTAGTGCAGCGCCGGCTGGATCGCGAAAGCGTTGCCGCCGCCGGGATCGGTGATGCTCCAGATGTCCGACCAGGTGATCGTCGTTTCAAAGTCCAGCAGTTGCTGCTTGGGAAAGACGCGCACCTTGACGTAGCGGAACGCGAAAGTGCTCTGCGAAAACATGTTCGCGGTGATGTAGATTGCGTCGGCGCTGGCGCCCAGGCCGGGATAATCGGACCAGTAGTTGGTCGAGGTGCCGCCGTTGAGCGTGGAGTCGAACGCGTACTTCATCCAGGTTCCGTTGGGATTGGAGTCGTCCGACACGCCGACCAGGTACCAACTGTGGTAATCCGAGCTGCGGATCGCCAGGATCATGATGAACCAGCGACCGCTGTCGGGGTCGTAGATCACCTTCGGGTCGCTGGTGAACGTGCCCGACGGTTTGACGCTGGAAAAGAACACGGCCCAGCTCGATTCGAGATTCTGCGTCCCGGTCTTGGTGTAGATGCGGAAATACACGTTGTTGGCGACGATCAGGTGCGAAGGACCACACGCCATCGTCGGGTCGGGCGGAAAACCGGCGCCCGAACTTCCGCAGTTCCAGCCCTGCTCAAGCCCCCGCAGGCCCGATCCATCGTCGGGCAGCGAGAAATCCACCGTGGCGCGGAAAACCTCCGGTTCGGTGGCGTTGTCCTTGTGCAACGTCGGCAGCGCCGTGACCTCCTGAATCGGATTGGCGCGCATCCGCTGCTCGACGATCGAGTTGTCTTCGATGGCGGAAGGCGGAACGACGGTTACGGTGGCAACCTGGTCACCGGCCGGTGAGACGCCGATGGCCTCCTGCGCCGCCGCGCCGGGGACGAACGCGATCGCCATCAGCGGCAGCGCAAGCAAACAGATCTGCAACTTGGTGTTCATGGGTCCGATGCTCCTTTCTCATTGCGAGCGACATTCGGTATGCTGCGAATGATCATGTCTGCGCCGCAGTAAGGTCCGCGAACCCTTGCAGTATCCAGCCGGCTGCCGGCGAGACTGAACTGTTCACAGGATCAGACGACGCGTCGCCTCCACGGCTCGCAGCGATGCAACAACGACAGACTCCACTTCCGCAGCATTCCGGCTGCGCAAGCACTCATGGAGAACCGTTCGGCACCAGTCTCATTTGAGCGTGCGCAAAGAACGGTACAGGACTCCCACACCATGAGTCTACCGGTGCGGTCCGCCTCGGACAACGGAAAAGTCGCCGACGCGTGCCGGCGTCCGGTAATGGCGGCAGATGCGCATCGGCGGGGTGCATCGCTTATGATAACGGCCCAGCTCGAAGAGGTAGCTCATGCGCGATGTTCGCTCCGCCGCCAATGGTGATTCCAGCAGGTCTGCCCGGGTCGGATTCTGGTTGGGGCTGACGGTCTTCGTTGCCCTGCTGCTGTTGCCGCCGCCGGCGAGCATGCTGCGCGCCGCGCGCACGCACTTCGCCACGCAGTTACCGGACGATGTGCGCCTTGTGCTCGCCGCAACCGGTTCCGGCGATACGAGCCCGGGTTCGCCGGCCTGGCAGCAGGCGGAGAACATCGCCGTAAGCGCCCACGCCCGGATCATGATGGGGGCGGCCGCGATGACGGCGCTGGTCGCGATCTGGTGGGTTTTCGTCGCGATCCCGATCCCGGTGACGTCGCTGTTGCCGTTGTTGCTGGCCCCGCTGCTGGGGATTCTGCCGATCAAGGCGGCCGCGGCCCCCTATGCCGACCCGAACGTCTTCCTGTTCATGGGCGGGTTCATCATCGCGCTGGGCGTGGAACGATGGGGGCTCCATCGCCGCATCGCTTTGTACATCATCAAGGTGGTCGGTACCGGACGGGCCACGATCGTGCTGGGCTTCATGATCGCGACCGCGTTTCTGAGCATGTGGATCAGCAACACGGCGACCACCTTGATGATGTTGCCGATCGGGTTGGCGGTCATCGCCGCGTTCGCGGGCCTGGGCGAGCACACCAGCGAAAAGAGCCGCCGGAACTTCGCGGCCGCCCTGATGCTGGGCATCGCGTACTCCGCGAGCATCGGAGGCGTGGGCACGCCCATCGGAACGCCGCCGAATATCGTCTTCCAGGGACAGCTCCGGTCGCTCTACCCCGCCGCCCCGGAGATCAGCTTCGGCCACTGGATGTTGCTGTTCCTGCCCCTGGTGGCGGTGTTCCTGCCGATCGCCTGGCTCGTGATCACGCGAATCGCCTGCCGGTTCGAGACCGGCCATTTCAGGGCGGGGCGGCAGCTCGTCCGCGAGCAACTCGCCAGGCTCGGGCCCATGCGGAGCCCCGAAACGCGGATGCTGGCCGTATTCGCCGCGACGGCGCTGCTGTGGATGACGCGCAGCATTCCGGTCGGCGGCGGGCACAACATCGGCTGGGCCTGGCTGCTCGACCACGCCCTCACGCCCGCCGACGGGGCCCCGCACCGCTACCACGCCCGCTACATCCACGACGCCGTCGTGGCGCTGGGGATGGCCACGCTCTGTTTCATCATTCCCGCCGGGGCCGACCAGAGCGGTCGGCGGCGCTTCCTGATGAACTGGGAGACCGCACAGCGGCTGCCGTGGGGCATTCTGCTGCTGTTCGGCGGCGGTTTTTCCATCGCGGCCAGTTTCAAGGCCAGCGGGTTGAGCTTGTGGTGCGGCACGGCCTTTGCCGAATTCGGGCTGCACAACCCGCTCGTGCTGACGGCTTCCACGTGCACGCTCGTGACCGGCATGACCGAAATCACCAGCAACACCGCGACCACCCAGGTCATGCTGCCGATCCTGGCCAAGGTGAGTCAGGCGGTCGGCGTCAATCCGCTGGTGCTGATGCTGCCGGCGACGATCTCGGCCTCGTGCGCGTTCATGTTGCCCGTGGCCACGCCGCCCAACGCGATCGTGTTCGGCTCGGGGAAGGTGGAAATGGGGCGGATGGTGCGAACCGGGCTGATCCTCAACGCGGTCGGCGTCGTGCTCATCACGTTGCTGGTCTATTTCCTGACGGGCCCGATGCTGGGGGTCGATTTGAGCGCTCTGCCGGCCTGGGCTCACTGACACAGCCGGCGGCGGCGCGGAAACAAGGTGCCGAAACCGGCAACGACCCCGGCCGGGCCGAAGTGGCCCGGTCGCTGGGTGGGCAAGTCGTGCTTCGCCTGCGGGGGGCTATCGGCCGGAGCGTGTGGCGCCGCCGCGCCTGCCACGTGGCCGTGTGCTGCGCGAAGGTGGCCTGGCCTTGCGGCGGGGGGCGCGGGGCACGCCGGGTTTTCCCGTTGTGGCTGAAGTTGCGGGTGCCGACCGGGCTTCGGGCAACATGGCGATCAGCTTGGGGTCGGCCTGCATGAGCACGTGGTCGCCGGCCTGAAGTCCTTCGACCACCTCGACCAGTGTGGGGTTGGCCCGGCCGATGCGCACCTCGCGCAACTGCGGGCCGCTGCCGTTGTCCACGAACACGAAGCTGCGCGCGCCGCGTGAAAAGACGCACTGCACCGGCACGGCCAGCGCGTTGTCGATCGAGGCGATGATGATCCTGACCTCGGCACTCTCGCCGGGGGAGAGCGGCACTTCGGTGGGGTCGAGAAGGATCTCGGCGCCGTGTTCCTTGAGATTGGGGTTGAGCCAGCGGTTCTCGGTGTCCACGAACTTGTCGATCTTGCTGATCTTGCCCGTGAACGTCTTGCCGGGGGCGGCCGTGACCGTGATCAGGCAGGGCATGCCTTCGCGGACCAGGTGGCGATCGGCCTCGTGGATGCGCGTCTTGACGATCATCTGGCTGGTATCGGGCAGTTCGAGCAGCGTCTGCCCCTTGCGGACCGTCTCGCCGACCGCGATGGTATTGCTCGAGAAACGCCAGCCGCCTTCGTTGGGATACTGCACGACACCGTCGCAGGGGGCGACGATCTTGCAGTTCTTGAGCTGCTCTTCGTACTTGGCCAGCCTTCGGCGGCGCTGTTTGAGCAGCGTCGTGTTGCGATCGACGTCGCTCTGTTTCTTGCGGGCGAGCTGCTTGGCGCGCTTGATCTGGTCCTCGAGCGCCGCACGGGCGCGATTGAGCGCCGACTGCTTCTGCTTGAGATTCATCGGCTTTTCGTATTCGAGCAGAATCCGCTTGGCCTCGTTGTGGCGGGCAAGCTCCATCTCGAGCACGTCGAGGGCGTACTTGATCTGGTCGACCTGAACCTGTGTGACCCAGCCGCGCTCGAGCAGCTCGGTGTTCTCATCCAGTTCAATCTTCTTGCGCTCGATGTCCATGTTGGTGCGCTGGATGTCGAGCTCGATTTCCTTGAGCCGCTGCTGGAAGTCGCCTTCGATGTATTTCTTCAGGTCGAGCTCGGCCACCTCGACGTCGATCTGGGCCTTCTCGATGTCGCTTTGGTTCTGGTTGAGCTGTATTTCCAGATCGGCTTTGGCGGACTCGAGCGCTTCGGTGAGCTTGTCTACCTCCATCTGTTCGGATTCGAGTCGTTCGGTGAGCGATTCCGACGTCAGCTCGATCAGCAGGTCTCCCTTCCTGACGTGGGTGCTTTCGTCCACGACGAACAGAATCGAGGGCTGGCCGTCCACCTCGCACTTGAGCTTCACCGACTTGCGCGGCCGCAGCTCGCCGGTTTCCGTCAGCGTGATGTCGAGTCGGGTGGGTTCGACCGTGTACAGCGCCGAGGCATCGACAGGGTCGCCGCCGAGCAGGCGGTGGAACCACGCGCTGTTACGGCCGCGGGCGGCCACAAGCGCGCCGGCCAGTACCAGGCCGCCGGCGAAAAGGAACCAGCGCCAGCGCCGGTTTCGCGAGACAGTCGCGCGATGGTCCGGAACCGTGGCGGCAACCGATGTGCTGGTGGAGTGCATGCGGAATCACCCTGATGGTTCGTTTCGTCGTCCCGGGACGCCGCTCATCCGGCCCGAGCTGTGTATCGGCGGCCTGCGTCCGGTTCTGCTGTATTCTACGCCCCGGAAAGGTCGAGGTCGCCGCGAATCGTCCGCGAGCGGCTTTTCCTTCGCAACGGCGCGCCGCGCCCGGCCTCCGCTGCCCGCGGCACGGGGCACAGACGCCGCTCGGCTCCCTATGGCGTAGACCCCATCCACTCGCGTAGTCGGTCGAAATTC
>CAYRXN010000030.1:0-4070 GCA_964428275.1 uncultured Planctomycetales bacterium | reverse complement strand
GGTGATGAACGGCAGGTTGATCGACGTTTCCATCGACGAGGACAGCTCGCACTTGGCCCGCTCGGCCGCCTCCTTGAGCCGCTGGAGCGCCATCGGGTCCTGGCGCAGGTCGATGCCCTCCTTCTTGCGGAACTCTTCGGCAAGATAGTTGATGAGTTCCTCGTCGATGTCGTCACCGCCCAGGTGGGTATCGCCGTTGGTGCTGAGCACCTCGAAGACGTTGTCGCCGACGTCGAGGATCGAAATATCGAACGTCCCGCCACCGAAGTCGAAGACCGCGATGCGATCGTTGGTCTTTTTTTCGAGGCCGTAGGCCAGGGCGGCGGCGGTCGGCTCGTTGATGATGCGCACGACCTTCAGGCCGGCGATCTGTCCGGCTTCCTTGGTGGCCTGCCGCTGCGAATCGTTGAAGTACGCCGGCACGGTGATCACCGCGCGCTCGACCGTCTCGCCGAGGTAGCGCTCGGCGGTTTTTTTCAGGTCGCGCAGGATCATCGCGGAAATCTCCGGCGGGGCATACTCCTTGTCGCCCACCTTCACGCGGACGAGCTCGTCGGGCCCGCCGACGATTTCGTACGGGACGATCTTCTCCTCGTGCGACACCTCGTTGTGCCGGCGGCCCATGAACCGCTTGATCGAGAAGATCGTGTTCTTCGGGTTGGTGACCTGCTGATTGCGGGCTCGCTGGCCGACCAGCCGCTCGCCCTTGTCGGTGAACGCGACGACCGACGGCGTCAACCGGGCCCCCTGCTCGTTGACGAGCACCTTGGGCTGGCCCGCTTCCATCACGGCGACGACGGAGTTTGTCGTTCCGAGATCGATGCCGATGATTTTGGACATTTTTGCGCTCCTTGATAATCAATGCGTAGCAGACCCTTCGCAGAAGGCATCCGCTCGGGCAAAGCACCATGCAAGCGGGGTTCCATCCGGCCCCGCGACGGGGGCGATTTCGTAACGTCTTTGCAGTCAACTGATTGCGCGACAGCGACATCCGAACACGCACGAGCCGTCACCTGCCAAAGTGACACGTCGGACCACCGGAACCCGGCCCCCGTGCGCGGAATCGTCGGGAGCGGTCCCGGGCGTCCCACGCTTCATCTCGCCCGGGGCGGCGCGATCGTTCGGCACGCGCCGGTCGGCATACCGCGGTTGGTCGAAAAGATCGGATTCGTGTGGCCGCGGCCGCTGCGCGTGCGTCATCCCGGCAAAGGGCCACATGTGAGTCTGTGCCGGCTGTGGTAACGGGCCGAGCCGCACAACGAGCACGGGAATCTTCTACAAGGAGGAGAGCGATGTTGAGAGCGCCGAGCAAGGGGACCCGGGAAGGGGTGCTCGCACTGGCGGTACTGTTGATGGCCGTCTACCCGGTACGTGCCGACGACTGGGAGATCCACATCACGGTTGATAACCAGTACGACGTGTATTTCGGCGACGCAACGAGCACGAGCACGTTCGCCGGCGGCGACACGACCTGGATGGATACCGAAACGTGGATCGCCACCGGACAGCCGGCCAATTCGTTTCTGTACGTGCCGACCGCGTCGGATTACGCGGCCGCGCAGGGCTTCCTCGCCGAGTTCATCAACACGACACAGAATGCCGTCATCACCACGGGCTCGGGGATCTGGGAAGTCTTTCCCGCCGGTCGCTACCTCCAGCAGATCGATCCCACGTGGCCGGCAACCTGGCCCCCGCTGGTCATGCCCACGCAAGCGGAGGTCGATGCGGCGATCGCGTTTGCGACCGCGAACAACCTGTGGACCACGCCGACCACGCTGCCGGGATACAACAACAACGCCGGCCCCGCCCCCTGGGGCACGCGCCCCGGCTTCACGTATGATCCGTCGTGGATCTGGTACGACAGCGGCAACGATCCCTCACCGAACGCGCCGTTCAATGGCTTCAACCACGCGGAGTTCCTGGTCTTCCGCGTGCCCAACATCCCCGAGCCGGCGACCGCCGCCGGGCTCCTGGGAATCGGTCTGGTGGCGCTGCGCAGGCGGCGCTAGCGAGAGCGGATTGAGGGAGCGGGCGTATCCGAAGGCGGCTCCGGCACTGCGCCGGGGCCGCTTCTTCGCGCTGGAGTCGCGCGCCGCGTTCTCTGCAGCGGCCGGGCGCATCTGGCGCCGCGCTTCGTGTCACTGATCGACACGCGGCTCGTAATTGTGTTTGGGCAGCCGCGCGCACACCCTCCGGTAGAGGAAAAACGGCAGCGCCCGCGCGATCCGGGCCAGCGCCCACGTCCGAAACGGAAACCAGACCTTGCCCCGGCCGCGCTCGACCGCCCGGGTGATGATCCGGGCCGCCCGCTCAGCCGACATCATCGCCGGCAGCACTTCGCGGGGGTACCCATCGAGCAAAGGCGTCTCGACGAACCCGGGGCAGATCGTCGTCACCTTGACCCCCTTGCGGTACAGATCGACGCGCAGGCTCTCCATCAGCGTGACGACGGCGGCCTTGCTCGCCGAGTAGGCCCCCGAGTTGGGCAACCCCATCATCGCCGCGATGCTGGCGATCGCGACCAGGTGGCCGCGTTTCCGCTCGACCATGCCCGGAAGTACGGCCGCGATCGAATTGGACACGCCGAGTACGTTGGTGGAGAACACGAGGTTTGCGTCAGCGGCCGAGAAGCGTTCGCCGGGCGTCGGCCGGGCGACGCCCGCGTTGGCGATCAGGACGTCGCACGGGCCGAGCGTCCGCTCCAAGGTGCCGCAAGCCGCCACCACCTGTTTGCCGTCGGTCACGTCGGCCGCGGCAAACGCCGCCCGCCCGCCGGACTGCCGAATCTGCTCCGCGAGCGCGCGGAGCCGATCCTCGCGCCGGGCGGTGAGCCCGACGGCGGCCCCGCGGCGGGCCAGGTGCTCGGCCAGCGCCCAGCCGATGCCGCTGGATGCCCCGGTGATCAGAACGTGTTTGTCGTGCCAGAACGTCATGAGCCTGCGATCCTTGCTGCCCCCGGGAGGCCAGCGGGCATCATAGAGGAAAGTCGCGTGGTTGAGTCGCGGCGGCGACCGCGGCGATCGCTTTGCCTTCGAGCGTTGTCTGACCGCGCACGCTACGCGCCGCCGCGATCGGCGGCTTCGTCTGGCATCGAATCGGGCGCGGCGGGCCGCAGGTAGCCCTGCGCGCGGATGAGCCCGTCGATCGTGAAGGTTTCTCCGCACTCGGGACACCGCAGCTCACGCAGCCCGATCAGCAGATAACCACAGCAAGGGCAGCGCACGTCCACCTCGCCGGAGGTCGTGATCGCGACGCGCCGCGATGCCGCCCGCGCCAGCGCCGCCGTCCACACGAGCATCACGCCGCCGATCGCGAGAAGCACGGAGGCGACAATCAACACCTCCGCGTTGCGAAACCACTCGGAGCCCAAACACAATCCGAACACGACCGTGGCCACCGCGATGCCGGCGGTTTGCCCCACCGCTTTCAGGAGCCCCCGTTTCAGACGAACGCGCCCCCACAACCAGCCGAGAAAGCCGAGCCACACCATGAGTGCGGCGATGGTGGCCGTCTCCATGTGCTTGTCGCGGATATAACTGCCGTGAACGAACGTCGCCCAGCAGAACGCCCCGATGAAACCCGCTGCGCAGACGAAGAACCCGGCCGCGATCGAAACTGCGATCCGCACGCCGATGTGCGCCCCGTCGCCGGCGAGTATTCTCCAGAGGGACGTCTGGTTGTCACGGTCCTGCATGAGTCCACCTCTGGTTCGCTTCGCCGGGACGCAACGCCGATCGCCGGGGGGACACGGCCCGCTCACGGCCGGAATGGCGAATGGCGAATGGCGAATGCTGAATGGCGAATGCCGAATTACCCTGCGCCGCCTCACCCCCTTCGTCCCTATGTCCCTATGTCCCTATGTCCCTTGATCCTTGTTCTCTCCGTCCCTTGTTGTTCCGCGCTTCGGCGGCTACTCCAGCACGTGGATGTTTCGTTTGGCGCAGATCTCCTTGAGCTGCTTGGGCCAGACGGTCACGCTCACCTCGCCGAGGTGGGCCGTGCGCAGCAGGTACATGTAGGTGCGTGACTGGCCGATCCCGCCGCCGATGCTGAGGGGGATCTGGTCGTTG
>CAYRXN010000029.1:0-3415 GCA_964428275.1 uncultured Planctomycetales bacterium | reverse complement strand
CACCTGCGCCGGCCCCAGCTCCGGTCGCACTTCCAGCAGGCACGGCGTGCGCCGGCGGTAATTGACCTGCGTCTTGTAGTCGGGGTCGCAGACCCAGTGGACCGCCCGGCGACAGGCCGCGCCCGATGTCCCGCCGCCGAAGGCGTAGTCCGTCTCGACGTGCAGGTGGGGCGGCCTCATCGGGCGTCCGCCGCTCCCGACCCGCGAGGCATACTCGACCGCGGCGAGGATCTCGCTCGTGAAGCGATCGAGGCGAATCGCCCGCTCGCCTTCGTTGTGGACGGTGATCCACTTGCAGATCAGCGGGATACCGTCGTAGAGCACGTAGTGCACCGAAACCCGCACCGCCGGGAGCGGCTTTGCGGCCTCGCCCCCGGCCGGCGGTCGATAGTCCATGCGCAGATGCACGCCACGCGGCGGCCAGACCACGCCCGGCGCGTGGTGGCGCAGCTGTTTCCACGCCAGCCGCGCCGGCGGCGGGCCGGTCTGGTATCCCACGAACCGGAATGCCTCCTCGTCGGCGGTGAGCGCATCGAGCCACGCCGGTTCGAGATAGGCGTAGTTCGGCTGTCCTTTGAGCCCGCCGACCTCGTAGCGTACGCCGTCGATCTCGACGATGGCCTCGGGTTTGACGCCCCGCAGCATCGCCTCGCCGGTCATCCGGTTGTCAAACGCGACGGTGGCCGCGTTGGGCCGCAGTCGCAGCGTTCGGCGGATCAGCCCGTTGTCCAGCGCAATCTCGGCCCGTGACTCGGACACGACCGCCCGCGCTTCATACGGGGAAGGGTCGAGCAGCCAGTCTTCGCCGGCCGGCGCTGCCCGCGCGAAGATGAGTACGGCCAGCGCACACGCCCCCACAGATCGGATCATGACAACCTCCCTTGCCGGAAGAAGCGGCCGGCCCCCCGTCACCAGCATACATCCTGGTACGCCGCCAGCAGGATGCTCAGGTCAGCCAGGCCGACATCGCCATCACCGTCCAGGTCTCCGTCCCGGTACGCAGCGTCCCCGACCATGCCATAATGGGCGAGCAACGCAGCCAGATCGGCGAGACCGACGTGGCCGTCGTCGTCGAGGTCGCCCGGACACGCCTTGAGCCCCACGCACTGGAACCCGCCGGCCGCGACGGTTGCGAAGTGCATGTTGGGCGTGGGGATGTCGTGCTCGCCGCAGGCGTTGCCCCCCCAGACGACGACCGAGCCGTCACCTTTGAGCCCCAGGCTGTGTGTGCGTCCCGCGGCGACGGCGACGAACCCGGTATTCGGCGCCGGGACGTCGCACTGGCCGTAGTGGTTCTGCCCCCAGGCCACGACGGAACCGTCGCGTTTGAGCCCCAGGTTGTGGTAGTTTGCCGCGGCGATTGCCACGAAGTCCTGGTTCGGCGCAGGTACGACGCACTGGCCGTATTCGTTGTTCCCCCAGGCCGCAATCGAACCGTCGGCCTTGAGCCCGAGACTGTGTTCCTCGCCTGCGGCGATCGCTGCGAAGTCCGCGTTCGGCGTGGGCACATTGCACTGGCCGTAGTAGTTCTCGCCCCAGGCCACGATCGAACCGTCGTCCCTGAGTCCCAGGCTGTGCGCTCCGCCCGCGGCGACGGCCGCGAAGTCCTGGTTCGGCGCGGGCACGTTGCATTGGCCGTAGTCGTTATCACCCCAGGCCACGATTGAAGTATCGTCTTTCAGTCCCAGGCTGTGAGCCCCCCCTGCCGCGATGGCCACGAAGCCGGCGTTCGGGGCCGGGACGTCGCATTGTCCCATCTCGTTTCCGCCCCAGGATGCGATCGCCCCTTCTGTTCTGAGAGCGAGAACGTGGAGCGCGCCGGCCGAGATCGCCACGAAGGCCGTATTGGGCGCGGGCACGTCGCACTGCGCGTGGTCGTTGTTGCCCCACGCCACCACCGCGCCGTCGGCTCTCAAGCCCACGCTGTGGCCGCCACCGCCGCCGATCGCCACGAAGTCCGCGTTCGGGCTGGGGACGTCGCACTCGTGCCAGGCGTTGTGCCCCCACGCCACGACCGCCCCGTCGGCCTTGAGTCCCAGGCTGTGTCCCAACCCGGCCCCGACGGCGACAAAGTCGGTATTGGGCTGGGGGACATCGCACTGGCCGGAGTAGTTGTTGCCCCAGGCCGCGACGGAGCCGTCCGCACGCAGCGCCAGGCTGTGGTCGCTGTAGCTTGCGATCGCCACGAAGTTGGCGTTGGGCGCTGGTATGTTGCACTGTCCCCAGTCGTTTCGCCCCCAGGCCACGATCGAGCCATCCGCCTTGAGACCGAGACTGTGACCACAGCCGGCCGCGACCGCCACGAAATCCGCGTTCGGGCCGGGAACATCACACTGGCCATACTGGTTGTTGCCCCAGGCGGCGATCGAGCCATCGGACCTCAGGCCCAGGCTGTGACCGTGCCCCGCCGCCACGGAGACGAAATCCGCATTGGGCTGCGGAACGTTGCACTGGTGGTCACGATTGTCCCCCCAGGCCACGATCGAGCCGTCCGCTTTCAGGGCCAGGTTGTGAAAGCTTCCCGCGGCGACCGCCACGACATCCGCGACATCGGCCGGAATCGTGCTCTGGCCGGAGCCGTTGTCCCCCCACGCCGCGACGGTTCCGTCGGCCCTCACCCCCAGCGTGTGTCCCCCGCCAGCCGCGACTCCCACGAATCCGCCACTCAGCTCGACGCCGAACCGGGACGCCCCCCAGCCGACCGCCCGCTGCGGCGGCCCGCCATCTCCGCGCGCCGGCTGAATCCCGCCGCAGACGGCGACCGCCAGCGCCGCCACGCACACCGGTCGTTTCAAGCGTCCGCCCCGGACTGCTCGACCCGCAAGAGCGGTCATGTTCACACCTCCCCCGACCGTCGGGACACGTACTGTTCGCGCCGCGCCGCCCGCGCATCCCACCGGGAGTCCGCCCGCGATCTTCGCCGCATCCATCACGGCTGCGTCCCGGTTTTTTCCATGTCTTCAGGATACGGGCGCACACCGGTAAAGCCCAAGGCTTTTTTCCCAACCTGATGCAGGTGCCGCCGGCTTCGGGGGTCCCGGGCCGCTTCCTGACGGCTTCGACGGCGAGAACCTGACCCTGAACGAGCGGGGGCCGTTCGCTGCGCCCGGCGACCTCGGTACGCCGCCTCGCCCATACTCACGAAGCGTGGTGTTTCGGTCTCGCTCTCAGCCGCGCGAGCACGCCGCCAGCGTCTCGGGCGGCGGCGTGGTGAGCGCATCACCGGCGACGCACTTGCGCACCGCCAGCCGCCGGCCAGCGTGATCTTCCCCATTTGTTCTCGTCACCTGTCGCCCTCTCTCCCGGCGTCCGTACCCGGTTCCGCGCGTGCTGCGTGCGCTGGCGGGCAGATAATGCGCCGACGGGGACCAGGCTGTCGAGCGGCGGCCGGTCTACGTGTCGGTGGGCGTTTCGT
>CAYRXN010000028.1:0-14671 GCA_964428275.1 uncultured Planctomycetales bacterium | reverse complement strand
GTGGTGCCACATCTCGCCGCCGTACTCCCAGAAGATGTTGATCACGCCCATCAGGCTTCCGCCGGCGATCACGCCGGAGGCCACGGGGAAGGTGTAGTCCTTGGCCGCGCGCGGCCAGCCCTTTTCGACGATCATGCCGATGACCGCGCCCAGGAAGAACAGGGCGCTGTAATACCAGTGAAACGTCCAGGCCAGACCGAACCCGGCGGCCGAGGGCACGAACCGCTGCCAGCGGGGAAACAGCTTGCCCGCCAGCGGGATCAGCACGCCGATCAGCCCGCCGATGATGATCGACCAGGTCTTGACCGGCCCCAGCGTGGAGAGTCCCTTGGCCAGCACGTGGGCCACGGCGGCCCATACCTGCGCCGACGGGGCGGGGAAGGTGTCGCTGCCGAGCACGCTGGCGTCGGGCACGAGGGCCTGGAACGCGACCACCGAAACCAGCGTGCCGATGAAAATCCCCGAGAACTGCGCGAGGAACTGCTTGCGCGGATGCGCCCCCAGCAGATAGCCGCTCTTGAGATCGGTCAGCAGGTCGCTCGATGAGTCCGCGGCGCCCGCCGTCACGCACGCGCTCATCAGGTTGACGTTCATCTGTCCGGGGCGGATGGCGCCGAAGGTGAGCTGGGTGATCTTGCCCATGGCGCCGACGGGCGTCATGTCGGTTTCGCCGCACACGCGGCACGCCACCAGCGCCAGCGCGAACGAGAGCACCACGGCGAGCACGGTGAGCCAGTAGGGCATGCCGAAGGTGCTCTTG
Source organism: uncultured Planctomycetales bacterium (assembly GCA_964428275.1). GTDB lineage: Bacteria > Planctomycetota > Phycisphaerae > UBA1845 > Fen-1342 > JALSRY01. The sequence goes on along the minus strand of CAYRXN010000028.1, from coordinate 13,911 downwards.
GCCAGATACGCCAGACCCACGGTCCCGACCAGCTGCCCGGCGATGAACCACGACGCCGGCGTTTCGATCGCGGCGAGCGGATCGTCACCGCTGCGCTTCCTGAAAAGCTGGCCCAGGTCGGAGAACGCCCGCAACGCCGAACGCCACTGAAACGCGAACGACAGCAGGCCGGAGGTCACCATGCAGGCCGCCCCACCCCAGAGCGTCCAGTGCACCACTTCGCGATACCCCGTCCCCACCGCGACGCCGGCGTGTTCCAGGGCCGGAACGTACACCATCCAGCACAACACGGCGCCGACCAGCATGCTCAGGCAGACGCGCATGCCGGTGATCGCACCCGCGGCGACGAAGATCGAGTCCCAGGCGAACTCGACCGTGCGGCCCTGCCAGGCCGGGCTGACCAGCGCTTCGTTGACGCGGCCGATGAGGGTTCCCAGCTCGAAGCGCTCCAGCGTCCTGCTGACGAGGTGGAGGCCGGAGTTCCAGAACTCCAGCGCCGCGGCGAGCACCGCCGCCACGCCCAGGCCGATCGCCGACTGCACGCCCTTGCCGCCGTGCGAGTGCAGCGCGCGCAGCGTTTCGGCCGCCGCTGTCCCGCTGGGGAAGCGCAACTGCTCGATGTTGATCATCTGGCGTTTCATCGGGATCGCCATCGTGACCCCGAGCACCGCGAGGAAGAACACCCACGCCATCAGCGTCCAGATCGGGATGGAGGTCTGGTTGACCAGGATGTAGGCGGCGATGGCGGAGACCAGCGTACCGCCGGTGGAGTAGCCGGCCGAGCTGGCGCACGACTGCATGCAGTTGTTTTCGAGGATGGTCATGTTCGTGCGGGCGATGCGCAGCTTGTAGAACCCCGTCCAGATGGCGTAGGACAGGATGCACGCCGTGATCGCGACGCCGAAGCCCCATCCGGTCTTGAGCCCGATGTACAGGTTGGTCAGCGAAAGGATGGCCCCCAGCACCGATCCCATGACCACCGACCGCACGGTAAGCTGGAGCATGCGATCGCCGCGACCGGTGTAGACCTGCTCGAACCACTGCCGTTCGATTTCCTCGGGCGACCCTTCGAACCCGTCGATCGGCAGCTCGAAATCCGCCAGCGGGTGCCCGCAGGAGGCGCAAAAGGCGGCATCGGGCGCGTTTGCGCAGTTGCACGAGGGGTTGGGGCAGGGCAGCGCGTCCGGTGCCGGCGGGTCTTGCGGGTCGGACTGCGGCGGGTGCTGTCGGGGCATGGGGCCGTTTCTCCTTTCCGAAGCCGGGATTGTGCGCGGGGCAACGGCGGGCCGCAAGCAGACGGCGGACCGGGTTGATCCACACGTGCCCGGCAGGCAAATCGCCGCCGACGTGGTTTGATCTGGAGGGCAAAACTGGTATGCTCGCCATCACCGACATGGAAGTCTCGACCGTGGAACAACTCGTCGACACGCCAGGATGGCAACCTCCGCAAAGCTTCCGCGACGCGCGCCTGCACATGGTTGGCATCGGCGGCAGCGGTATGTCCGGGCTGGCCGCGGTGTTGCTGCGGCGCGGCGCGCGCGTCAGCGGTACGGACCGCCAGTCGTCGGCTCGGCTCGATCACCTCGCCCGTTGCGGTGCCCGCGTCTCGACGACGCAGGACGCCGGCGCCGTCCCGCCCGACGTGCAGACGCTCGTGATCTCCGCCGCGATCCGGCCCGACCACCCGGAAGTCGTCGAAGCACGCCGCCGCAAGATTCCCGTGATCAAGTACGCCCGGCTGCTCGGCGCGCTGATGGCCCAGCACGACGGCATCGCGGTCGCCGGCACGCACGGCAAGAGCACCACGACCGCCTGGCTGGCGTTCACGCTGCGCAGCGCCGGCTGCGACCCGAGCTTCGTCGTCGGCGCGGAGGTCGGCCAGCTCGGCGGCGGCAGCGGCGTGGGCGACGGCCCGCACTTTCTCGCCGAGGCCTGCGAATACGATCGTTCGTTTCTCAACCTGCGACCGCGGGCCGCGGTGATTCTCAACATCGACGAAGACCACCTCGACTGCTACCGCGATCTCGCGGCGATTACCGAGGCCTTCGCGGAGTTCGCCCGGCTGCTGCCCTCCGACGGCCTGCTGCTGCTCAACGGTGACGACGCCAACAGCCGGCCGATCGCCGCCGCCGCGGCCGCGCGCGTCGAGACGTTCGGCCTCGGACCGGCCTGCCACTGGCGCGCCACCGACCTGCGGATCGAACGCGGCTGTCATGGCGCCGCGTTCTTCGAGGACGACCGCGCGCTCGGCCGCGTGCGGCTGGGGCTGCCGGGGCGGCACAACGTCCTCAACGCGCTGGCGGTGACCGCGCTCGCCCGCCACGCCGGCGTGCGCTGGCCGCAGATTGCCGAAGCGCTGGCGGGTTTCCGCGGCGCCCGGCGCCGGCTCGAAGTGCGCGGCACGTTCGCCGGCGTCACGATCGTGGACGACTACGCCCACCATCCGGCCGAGATTCAGGCGACCCTGCGGGCCGCCCGCGAACGGTTCGAGCCCCGCCGACTGTGGTGCGTGTTTCAGCCGCACCAGCACTCGCGGACCCGCTTTCTGCTCTCGGACTTCGCGCAGAGCTTCGCGCTGGCCGACCGGATCGTCGTCCCGCGCATCTACTTCGTCCGCGACAGCCAGCGCGAGCGGCAGGCCATCTGCGCCGCCGACCTCGTCGAGCACATCCGCGCCGCCGGCGGCGCGGCCGAGCACATCCCCGATTTCGCCACGATCGCCGACACCCTCCTGGCGTCCGCCGAGCCGGGCGACCTCGTCATGACCATGGGCGCCGGCGATATCTGGAAGGTGGCCGATGAGCTGGTTCAGCGGCTTGGAAACAATCGTCCGCACTGACGTCCCCCTGTGCGACCACACCTGGTATCGCCTCGGCGGCCCCGCCCGCTGGTTCTGTCTGCCCCGCGACGAAAACGAACTCGCCGTGCTCATCACCCGCCTGCGCGACGCCGGCGTGGCCTGGCGCATCCTCGGCGGCGGTGCAAACGTCATCGTTCGCGACGAGGGGTTTCCGGGCGCGGTCATCCGGCTGACCGGCGACGTGTTCGAGTCCGTCCGTTTCGAACCGGGCGGTGTCGTCGTCGCCGGCGCCGGTGCCGATCTGCCGCGCCTGGTCCGGACGACGCTGGACCACGGCCGCGTGGGGCTGGAGACGCTGGCAGGCATTCCCGGAACCCTCGGGGGAGCCCTGCGCATGAACGCCGGCGGCCGGTACGGCGAGATCGGGCACTTCGTGGGCTGGGTCCGCGTGATCGGTCCCGACGGCCGGGTTCAGCAGCGCAGCCGCGCGCAGGTCGGGTTTGCCTACCGCCACGCCCGGCTCGACGACTGCGTGGTCTGCGCGGCCGCCCTGAGGCTCCCCGGCGGCGACGCAGCCGCCGCCCGGCGGCGCCACCGCGAAATCTGGCTCGAGAAGTACGGCTCGCAGCCCGCCCTGGCCGCCCGCACCTCCGGCTGCGTCTTCAAGAACCCGCCGGGAGACGCCGCCGGCCGACTGCTCGACCAGGCCGGCCTCAAGGGCACCCGCGTCGGCGGGGCCGAAATCAGCCGCCGACACGCGAACTTCATCGAGGCGCACGATGGCGCGACCGCCGCCGATGTGTTAAACTTGATCGCGCTCGCGAAGGAACGTGTACGCGCGACGACCGGGATCGAACTGGAACCCGAAGTCGAAATCTGGTGAACGGATGCCCGCGGACAGCCAACCCCATCACGGCGCCGGCGATTCGCAACGCCCCCTGCGCATCACCGTGCTGGCCGGAGGCCCGAGCGCCGAACGCGAGATCAGCCTGGCCTCGGGCCGGGCGATCGCCGAAGCGCTGCGGCGCCGGGGCCACGACGTTTTCCTCGCCGACATCGGTCCGGACGACCTCGGCGCGCTCGACCACCCCGCTGACGTGATTTTTCCGGCGCTGCACGGCACCTTCGGAGAAGACGGCACGCTCCAGCGGATCATGGAGCAGCGCGGCCTGTGCTTCGTCGGCTCGGGATCGAAAGCGTCCGCCACCGCGATGGACAAGGTCGCCACCAAGCGCGTGGCTGCCCGCCTCGGCATCCCCACGCCCGAGTACGAAGTCGTCGAGCCCGGCGGACAGGCGGCGCTTCGCGTGCCGGTGATCGTCAAACCGGTCGCGCAGGGCAGCAGCGTCGCAACCACGATCGTTCACGATCAGGACCAGCTCACGCCGACGGCCCGCCGCGTCGCGGGGCAGTTCGGCCGGGCGCTTGTCGAGCGTTTCGTCGAGGGTGGAGAAATCACGGTGGGTGTGCTCGGCGGGCGAACCCTGCCACCGATCCGCATCCGCCCCGGCAAGGAGTTTTACGATTTCCAGGCCAAATACTACGACGAGCACACCGAATACCTGCTCGATACGGGCGTATCGCGGGCCGTACTCGACATGATCGCGCAGCAGAGTTTACGCTTGTTTGAGGCTCTCGACTGCCGGCACCTGGGGCGGATCGACTGGATCGTCAGCCCGGGCGAGGAGGCGTGGTTCCTGGAAATCAATACGCTTCCAGGGTTTACGAGCCATTCGCTGGTGCCCAAGGCCGCTGCCGCCGTGGGGTTGGATTTTGATACACTGGCAGAGACGATCGTCAGGATGGCGCTGGAGGATCACGGATGAGCCGCCCGACCCGCAAGAAGAAGTCCCGTGCATCGCGCGCCCAGGCTTCGGGCCGCCACGGCCGCTCGGCCGCGGTTTCGATCGCCCTGCTGTGGCTGGTGTCGCTGCTCGGAGCGGGCTACGGGCTGCATCGGCTCGAGCCGTATGTTCGCCGGACCAACACGGCTCCCGTGAAGATCGCGTGGGTCGGCGTCCCGCAATGGCTGACCGAACCGTACTGGAAGCACATCCTCGGCAGGCTCGAACAGCGCATCGATCTCGACCCGCTGACCGACCCCTACGACTCCCGGGTGGCCGCGTACGTCGGCCAGCGGCTGGCCGGCTCGGCGTGGGTCGAGCGGGTGCGCGAGGTTCTCGTGCAGCAGGACGGGCGGGTCGCGGTGCGGGCCGAGTTCCGCAAGCCTTTTGCCATGATCGAGAAGAACGCCGTGGCCTACCTCGTGGACTCGGCCGGCGTCCGGCTGCCGATGGGGTTCCGGTCGCGGGGCGTGAACCGCGAGGGTTGGCTGGTGATCGAGGGGGTTTCGGCCCGCCCGCCCGAGCCGGGACGGCGCTGGATCGGCCGCGACGCGGCGGCCGGCCTGCGGCTGGCGCGCTTCCTGGTCAATGCGGAAGACGCGGGCAACCTCCCGTTTCGCAAGGAGATCGTCGCGATCGACGTGAGCAACTTCGACGGCCGCAGGGACCGCCGGGCCGGGGCGTTGCAGATCGTGGTCAGGAATCCGCGATGCGTGATTCACTGGGGCCTCGCCCCGGGCGAGGAGGGCGGCGTCGAGGCGTCGCCGCAGCGCAAGCTCGCGATGCTCAACGCCCTCTACGCGGCCCGCGGCGGCCTGCCGGACCGTCCGATCGACGTGCGTTCGGAGGACGCCATCCTGCTCGGACGGCCGGTCCAGCCCTAGAATGCCCCGGCGGGAGGTTGTCCCCCTCCGCCGCGGATTTGCCCCGGTCCGCGCCGAAACGCGTGGCGACGGGCTAGAATGCAACAGGAATCGTCACAGCCGCGTGCCATACGGGCGCTTGCCCGGACGGGCCCGGTCGTCGCGGAGACGTTGGAATGTCGCCTGAGAAGATGCTGTACGGCCTGTTTGATTTTGCGAGCAGCCACCTGACGCCGCCGCCCGGGTACGAGTGGGCTCCACTCGCCGTTGTCGGGGCGCTTGCCCTCGTGGGCCTGCTTTTTCTCACCCGCGGCGCCCGCTGGGCCCGCGCGCTTGCCGGCCTTACCTTCCTCGCCATCGGCGGCGGCGCAGGCGTCGCAGTGGCCCGGGCCATCGGTACGCCCCAGTGGCCGACGGTCGGTGTCGGCGCCGCGGTCTGCTGCCTCGTCGGCGTCATGCTGTTCCGTTTCTGGCAGGCGCTGATTCTCGCTCTCACGTGCGTTCTGGCGGGTTTCTCCGTTTACTACGTCCGCACGCTGACTGTGCCCGTAGACAACTGGATGTCCGCCTCGGCCGACCCGAACTTCGTCTCCCTCGACCCGGCGGGCACCGTCGTCGGCGCCGCCCGCACTTCGGGCTGGGTGCGCTTCCAGGATCTCTGGGCGTACCTCTCCCAGAACGTGCCGGGATTCTCGACCAACGCATGGGCGATCCTGCTCGGTGCGGGCATCGGCGGGCTGCTCATCGGCCTCCTGCTCCCCCGTCTCTCGCGGGCGCTGTGGGCGGCAACGCTGGGAACCGTACTTGCCGGCGTCGGTGTAGCCGCGCTGCTCAAGGACTACCTTCCCGATGCCCTCGACTGGCTCCTCGCGGACAACACCCGGGCCTGGGCGATCGTCGGTGGCGTCTGGGCTCTGTCGGTGATTCTCAACTTCCTCACCGCCGGCAAGCGCAAACACAAGCGCGCCCCCAAGCCCGCCCGGGCCGAGGCCGAACCCGCCGCCGCCTGAGGCTTCCGGACCACCGGCCTCACGCCGCGCGGCGGGCACCGCCCACCAGGCACCGCGGGGGGGAACACCGCAACCCTGCGGGCAGGCTATGCCTGCTTGAGCGCTTCCGGGTTGAGCGGCTTCAGATCGTCCACGACGAAGAGCCCGTCTCGGCGGACCAGCTCGCCGTCGAAGTAGAGCTCGCCGCCACCGTAGTCCTCACGCTGGATCAGCACCATGTCCCAATGGACTTCGCTGTCGTTGCCGTTGGGCGCTTCGTCGTAACTGGCGCCGGGGGTGAAGTGGACCGAGCCGCAGATCTTCTCGTCGAACAGAATGTCCTTCATCGGCTTGAGGATGTAGGGGTTGAGGCCGATGGCGAACTCGCCGACGTAGCGGGCGCCCTCGTCGCTGTCGAGCACTTCGTTGAGCTTGGCCGTGTTCGAGCTGGTCGCCTCGACGATCTTGCCATCCTTGAACACCAGCCGCACGTCTTCGTGGGTGACGCCGCGGTAGAGCGTCGGGGCGTTGTAGTGCATGACGCCGTTGACGCTGGTCTTGACAGGGGCGGTGAAGACCTCCCCGTCGGGGATGTTGAGCTTGCCGTCGCAGGGGATCGCGGGGATGCCCTTGATCGAGAAGGTCAGGTCGGTATCGCCGGGGCCCTTGATGCGGACCTGGTCGGTGGCCTCCATGCGCCGCTTGAGCGCGGCCATCCGCTCGCTCATGGCGGCGTAGTTCATCGTGCAGACCTGGAAGTAGAAGTCCTCGAACGCCTCGGTGGACATGTCGGCGAGCTGGGCCATGCTCGGGCTCGGCCAGCGCAGGACGACCCAGCGGGTCTTCTTGACGCGCGTCTCGATGTGCACGTCCTTCCAGACGGTCGATTCGTAGATCTTCATCCCTTCCTGCGGAACGTCCGAGAGCTCGGCCACGTTGTGGTTGCCGCGCGCGCCGATATAGCACTGCACGTTCTGCATCTGGAAGTTCTCGACCTTGGCGATCAGCTCGAATTGCTCGCGCTTCGCGTGCATGCGCAGCATCCGGTCCACCTGGTTGCTCTTCAGCAGCACCAGCGGCATCGCTCCCTTCTCGGCCGCGATGCGGACGACTTCCGTCGCGAACTCGTGCGGCACGTCGATCGCTTCGAGCAGGATCTTCTCCCCCGGCTGAACCGCGCACGAGTAGTTGACGAGAACATCAGCGAGTTTGGTGATGCGTGGGTCGATCATCTCTGGGGTCTCCATAGGCGTCTGTGAATCCCGGTAGGAAAACGCCGCCGCACGGTTCTGTCAACCAACGCCGGCTTCTCCGGGGCAACGCGCGCGAAAGACAAAACGGGCGAGGGGAAAACAGGTCGTGCAAGGTGCGGCGTGAATAAGCGACAGGCCGGGCCCCCCCGGACCGCAACAGCCTACGGCTTGCGCCCATCCGGCGACAATTGCTTCCGCAGGACGCTCACGGCCCGCTCCAGCACGGGATCGCGCGTGCGGAAGTCCTCGGGCTTGGTGACAACGACGACGTCCGGCTCGATGCCCTCCGTCTCGAAGCACGTCCCATCGGGGCGCAGGGCCACCCAGCTGGGAAGGTAGACGACGACGCCGTTGGGCAACCTGTGCGGCTTGGGATTGCCCGAGGCGCCCCACGAACGCTGCCCGACGAGCGTGCAGTGCGGGGCCCGCTTCATCATCAGCAGGAAGGCTTCGCAGCTGCTCATGTTCTTGGGACCGCACAGCACCACGACCGGCCTGTCGTCATGATGCCGCCGGTCGGGCTCGAGCGTTCGCTTGATGATCGGCGTGAAACGGACGGTCTCACCCGGAAGACGCCGGCGCGACGCCGCGTATACCGTGGGCTTGGCGACGAAGCGCGCGGCGATCCGTCGCGCCAGCAGCTCGTCGCCGCCGCTGTTGAACCGCACGTCGATGATCAGCGCGGGAGCGTCGGCCAGCGCGTCTAACGCCGCCAGCGCCTTGTCGATCCACTTGCCATCGCCGTGCGAAAAGCTGCCGATCAGCACATAACCGATATCACCATCCACGCGGCCGCTGTAGACCTGCCGGTCGTGTCTGGCAAAGCCGGTGACGATCCGCCGCAGCAGGTTGAAGTCGGCGTTGGGCATGACGGCCCGGCGCTGCGTCGCGAACTGTGCTCCGCCACTCTCGACCCAGATGTGCAGGTCGTGGGCTTCGGCCAGCAGCTTCGCGGCCCGACGCGCGAATACACCGGTGCTCGACGCCGACAACAACCCCTCGCGCTGGCGGGCGAATGCCCGATCCCAGTCTACGCGGTGGACCTCGATATAGGCGTAATCGCGGCGGATCATCTCGCGCAAGGCGTCGAACGACTCGCGGTTGAGCCTCGGCGATACCGCGGGCTGCGTGGTTTCAGCCGGGCGCGTGTGGAACGCCAGCGGATAGATCTCCGCCGGTTCGCCGGTTGCGCTGCGAAAGTTGCGATAGGACGGGCAGTTGATGCTCAACCGGTAGTCGTGGTCGGGCGCGAGCTGCACGCGCACCACCAGCACGCGTGGCGAAACCCACCGCGGGCGGCCATCAAGCCTGGGAAACGCCGGCCCGCCGCCGCACAGCGAATAGCCGTCCCGACGCATGTCCTGGTCAAACTCGATCCGCAATTCGTCCAGCGCCGGGTCCACCGCCAGATCGCCGTGTTCCGGCACCGTGCGAACGACACGCGGCGCGGCGGCCCGGAGCGAAGGGACGAGCAGCAACAGCGGCGCCATCCCGAGCACCAGCGGGCCCAGGAGAAGTCCACAACGCATACCGTCGGGCCGCGCCGCCCGCGGGCGGGTTCGGCAGATGGGGCCGCGACGTTTGCTCTGGGAAGCGAACCTGGCCACGGTGGCCGCTGAAAGTGTTCTGCACATCGCGTCTGCCCTCGTCTGGAACCACCTGTCGCCCCCGGGCCGGGACCGCAACCAACCCCCGGGGCATTCTCCAACGCGCGCCATCGAGATTCAAGAACAAAAGAATGATGTGGTTTCCCAACCGTGACGAAAGGAAGACTCGCCCGGGGACGTTGACGAGAGGACGCGGCCGGCCGCTGTCGGTTGGCCCAGGAAAGGGGCGTGAAAAACATGAATACAAGCTGAACAAGGGGCAAATCGCAATGCGAACCAGCGACAGACGCGGAGCAGGCGTCTCGGCCGCAACCAGGCTGTCTCTGGCGCCGGTTCTCAGCCAGTGGAAACCATCGCCTGGCGACCGGTGGGGGGCTCGTGCAGGACGCCCGCGCCAGGCATTTCACCTTTCGCCTCTCGCGTCTATTCGCGTTCTGGTGGGACCGCCGCCCGGGGGCCGTTGGGCCACAGAGAACTCCTGTGCCCGAAGGTCCGGTCGCTCGCCCCCCCACAACACAACCCGTGGTGTTTTCCTCTTGACGCGGCGCAAGTGGGGGGTATGCTTCAGACAACGGTTGCTGGTGTTCGATCGCTCGGGGCGGTCGGAAGAATAGGGAATCCGGTGAGAAACCGGAACGGCCCCGCCGCTGTGACCGGGAACGAAAGCCGCACCCACGCCATTGACCCGCCGTTCGGGTCGAGAAGGCGCGGCGAGTAGGTGGGCAAGCTCAATTGGAAACACCCGCCCACGCCCGGGAGTCAGAAGACCTGCCAGCGAACCATCGTCTGTGGATGCCTTCGTGGGAGAGGCAAACAGGCATGGCCATCGCAATCCCCAGCGGATTTCGGATCGACGCGTTTGCTGCCGGGCGGCTCCGGGCGCCGGGCGGACATTTCCGCGCGCGCCGGCCGGGGAATGGCGGGCCGCCGATCGCGAAGATCGGCCGACATGGTCTGGAAACCTCCTCCGGAGGCGACGCTCGGTAGTCCGGCGCAACGCCGTGCGCGTTCCGAGTGATCAGGAGGAGTCTGGAAAATGCATGCAGGGAAGGTCGTTCGCTTGTGGTGGGTTGCTGCGCTGCTGAGCGCGGGGCTGGTTGCGGCCGGCGCGCAGGATCCCTGGGCGGACCAGGTGGTGTCTTACGATCCGGCCGGCGAAGCCGACCTGGGGTATGACGACCCGCAGACCGTGCTCGGCTCGCCCGAACGGTTTACCGGCGAAGGCGCGTATCCGGCGGCGGTAACGCCGTTCAACGGGCCGTGGCTGGCCGACGAGGTCGTCTCGATCGGTGCGGGCGGACACCTGACCGTGGCGTTCGACGAGCCGATCACGGACGATCCCGGCCACCTGTTCGGCGTGGACCTCATCATCTTCGGCAACGGGTTCTTCGCCGACGATGATTATCCCAACGGCCACGTCGCCGGCGTGTTTGCCGACGGGCCGTTTCGCGTGTCGGTCAGCGCCGACAACGTGAACTGGGTCGAATTGGCGACCGACCGGTACGACGGGCTGTTCCCGACGCTGGGCTATCTGGACCTGGACGGCCCGTACGACACGCAGCCGGGTTCGGTCCCGAGCGACTTCACGAGGCCGCTCGACCCGAGCCTGACCATGGCGGACTTCGACGGCCGGACGTTCGACGAAATCGTGGCGATGTACGACGGCTCGGGCGGCGGGATTCCGCTCGACATCGGGCCGGCGGGGCTGACGGCGGTGCGGTACGTGCGGATCGATGTTCCCGCCGGCGCGACGAGCCCGGAAATCGACGCGTTCGCTGCCGTGCCCGAACCATCTTCCGCGACGCTGCTTGGCGTCGCGATCGTGGCGTGTGCTCTTCGGAGAGGGCGCTGACCGGGGGAGTCGTCACCCCGCGGACGAGCAATCGTCCGCGGGGTGTCCCCCGATCGGACCGGGAGCGAGACATGCGCAAGAATCCATGCTTCGTATTCGTATTCGCGGCGCTGGTATCGACTCTGGCGTCTCCTGCCGAAGCGGACGAGTGGCCGACTTACGCCGGCGATACGGCCCGCACCGGGCACGCGGTGCGCGCCGCCAGGGATCTCAACTCCCTGCGCTGGATCGCGCCGCCGGGGCAGAACGAGGAATTCGTCTGGCACAGCAGCCCCGTGGTCTACGGCGGGCGCGTGTTCGTCCGCGGGCGGCTGTTTGCAGGTGAAGCGCAGGCCGACAGCCGGGTGATCGCGCTGGCGGTCGAGGATGGCCACCGGCTCTGGGCCGCGCCGATCGCGGCCGACGCGTACGGCAACTGGTCGAGCCCGGCCGTGGACGTTCGCAATGGCACGGTCATTGCGGCCGCCGGCGACCGCGTGTGTGCGCTCGCGGTCGCCGACGGTACGAGACTCTGGGAGACGACGCTCGACCGCGTGGTGGTCAACGCCTCGCCGGTCGTCACGAGCGACCTGACCAGCGGCGGTGTTCCGGCCAACCGCGTGTTCATCACGGACTATACCGGTTTTGACGTCGGGGCCTCCCTGTACGCGATCAACGTGGACCCTTTCGATGCGCGGGGGAATCCGTACCTCCCCGGTGAGATCGTCTGGACGCACGCGTTGTCCGGGGCGAGCGGGAACACGCCCGCCTACGCCGACGGCGTCGTGTACGTGACCAGCACCGGCGGCGAGGTGAAAGCCCTCAACGCCGCGGACGGCACGCTGGTTTGGGAAACCGATGTCGATCTGGCGGGGTATCCCGAGTTGTCGGGCTTCTACGGCGGGATTGCGCTCCGAGACGGATACGCCTACGCGGCCACCTACGTCTTCTATGGTTCGGGGGACAACAGCGGAATGTTCAAGTTCGATCTGGACGACGGCGCGATCGTGTGGGTCGTCTCCTGCGAGCGCACCGCCGCGATGCCGGTCGTCACGGATGATGGCCGCATCTACCTGGCGGCCGGGCTCGACGACTACGGATCGACCGTCAAGGTCCAGGCGTTCGCGGATCACGGCGACTGGGCGGAGAAGGTGTGGGAGACCCACGCCTGGACGCGCTGTGGTGCGTCGGTGGGTGGGTGGACGCAGCAGCCGGTGTGGTCACGCGGCTACCTCTACGTGGGAGCTCCGCCGTTGGGGGGCGATCCCGCGCTGCCCTACACGGAGCTCTGCGTGTTGAACACCGCGCGCCAGCCGACCGATCCCGATTTCGTCGTATCGGTTCACGGGGGCGCGGGCGCGAGCCCGGCCGTGGCGGACGGCACGGTCTATTCGCTCGGCACCGACGGGCTGCTCGCGTTCGACCCGTCGCCCGAGTGCCTGGCGGACCTCGATGGCGATGGGAGTGTGGGGTTGGTGGATCTGGCCACGCTGCTGTCGGCCTATGGCACCGTTCGCGACAAGACCGGCGGCGCATATGATTCCGACGCGGACCTGAACCGCGACGGCGTCGTCGATCTGAGCGACCTGGCGCTCATGATGGGGGTATACGGAGAGTCATGCCTGTAGGATCGGTGGCAATTCGCCGTGGTCCCTCCACGGAGCCGCGGGCACCGGCCCGCGTGGCGGCCGGGCTCGCATCGCCGCGGGCGTTTACGCTGGTGGAGTTGCTCGTCGTCGTCGCGGTCATTGCGCTGCTGATGGGCATGTTGTTGCCCGCGTTCGGGGCCGCGAAGGATCGCGCCCGCGGCGTCAAGTGCCTCGCCAACCTGCGGCAGATGGGCTGCGGGTTTCACCTCTACGCGCAGGACTACAGCGGCCGCGCGATGCCGATGGCCTACTTCCGCGACTGGCCGATGACCTACTGGTACGGGCAGGAGCGGGACGCCGGCGGGGTCGATCAGACCCGCGGCTTCCTCTGGCCCTATCTGGGCAGTGACGTGTGCGAGAACGGCGTGTTCGAGTGCCCCGCCCAGCCGCTGGGTACGATCGACCGCCTCCAGGGCGCCTGGCCGACGGTGACGAGCACCTACGGCTACAACGGCTACTTCCTGAGCCCGGCGACGACACCGGGCTGGTCGCGCGAGATCGGCGACCGGCCGTGGCAGAACCTCGACACGATGCCCGGTCCGCAGGCGGTCTTCGTCTTCGCGGACACCATGATCGACTGGTTCGGCGCCGCGAAGAACTGCGCTTTGCTTGATCCGCCGTTCTTGTACAGCCGCTCGTCGCACGGATGGCGGCGGAACGACAGTCCGACGACCTCGTTTCGACACGCGGAGCTGGCGAATGCGGTAAGCGCCGACGGACACGCGCGCTCCTACGAGTCCGATCCGCGACTGCTCATGTCGCGGCAGTTCCGCATCGGCTCGGTCGGCCCCGACAACGCCCCGCACTACGTGCCCGACTGGCGCGACTGGTAGGGGGACGGCCCCTGGCCGGCAACGGGCCGGGGACGCGGGAAGACAGGAAGGGCCGGCCGATGGTGGCCGGCCCTGTTGCCCGCGCCTGGTGGCGCAGCGGATTACGGCTTGGCCTTGCGATCCACGCCGCCCATCTTCGTCTGCGGCTTGCCGTCCTTGAAGCTTACGTTGCACTTGCTGCACGTGCCGTCGGTCACCATCGCGACTGCGCAGCCTTCGCACTTCTCGGCGAGCATCGCGGC
>CAYRXN010000027.1:0-8917 GCA_964428275.1 uncultured Planctomycetales bacterium | reverse complement strand
CGGCGGTATCCGCGTGCCCAACGACGTGCCGCCGTTCATGATGGTCGTCCCCGAGGGCGTCGTCGGGGTGAACCTCGTCGGCCTGCGCCGGGCGGGCATGTCGCGCGAGCAACGCCAGGAGCTGCGCGAGGCCTACCGAATCCTGTTTCGCTCCGGCAAACCGTTCCGCGACGCCGTCGAGGAGGTCTGCCGACTCGTGCAGACCGATCCCGGCCGGCGACTCGCCGCGTTCCTGAGTGAACCGTCCCAACGAGGCGTCATGCGTTACAAGGGCGGCGAGTCGGCGACCGCCGAACACTGACCCGGGCGGGGCTCGCATGCGCATCCTCATCGCCCCCGACAAGTTCAAGGACGCGCTCGACGCGGCGGCCGTCGCCGCGGCGCTGGCTGCCGGCGTGCGCGACGCCATCCCCGATGCCCGGATCACCTGCTGCCCGCTCGGCGACGGCGGCGAAGGCACCGGGCGCGTCCTGGCCGCCGCCCGCGACGCAAAGCCGCACGCGTGCCCCGTGCTCGACCCCCTCGGCCGGCCGCGCACCGCCACCTGGTGGCTCGACGAACCCCGGGGTGCCGGCATCGTCGAGATGGCCGAGGCGTCGGGCCTCTGGCTGCTCGCGCCGCCGGAGCGCGACGCGCGCCGCACCACCAGCTTCGGCACCGGGCAGCTCATCCGGGCGGCGATCGAAGCCGGCTGTCGCGAACTGGTGCTCTGTGTCGGTGGGTCGGCCACCGTGGACGGCGGCGCCGGGTGTCTCCAGGCGCTCGGCTGGCGGATCGTCTGGCGCGGCGATGACGTTGCGCACGCCAGCGGCGGCGTGCTCGACCGCGCGGTGGCGATCGAGCCGCCGGACGACGTCGGGGTGCTGCGTGGCGTGGGTCTTTCCATCCTGTGCGACGTCAACAACCCGTTGCTGGGCCCGCAGGGGGCGGCGGCGGTGTTCGCCCCGCAAAAGGGCGCCACGCCGGCCCAGGTGGCCCGGCTCGAGAAAAACCTGGATCATTGGGCCGAGCTGCTCGAACGGGCCACCGGACTCGACGCGCGCGATCTGCCCGGCGCGGGCGCGGCCGGCGGGCTGCCGGCGGGGCTGGCCGCAGCGTTCGGCGCCAGGCTCGTTGGCGGGTTCGACGAAGTCGCCCGACAGGTGCAACTGCGCCGGCGGATTGCGCAGGCCGATCTGGTCTTGACCGGCGAGGGACGCCTGGACGAACAGACCGCTGGCGGCAAGGTGGTCGCCGGCGTGGGGGCGCTGGCGACGCAAGCCGGCCGACCGGTGATTGCGCTGGTCGGGGCCGTGCCGGAGGCAGAGCGGTCCGGGCTCGCGCGCCGTCTCGGCCTGCGCGAGATCGTTGTGATTACGCCGCCGGCGACGCCTCGGGAACAAGCCTTGTGCCGATGCGCGGTGAATCTCCGTTCGGCGGCCGCGCGGACCGTCGCGCGCTTCGGCTCCGACCGGTCGAAGGAGGCACGGAAGTAGCGCTGCGGGACAACGGACCCATCGCACGGCCGACACCTCGGCGTGGACCGTGCGATGGGTCGCCGTCCCGTTTGTCGGGCTGTTTCGCCGCGCAGTCGCGGGGGCTACTTGGTCTTGAAATAGATCTGGGCGGTTTCGCTGTGATCGGCCCTGACCGTCAGCGTCAGCATGTATTTCATGCCCGGCTTGAGCGTGACGCCGGGAACTTCCTGGCTGGTGAGGTTGAGCACCTTGAAACCGCCGCCGGGGTTGCCGAGGTCATAGACCACGCCGGGTTTCATCTGGGCCTCGGGGTTGTTCGTGTCGCGGGCGATGACGGTGAACTCGGCCTGGTGCGAGTAGTCGGCGTCGAACTTCTGGTAGATCGACACCGTGACCATCGTGATCCGCCCGAACTTGTCGGGGTCTTCGATCTGGAACTCGAGCTTGGGCGCCGTCGAGACCGGCTCCTTGACCTTGAACCGCGAATGGCCGGTGGCGGCCTTCTTCCACGTGGTCTGTTTGGCCGGCTGCCCGTCGAGCGTGATCTTCAGATGGCTGTCCTTGCGCATCAGGTTCATCCCCATCCGCCCGCCGGTGATGGCGGCGCCGGTTCCGCTGCATCCGGCCAGGACCAACAGGCCACCTGACAGAAGCGCAAGCGTGCCAAGGGTGGATTTGAGCATTCGAAGACTCCTTTTTGAGATTCGTGCGGATTTCCCGCATCTGTTCCGAAACCGATGATCGGAGATCGGCCCATCGGGCGTCGGCCCACACCCGTCGGCGAGCCTACCGCGGCCCGCGGCCCGTGCCAACCGGCCGATGCCGTGCGACGGCCAGGTCAAACCGCCCTGCACCGGACATTATCGGCCAGATCGGCCACGCAGCTTTCCCCGCCGCGCGAAGAAAACGCCCCGGCCGGCCCGGAGCCGGGCGACCAGGGCGCCGGAGCGAGCGTCGAATCAGGACTCGGGCGATGCAGGGCGGTCGCCGATGCCTTCGGGGACGGGCGGCAGCGTGTGGCTCTCGGGGACATCGAGCCCCTGGAGGCCGATCACGCCCGGAGCCGGCAGATTGCGGAACCAGAACACGTAGAGCCCGCCCAGCCCGAGCAGGAACACCCCCAGGGCCCCCCAAAAGCCCCGGTAGTTCCCGATCAGCAGCAGCATGGGAAACAGGAACAGCGACACCTGCCAGATCAGCGCGAACGGGATCGCCAGGATGTCGTTGACGTGCTCGCGCGTGGTCAGCCGCCGCAGCTCCGGCGAGAGCTTGCGCTTCAGCGGACCCCACACGCCGAACGGCCGCGTCGTCATGTAGAAGTACTCGAGCACCTTGGGGTCGTCCGGCTTGCTCAGATAGGTGCCGACGACGCTGCCGACGAGTCCGACCGCGGTGAGGTAGAGAAACTGCAACCGCTCGTCGAGCTCGGGCCAGAGCAGGCGCTGCACCACCGCCCCGAAGATGCCCGTCAGCGTTCCGACGATCACACCGCCGGAGTTGAACCGCCACCAGAAGAACTTGAGCATGCCGGGAACGAGCAGGCCGGCGCCCAGCCCCATCGTCAGCCAGCCCCAGATGTCGTTGATGCTCGACGACGTGTTGCCCAGCGCCAGCCCCAGGACGATCACGACCAAGATATAGACGTAGGTGGCCAGCATCATCTCGCGCGTGCTGGCCCGCGGGCGCCAGTAACGCTGGTAGATGTCCTTGGTGAAGAACCCGGCGCTGGCGTTCATGCCCGAATCGAACGTGGACATCGACGCCGCGATCAGCGCGACCAGCAGCAGCCCGCGCAGCCCCATCGGAATGTCGAACAGCAACACGGCCGGCAGGATGCGCTCCGGGTTGATCCCGCCTTCGTAACCCAGCAGCTTGAGCTTGGTGGGCCACTCCTCGCCCAGTTCCCGCCGGATGGTCGTGACGATCGGCGCGTGGCGCCCGGGGTGATTGATGATGTCCGCCACCAGCTCGTCCCAGCGCGACTTGGGCAGCAGCGTGCTTTGAATCTCGCTGTTCTCCCGGCGGACCCGCTCCAGCGTCCGCGTCCAGCCCGTTCCCAGCGCGGACCGGAAACCGGCGACCAGGCTCGGGTACTGCGCCGGCGCGGCCAGCACGTCGGGAATCGTCGTGTCCCATTTGCTGCGCGGGAGCACCCGTTCCACCGCGAGATGCGCCTGGAGGTCGAATGGCCGATCGGGGGCGGCCTCTTGCAGCAGGTACTGCTTGATCGCGATTTCGGACTCTTTCAGCACGCTGCGATCGGGAAACTTCTCGTGTACGAGGAACAGCCCGAGAATCGCAAAGCCCATCATCATCGGCCAGCGGCACATCATCAGGCAGGTCCAGAGGAAGGTGAGCTTGCCGCATTCGCGTTCGTCGCGGGCGCCGAAGTATTTCGGGTCGGCGCCGCAGCCGACGCCCCCCAGCAGGTTCTTGATGAGATAGAACAGCGCGAACGCCATCAGGGCCGAGTACTGCGTGTAGCCCTCGGGCATCGACGTTTTCCACTGCGGGGCGGCGCTCGTCCACTGGGTGCTGCCGGTGATCTGTTCGGCGAGGTGAGCCAGGGTTTGGGGATGCTGTTCGACCCGCAGGAACGCCATGGTCGAAATGGTGATGACGGCGATGAGAATGATGCCCGACTGGAAGATGTCCGTGTATACGACGCCGTAGAAGCCGGAGGCCATCGTGTAGATCATCGCGACGCCGATCAGCAGGATCGCGCAGGTCAGCGGGGAAAACGGCAGGAACATGGACAGGAACAGGCCCACGCCCTTGGAAAGGTACGCGACCGCGGCGACCGCCCCGATCATGGCGGTGATCGCGGTCACGACCCGGGCGAACTGCCCGCCGGCGCTTTCGCCGAAGCGGTAGATCATCCACTGGGCGCCGGTGATGCAGTTGGATCGGCGGTGCCACTTGCCCGCGAAAATCAGCGTGATGACGAGGATCAGGACGGCCCCGCCGCGAAACTCGATGAACAGCCCGCGCGGCCCGAGCATGAACAGGAACGAGACGATCAACATCGTCCCGGTGATGTCGAGGAACGACGCCATCCCGGAGATGCCCAGCGCCCACCACGGGAGTTGGCGGCCGCCGAGGAAGTAGTCTTCCAGGCTCGCGGAGGCCTTGCGCGCCAGGTAGAACCCCAGCCCGAGCAGCACCAGGAAGTAGCACGCGATGACGGCGTAGTCGAACGTATTGAGGTAGCTCACGGGGACCTCCCGAGATTGGTTCCTGTCATTTGTTATACCGCCATTGCGTGATTTCGCAAAGCATGTGAACGAGAGCTGTCAACTTCGTGGCCGAATGCACCAGGTCCGGCCAGGCGCAGGCCATTCCTCCGCGACCCCGCGCCATCGCATCATTATCGGACGCCAACAAGGTCAAGTTTGCGGCCAGGTTTGGCTTGCGGGGATGCGCCACACAGCGTACAATCGTGAGCGAATAATGCGCGATTTCGATTGTTTTGTGATTGGTTTCTGTCGATAACCTGTCAGGAGAAGGGTGGCTGCCCATGCGGTCCGCGGAGAGACAGTCGCAGATCAGCGCGTTCCTCGCCGAGCGGGGGTACGCTTCGCTCAACGACCTGGTCGCCCGCTTCGGCGTCTCCGTGTCCACCGTTCGGCGAGACCTCGACGAAATGCAGCGACGCGGAATCGTGCGGCGAACCCACGGCGGCGCGTTCCACGTCGAGTCCCGCGAGCACCCGCTCGACTACCACCTCCGCGAGGAACGTTTCACCGCCGAAAAAGAAGCCATCGGCGAATTCGCCGCCTCGCTCGTCCAGGACGGAGAGGCCATCCTGCTCGACGGCGGCACCACCACCTACCAGGTCGGACGCTTCCTGCGCGGCCGCTCGCTCCAGGTCGTCACCAACTCCCTGCCCGTCGCCAAACTGCTCGGTACCACGCTCGACACCGAAGTCATCTTCCTCGGCGGAACCATCATGCCCCGCACCGGCGTCACCGTCGGCCGCTACGCCGAGGACATGCTGAGGTCGCTGCGCGTCAGCAAGGCCATCATGGGCGTGGCCGGCGTCAACCAGGAAGGACTCTTCAACGCCAACCTGCTCATGGTCGAGCTGGAACGCCTCGCCATCGAGGTCGCCGAGGAAGTCATCGTCGTCGTCGATCACTCCAAGTTCGGCCGGCGATCGCTCGTCCACCTGTGCGACTTCTCCGCCATCCACCACCTCGTGACCGATTCACTCGTCGCGCGAAGCTGGGTGGAACTGCTCAGGAGCCGCGGCGTCAACACCCACATCATGGACATCCCCGACCAGGACGCGGGTGACGCCGCCGCGGGTACGCGAAACGCCGAAAACAGCGAGGCTGCGCCGTGATCGCATCGCACGCACAGGCCGGGATCGACCGCGAGCGCGTCCGCCGCATCGTCGAGGACGTACTCGCCGGCGGGTTCCACGCCCGCGGCTCGTC
Source organism: uncultured Planctomycetales bacterium (assembly GCA_964428275.1). Lineage (GTDB taxonomy): Bacteria > Planctomycetota > Phycisphaerae > UBA1845 > Fen-1342 > JALSRY01. The sequence goes on along the minus strand of CAYRXN010000027.1, from coordinate 3,021 downwards.
GGCCGACTCGCCGCTGGTCGTCAACGTCTCGGCCCGGCACATGCACATCACGCAGGAACACGTGGAAGTCCTCTTCGGCCCGGGGGCCGCGCTGACGCCCCGCAAGCCGCTGTATCAGCAGGGCGAGTTCGCCAGCGAGCAGACCGTCCACCTGATCGGCCCGCGCCGCCGACTGCTCCAGAACCTGCGCATCCTGGGGCCGACGCGCGAGTACACGCAGATCGAGCTGGCGCTCTCCGACAGCGTCTTTCTCGGTATCGACCTGCCCGTGCGCATGAGCGGCAACCACGAAGACACCCCCGGCTGCCTCGTGCTCGGCCCCAAGGGCCACCTCTATCTCGAACGCGGCGTCATCCGCGCCCAGCGCCACGTACACATGAACCCGGCCGACGCCCAGCGCTACGGCGTCCGGGCCGGCGACGACATGAACCTGGTCGTCGAGCACGAGACCTGCCCGGTCGTGCTGGGCGGGATCAAGGTGCGCGTCGATCCGCGCTTCAAACTGGAAGTCCACATTGATACCGACGAGGGCAACGCCTGCGATCTCAATCACGCCGGTTCGGTGCGCCTGGAAAAGCCGGCGCACCGCGCGCCGCGCTGACGCGGGCCGTCCGTCTTGTGACAGGAGCTAAGCAATGGCGAATCTATCGGCTGTCGGCATGGTGGAAACGCGGGGCCTGGTGGCACTGTTCGAAGCCACCGACGCGATGCTCAAGGCCGCCAACGTGGAGATGCTCGGTTGGCGCAAGGTCGGCCGCGGGCTGGTGACCTCCTTCGTCGCCGGCGACGTGGCGGCCGTCAAGTCGGCCCTCGCGGCGGCGGAGACGGCGGCGGCCAAGGTCGGCGAGGTCGTGGGCGTACACGTGATCCCCCGGCCCCACGACGAACTGTCCAAACTCTATCCGCACCCCAGCGGCCCGAAGAAGACCCGGAAGTAGCGCGATGAACAATCCAAGGGACATGGGGATGTAGGGACTGAGGGACTTAGGGACTGAGGGACTTAGGGACACAGGGACGAAGGCGGTGAGGCAACGAGGCCGCGAGCGGCCATTTGCCATTCGCTGTTTACCAAGTTTCCGTGCAGGTCTTGTCCGGAAACCGGGCAGCACGAGTAAGGGTGGCACGAGCGCCTCGCCTGTGGGTTTCGCAGACCTGGTGCCGTCAGGCACGGACAGGCCGCCCGCACCACTGACTGGAGAACGACAAAATGGCAAGACATGCGATTGGTTTCATCGAGACGGTCGGTGCCAACCCCTCGATTCAGGCCGCCGACGCGATGTGCAAGGCCGCCGGCGTGACGCTGGTGGGTACGGTCGATATCGGCAGCGGCTACGTGACCACGATCATCGAAGGTGACGTCGGGAGTGTGAAGGCGGCGGTGGACGCCGGCGCCGAGGCCGCCGACGCCGCCGGCGAGCTCGTCGCGGCCCACGTGATCCCGCAGCCGCACGAGGAACTGATGCCCGCGATGCTCGGGTAGGGTTCGCCGGGCAGACCGGACGATCGGTGGGCGGTGCCCACCCTACGGGAGACTGATGTGATGGCAAGACAAGCGATCGGATTGATCGAAACCCGGGGCATGATCCCGCTCGTGGAAGCGACCGACGTGGCGCTCAAGGCCGCCAACGTCAGCGTCGTGGGGACGCGCGCCACCGGCACCGGACTCATCAGCGTCGTGCTGACCGGCGACGTGGCCGCGATCCGGGCCGCCACCGAGGCCGGCGGCGCTGCGGCCGCCCGCGTCGGCGAACTGGTGTCGGTCGAAGTGCTCACGCGACCGCACGACGAGCTCGAAAAGATCATGCCGGCCGGCTAGGCGGCACTGTGAATGAAGAATGCCGAATGGCGAATGGCGAATGGCGAATCGGTGCAGTGCGGTGGCAACGTGGCCCTGCGCAGGCGGGTTGCGGTCGAGCGCTGCGACCCCCTGGGATTCTCCCTGGCGGGGGCGGTCGCAGGAAGCGTCATGCCCGCCGTGCGAACCATCGCCTGAACACCTGGAGCGGCGTCTGAGCGCGGAGTGCAAGCCATGTTCATCGGAAAGGTACGCGGAGCGGTGGTCGCCACGCAGAAAGAGCCGCGCATGCGCGAAGCCAAGATGCTGCTGGTCGAGGCGCTGACGGCCGGTGCCGACGGCCAGCCCGAACTGCGCCCCACGGGCAAGATGCTGGTGGCGCTCGACGCACTCGGTGCCGGCGAGGGCGAGTACGTCCTCGTCACGCAGGGCAGTTCGGCCCGCATGACCGAGATGACCAAGACCATGCCGGTCGATGCCGTGGTCATCGGAATCGTCGACGCCGTGACGATCGGGCCGCGCGTCATGTCGCGCACCGATGGCACGCTGGAAACCTGAGGCCCTTGACGGCGGTGAACCATGAGCAGCCCACAGGCAAACATCAACGACGGCCTGATCGCCGAAGTCGTCAGTGAGGTATTGGCCCGGCTCGGGCCGCAGATCGGCCGCGCCACCCCGGCCTCCGTCGGCGGCAACGGGCACACTCAGGCGGCCACCGGCGGCGAAGGCGTCTTCGACAGCGTCGATCGGGCGGTGGCGGCGGCGACCGCGGCGCAGCGCCGTTTGGCGGCCAGCACGCTGGCCACGCGGGCCCGGGCGATCGACTGCATCCGTGAGGTGATGCGCCAAGACCGCGACGAGCTGGCCCGCATCGAGTTCGCCGAGACGCGGATCGGCCGGCTCGACCACAAGCTCGAAAAGCTCGACGTCGCGGCCGGCGTGCCGGGCATCGAGATGCTTCGCAGCGAGGCTGTCAGCGGCGACTGCGGCCTGACCGTGACCGAGTACGCGCCTTATGGCGTGATCGGCGTGGTGACGCCGGTGACGCACAGCATTCCCACGCTCGGCTGCAACGCCATCATGATGATCGCGGCCGGCAATACCCTGGTGTGCAACCCGCACCCCTCGGGCGCGGGCTGCGCCGTCGAGGCCGCGCGGCGCTGGAACCGGCTGATCCGGCAGCGCACCGGTCTCGAAGACCTCATCTGCATCATCGAACACCCGAC
>CAYRXN010000026.1:0-3622 GCA_964428275.1 uncultured Planctomycetales bacterium | reverse complement strand
TGATGCCGTTCCCGACGCCGTATTCGTCGATCTGCTCGCCGACCCACATGAGCAAGATCGTGCCCGCCATCAGGCCGGTCAGGGCCATGATGAAGAACATGAACGTCCCCCGGTAGTCGGGGTACACCAGCCCGCTGTTGTTGAGGTAGTTGATCCAGAAGATGGCCTGGATGAAACAGAGGCCGACCGTGCCGTAACGCGTGTACTCCATGATCTTGCGGCGCCCGCTTTCGCCCTCCTTCTGAAGCTTCTCGAAGTAGGGAACCACGGTGACGAGGATCTGGAGGATGATCGACGCGCTGATGTACGGCATGATCCCGAGGCCGAACAGCGTGCTCTGGCCGAGGTCGCCGCCGGTAAACATGGCGAACAGCTCCGCGGCCTGCTCAGTGGCGCCACCACCGGCGTTGCGGAAGTGGTGCATCAGCGACTCCTGATCGACGCCGGGAATCGGTACGTAGAAGCCGATCCGGTAGACGCCGAGCATCAGGAGCGTGAACAGCACCTTGTTGCGCAGGTCCGGGATGCGAAAGACGTTGATGAAGGCACGGAACATAACCGTGAGACCTCTGAGCTAGGCGACGTTGCCCGCCGCTTCCCTGCGGCTCTTTTTCTTTTCCAGGCGACTGGGCTTCGGCTCGGGCTTGCGCGATTTGGCGCTGTTGCGCTTCGCGCGGGCGGCCTCGGCCCGGTCGAGCATTTCAACGACCTTGACGCTGCCGCCGGCCTGTTCGATCTGCTGGCGGGCCTTCTCGCTGAAGGCGTGCGCTTCGACGGTCAGCTTCTTGCTGAGCGTGCCCTTGGCCAGCACCTTCACCGGCCCGCGGGGATCCTGCACCAGCCGAGCGGCGAGCAGGGCGGCGTGATCGACCGTGTCGCCGTCGGAGAAGCGCCGATCCAGGGCCGCGAGGTTGACCACCTCGAAGCGGCGGCGGAAGTCCGCGTTGGAGAAACCACGCTTCGGAATACGCCGAAAGATGGGCATCTGGCCGCCTTCGGTCAGCGGACGGACGCCGCCCCCGGAGCGCGCCTGGCAACCCTTGTGGCCGCGACCGGCGGTCTTGCCGGTCCCGCTGCTCTCGCCGCGGCCGACGCGTCGCCGCCGTTTGTGCGCGCCGGCGGCACTGGTGATCTGGTTAAGCATCATGGTTCGGTTCCTGCTGCGGTGGGGCCTGCGTGGCAACCGGGGATTCGTCGTTCTGCGCCTTGGCGGCAACGGGCTCGGCCTCCTCGCGGTCGGGGCGGTCGTCCGTGTAGGCTTCGGCGGGCGGGGCGGGCTCGGGCTCGGGCGGGAGGTCGAGCTTGACGCCGCGCAGCGCCTCGACCTGCTTGCGGGTCCGCAGGCGGGCCAGGCCGTTGATCGTCGCCTTGACGAGGTTCTTGGCGCTGGTCGAGCCGTAGCACTTGGTCAGCACGTCCTTGACGCCGGCCAGCTCGAGGACGGCGCGGGGCGCCGCGCCGGCGATGACGCCGGTACCCTCACTGGCGGGGATCAGCAGGATCTTGCTGGCGCCGTAGCGTCCCATGATGCGGTGGGGGATGGTGGTCCCCTTGAGCGGAACGTCCATCAGCTTGCGGCGGGCCTGCTTGATGCCTTTCTCGACGGCCGGCGGAACTTCGTTGGCCTTCCCGTAGCCGTAACCGACCTTGCCCTTGCGATCCCCAACGACGACCAGCGCTCCGAACGAAAACCGCCGCCCGCCCTTGACGACCGTGGCGCACCGGAACAGCTTGACGAGCACGTCGTCATAAGGGGACTCTTCACGCGGGGGGCCGGAACGGCCGCCTCGATTACCTCGTGTCGGCATTGCCATGGGCTAGCACCCTTTTTGAGCTAAAACTTCAGGCCGCCTTCGCGTGCGGCGTCGGCGAGGGCCTTGATACGTCCGTGATACTTGCGACCGCCGCGATCGAAACAGACCCGCTCGATGCCCAGCGCGCGGGCCTTTTCGGCGATGGCCTTGCCGACGCGCGCCGCGGCCGCGACATTGCCGCCGTAGTTGATCTCGCCGCGCAAGTCCTTGCTGAGCGAGGAGATCGAGCAGAGCGTCCGTCCGCTCATGTCGTCCACCAGTTGGACCGTGATGTTGCGGTGCGATCGGCAGACCGACATGCGCGGGCAGTCGGGCGTGCCGCTGATCTTCTTGCGAACGCGCCGGCGGCGACGCATGTGCCGGGCGGACTTGACGAGCCGTTCTTTCATCCCGATAAACCTCCTGCCGGGGCGGATCAGCCGCCGCTGGCGAAGACCTTGCCTGCCTTCTTGATGATCTTCTCACCGGCGTAGCGGATGCCCTTGCCCTTGTACGGCTCGGGCTTGCGAATCTTGCGGATCTCGGCCGCGAACTGACCGACCGCCTGCTTGTCGATGCCCTTGATGCTGAAACGGGCCGGATCGGTATCGCCACGGGCGGCCTCGGTCTGGACCTCGACCTCGATGCCCGGCGGAATGTCGATCATGAACTGGGCCGGCTTGTTGTGCCCGCGACCCATGAAACCGACGTTGAGCCAGATCTGCTTGCCTTCCTTCTTGACGCTGTAGCCGGTCCCGTAGACCTCCAGCTTGATCTCGTAACCCTTGCTGACGCCCTCGACCATGTTGGCGATCAGGGCGCGGGCCAGACCGTGCAGGGCCCGGTTGGAGGGCTGATCGTCCGGCCGCCGAACGACGACCTGCTGGTCCTCGACGGCGACTTCGATCGGCTCGGGGACGCGCCACTCGAGATTGCCCTTCGGGCCACCGACGCTGACGAGGCGATCGGCGAGCTTGACGTTGACCCCGCTGGGGATGGGGACCGGTTTCTTGCCTACGCGCGACATCGAATCACCACACCGTACAAAGAACTTCGCCGCCGACGTTCAACTCGCGACACCTGCGGTCGCTGAGGACGCCGCGGCTGGTTGAAACAATTGCGATACCCAGCCCGTCGAGCACGCGCGGCAGTTCGTCGGTGCCGCGGTAGATCCGGCGGCCGGGCTTGCTGACGCGCTGAAGATCCTGGAGCACCTTCTCGCCGCGCTCGCCGTACTTGAGATCGATCCGGATTTCGCCCTGGTTGGCGTCGTCGATCGAGTCGTACCCCTCGATGTAGCCTTCTTCGAGCAGAACCTGCGCGATGCCGAGGCAGACCTTGCTGCGCTTGGCGCGAACACGAGGCAGGCCGACGCGGCTCGCGTTGCGAATGCGAGTCAGCATGTCCGCGATGGGATCAGAGGTTGCCATGCGTCACCATCCTTACCAGCTTGCCTTGCGAACGCCGGGAATCCGCCCCTCGTTGGCCAGGACGCGGAAACACACGCGGCAAATGTGGAACTTGCGATAGACCGCCCGCGGCCGGCCGCACAATTCGCAACGGTTGTACGCCCGAACGGGGTATTTGGGTTTGCGCTTCGCTTTGAGCTTCAGTGCCAGTCGAGCCATCGGTCGGTCAACTCCTGAACGGCATGCCCAGCATCGTGAGCAACTGCCGCGCCTCGGCGTCGTTACGCGCCGTCGTGCAAATGGTGATGTTCATGCCCTGCTGGTACGTCACCTTGTCCGGGTTGATCTCCGGAAAGACGCCGTACTCGGACAGACCCATGCCGTAGTTCCCGCGCCCGTCGAAGCTCGACGGGTTGAGTC
>CAYRXN010000025.1:0-9875 GCA_964428275.1 uncultured Planctomycetales bacterium | reverse complement strand
AATCGAGGCGCAGGAGCAGGCGAGCAAGGAAGCCGACGGTTCTGCCCCCGCCGGCGACGGGGGCGACCCGCCGCCCGGGGAGAGCGCCGGTGAAGAACGTATCAAGCCGCACATGTGGCTGTTCTGGCTGGGGGCGATGGTCTTGCTCGTGTTCAAGGGCGGCGCGCCGTATTACTACCGGCCGGACGAGTCGTGGATACGTTGGGGGCTGGCCGGTCTGGTCTTTATCGCCCCGCTGGTCATCAGGGTGCTTCCCGCGGTGTGGCGTGAGCCGGCCATACGGTACATCGTGAAGCACCCGCTCGCCGACGGGAAGTTCGCGTTTTTCATCTTCGCGCTCATTCCGGTGCAGACACTGTTCACCTACAACTGGCTCATCCTGCCGCAGTACATCTCGCGTGCGTTCGAAGGCTGGGTGGGCGAGTACTTCGAAATCGCCTCGAACGCCAATCCGCTGCTGATCTTCTTTGCGGTTCCGATCGTGACCGCCCTGACCGAGAAGGCCAACGTATACAACATGATGATCGCGGGCACGTTCGTGATGGCGGCGCCGGCGTTTCTCCTGGCGCTGGGGCCGCACGCGTGGACGCTGGCCGGCTACATCCTCATCATGACGATCGGCGAAGCGATGTGGCAGCCGCGGTTCCTGCAATACGCCGCCGAAATCGCCCCGGAAGGCCGCACGGGCGAATACATGGGCGTGGCGCAGTTCCCCTGGTTCCTGACCAAGGTACTCGTGCCGATGATCTACTCGGGCTGGATGATCGAGCAGTATTGTCCGGCCGAGGGAGCCAAGCACACCGAGGTCATGTGGTTCATTTTCGGCTGCATCGCGATCGTTTCGCCGATCCTGCTGGTGCTGGCCAAGGGCTGGGTCGGCCAGCACTTCCAGACCAGGCACGCCGGCGGATAGTCCGGTGCTGGTGCCGCCTGCGCTTCCGCATCCACGGTGCGGGGGCGTGGGCCGGCAGAACCAGGCGCCACGGGGGCCCGGGTCTGCCCGGCGGCCGTGCCACCTGCGCTCGCGGGGCCGCGCAGCCGGAGAGCGGGTTCTCACCCGGCGAGCGGCCATGGGAACGGGCTGACCACGTCGCGCCGGGGCCGCAGACGCGGCGGCGCCGCGTCGCGTGCCACGAACGCTTACGCCTGCGAAGTTTCCTGGCTCGTCCAGGGCGGCGGTACCTGCTGCCGGCAATTGGCCGCCGGGCCGTCGCCGGTTGAGGGTTGTCGTCACGGTGCGCGCCCGTGACCGCATCGGCGCCACCGGCTACAATTCCGTCGCTTGTTCGGCTCGATAACCAGCGGAAAGGATGGTCGATGGCCCAGCGAAAACCGAGGAAGCCCCGCAGCGCCGCCACCTCCGGGGCGCGCGATACGAGCGTGTTCGATCGCATCGTCGATCTGGCGATGAACCTGCACTGGACCTGGAGCCCCGAGGCCCAGCGGCTCTTCGCGGCGGTCGATCCGGCCCTCTGGCGATCGACCAACCACAACCCGATCCGCATCCTCGAGGCCCTGCGCAGCGAACGCCGCGAGGCGCTCGAGTGTGACGAGACCATCCGGGCCCAGCTCGAAGTGTGCGAACGGGAGCTCAAGCAATACCTCAAGACGCGCCCGTGGTTCGAGCGCACCGCCCGCGGCCGCGACCGCCGGCTCAAGGTCGCCTACTTCTGTTCCGAGTACGCCCTGCACGAGAGCCTGCCGCAGTACGCCGGCGGCCTCGGCGTGCTGGCGGGCGACCATCTCAAGTCCGCCTCCGATCTGGGCGTGCCGCTGGTCGGCATCGGCCGGCTCTACCGCAACGGGTATTACGAACAGCAACTGCGCGCCGACGGCACGACCCGCGTGGTGTATCCGCATTACGATTTCCGCGAGTGGCCGCTGGAGGACACCGGCCAGACGGTCGCCGTCCCGATCGCCAGGCGGATCGTCTATGCCCGCATCTGGAAACAGCAGGTCGGTCGCACCGAGCTCTACCTGCTCGACGCCGACATCTCGCGCAACAAGCCGCGCGACCGCCGACTCACGCAACGCCTCTACGGCGGCGATTCGGAATCACGCCTCCAGCAGCAGATTCTGCTGGGAATCGGCGGCGTGCGCGCTCTGCGGGCGCTCGGCATCCAGCCGACCGTGTTCCACCTCAACGAGGGCCACGCCGCGTTTGCCGGACTGGAGCGGCTGCGCAAACTGCGCATGAGCGGCAAGTCGTTCGACAAGGCGCTCGAAATCGTGCGCGGCTCGAGCGTGTTTACGACGCACACGCCGGTCCCCGCCGGCCACGACCGCTACCCGTGGAAAATGGTGGTCAAGTACCTGGCCCCGATCGGCGAAGCGCTGGGCATCACCTGGGAAGAGTTCCTGGCGCTGGGACGCGAGCATCCCGACGATCGCAGGGAGCCGTTCTGCATGACCGTGCTGGCGCTCAAGCTCAGCGCGCACGTCAACGGCGTTTCGAAGCTGCACGGCGAGGTCACGCGCGAGATGTGGAAAGGCGTCTACGGCGCCCGGCGCACCCGCGACGTGCCGATCGGCCACGTCACCAACGGCGTCCATCCCCAGACATGGCTGGCGCCCGAGATGGACGTTCTCTACCGCCGGTACCTCAGGCCGCGCTGGCTGGGGATCGGGCCGGATACGAACTGGTCGCAGCGGGCCGATCGCATCCCCCCGGAAGAGTTCTGGGCGATGCGCAACAAGCTGCGGGCCCGCCTGATCAACTTCATCCGCCAGAAGCTGCTCGAACAGATTCACCGCCGTCTGGGCCCCACCGAAGACAACCTGCTGATCCACGACGCGTTCGACAAGCACGCCCTCACGATCGGGTTCGCCCGGCGGTTCGCGACGTACAAACGCGCTCCGTTGATCTTCCACGATCCCCGCCGGCTGGCGCGGATTCTCAACGACGGCGCACGGCCGGTGCAGCTCGTCTTCGCCGGCAAGGCCCACCCCGACGACCAAGGCGGGCAGGCCTACGTGCAGCGCATCTTCCGCTACACGCGCAGCCGTGCGTTCGCGGGCAAGGTGGCGTTTATCGAGAACTACGACATGCGGATCGGGCGTCTGCTGACCAGCGGGTGCGATCTGTGGCTCAACAATCCCCTGCGGCCGATGGAGGCGTCGGGAACCAGCGGCATGAAGCCGCCCCTGCACGGGGGTCTGAACTGCTCGATTCTCGATGGCTGGTGGGCCGAAGGCTACAACAAGCGCAACGGCTGGGCCGTGGGCGACGGGCGCACGTTCAAGAGTCGCGCGGCGCAGGATCGCTACGACGCCGGGGCGCTCTACGACCTGCTGGAGAACCGGATCGTGCCGCTGTTCTACGAGCGCAACCGGCGTGGCGTGCCGGCCAAGTGGGTACGCATGATGGTCGCCTCGCTCCAGAGCGTCGGCCAGCCGTTCTCCAGCCACCGCATGGTCGGCGAGTACGTGCGCGACTACTACCTGCCGGCCCACCGCTGAGGTGTTTCGGAGGGTACCGCCGGTTCAGTTGCAGTCGTTGCCGTAGGCGCTGAGCATCACGGCGAGATCGGCGAGATCCACGCAGCCGCTGCCGTCGAAGTCTGCGTTGGGGTCGTAGTTCGGATCGCCGGCGCAGTTGTCGTACGCTGCCAGCAGCAGGGCCAGGTCGTTCAGATCGACGATGCAGTCGCCGTTGAGATCGCCCGGATCACAACCCGGGTGGGGGCAACCACCCGCCGGCTCGCCCCAGAGCGCGAAGGCGGTATCGCCGATGCGGGCCGCGTAACCGTTGCCGTCGAAGTAGTCTGCGGCTGAGAGATCGTTGCCCTGGAAGTAGTTGCGCGACCACTCCCAGCCATCGTCCTGCTCATAGCCGGGCAGCGCCACGCCACCGATGGAGATCCAGTAGGTCTGGTCAACGGCCAGCGTGATGGGCGTCGAGAGGGTCACGACGTGTTCGTATTCCGCCCCGCCGTTCATGTTGTGGTTTCCGGTGAGGACGGGGTTGGTTTCGTGTTTGGGGAACGTCTCGTCGTAGATCAGTGTGCCGGGCAGCCCGTTATCGTCTTCGTAGAACTTGATGATCCAGTCCGAGAACGGTTTGAGGTCGAAGTAGTTGACACCTTCCGGGCTGCCCCACCACGTCACACCGACGATACGACGGTTTGCCGAATCGGTGAGAATGAAGTCGTCGGCGATGCGCGTACTCCAGTACTGTCCCGGCACGCCGTCGGAGTAGGGTCCGTCGGGGTTGTCGTTGGGTTGGCTGTAGACGAGAACCTGCGCGCCCGCCGCCAGCGTGGAGAGGCCGGCCAACGCCAGCGTGAGAGCGATTCGGCACGCGTTCATTTTCCGATCTCCGCGTAAAGACAGGTGATCGCGGGCACGGGATTCCACCACCCCGGCCCGGGGTCGGTCCAGCGACGCCGAACGTCGTCCCCCACGATGGCCATGCTACATGCTATCTTGTTGGAGAGTAAATCACAATATGATTCTGCGCATCGGTCGGGGGCGACCACCGCTCCGGCGGGCCCGCAGCGGGGCAAGGGGTGGCAATGTGCGTTATACTTGAAAGCATGAACGTACTCAGGTCCAGCGATTGCTCAGTCGCGTCCGATTCTGGTGCGGCTGGGGGGAGTCAATGCGATGCAGTGTGCTATGCCGCCGCTCTCTGTGGCGGTGGGCCGTAGGGGGCGCCGCCGGCTGGAGCGGCCCCGGTCCGCGTAGCTCGCGATAGTTGTGCAATGCGTTCTGAAGTTCCATGTCCAAGTGTGACGGAGGTCGAACCATGTGCATATCACTCGGAAGACAGTCATTGATTAGCGCCGCCTGGTTGTTGTTGTTGTTGTTATTGTTGTCCACGGCCGCGGTGCAGGGGCAGCCGGTCAAGATCGTCGCGTCGGACGGCGGCCTGGAGGATTACTTCGGCTCCGCAGTGGCCATCGAGGGCGACCTCGCGGTGGTGGGTTGTCCTTACGACGACGACGGCGGCGAGAACTCGGGCGCGGCATACGTGTACGTGCGGGAAGACGGCGTCTGGACGCAGCGGGCCAAGCTCACCGCCACACCGCCAGCCGGCGGCGAGCTCTTTGGTTGTTCGGTCGCCCTCAGTGGCGAACGGGTGATCGTGGGGGCCGAAGGCAACGATGATGCGGGTGAAGACAGCGGCGCGGCCTACATTTTTGCCCGGCAGGCGGAAACCTTCGTGCAAGAGGCTCGTTTGCTGCCGCCCCAAAGCGGCCCGGATCAACGTTTCGGCCATGCGGTCGCGATCTGGCAGGACGTTGCCATGGTCGGACTGGCCATCGATCCGGAAAAGGACCCGTACACCGGTTCGGCCTACGTCTATCACTTCGCGGAGGGAGCGTGGGCGTTCGAGGCGACGCTCGCGCCGGAGAGCACCAAACGACCGCTCCCGCTCGACGTGTCGCTCGCACTCAACGGCGATGTGGCATTGCTGGGGGAGCCATACGCATTTGAAGACGGACGCGCGTCGGGCGTGGTCTACGTGTTCCGCCACTACGGCGGCCTCTGGCAGCAGGAAACGACGCTCAAGCCGGCCGAGGGACGCGTGCTCGGCCAGTTCGGCAGCTCCGTGGCGGTCGATCAGGACACGATCGTGGTCGGAGCGCGCGGCAGTCAACTCCGGCATCCCGACTCGCCCGTTCGCGGAGCCGTGTACGTGTTCGAATACGATGGGACCGCGTGGGTCGAACGCCAACAGTTGGCCCTCGAACAATACGTGACCAGCTTCGGCCAGAGCGTCGCGGTGCGGGGTACGACGATTCTGGTCGGGGCTCCCGATAGCGGCGCGCTGGTCAGCCACGGAGGGGCTGTCTACGTCTATCGGCGTGACGAAACGCAGTGGATCTTCGCGGAGACGCTGCTCCCACCGGCCGCGTCGCGTTGGGATCAGTTCGGAAGTCCGCTGGCGTTCGACGGACAATCGGTGATCGCCGGGATGATTCGCGACGATCAGGTCGCGGTCAACGCCGGCGCGGCGTACATCCTGGATTATGGAGCCCCGCGCACCTGTGCGGGCGACGCCAACGGCGACGGCGGCGTCGACGCGGACGACCTGCTGTGTGTCCTGGCGCACTTCGGTCAATCGGCGAACAGCGCCGCCGACGGCGATCTTGATGGGAACCGCCGGGCCGATGTTTCCGACCTGACGATCGTGCTCGATCACCTCGGCACTGTGCAGCGCCGTTAGATCGGGCATCGCGTTTTCGCAGCGACGCCCGCCGCTTTGCCTTCGGCCGGCGGGCGCTGGGTTCCCGGGGTAGTGACTGGACCAGCCGCTCCGCTTGTTTGTTTCTCACGAATCTTCGAGGTGTACGATGAATACGAGCCGAAACAACCGCCTGGGTGTGACGATCGTGGACGTGGTGATGTTCCTGGCCATGGGCGGGCTGCTCGTGGGAGCGTTCGTTCCGACGATCGGCCGCGCCCGCCAGCAATCACGCATCGCGACGTGCCTGGCGAACATGCGCATCATCGCCCAGGGAGCCAACGGGTACGTGGGCGAGAACGGGACCATCGTGTTTACCTGGCCGCGCGGCTACGACGCGGGCGAATACGTGCCGCCGTTCACCTACCGGACGGAGTTTATCTGGGGAGGCGGTGTTCCCGACGTCACGCGATTCAGTTGGCAGTATCTGTGGGGATTCAATCCGGTAGACACCACCGACGTGTACTGCTACCGCCCCGCCCTGCGACCGCTGAACGACTATCTCGTTCCCGGGGTCTGGTGGGACGATCCACTGCGGATCAAGGGCCATCGCGAACGTTACCAGATTCCGATGGAGATCCCGGACTTCTTCAAGTGTCCCTCCGACAGCACGCCCCAGCTCCCCAACGCGGGCGCCTATGTGAGCGTGGATGTGCCGGAAGACTCCCTGCTGGCGCCCGAACCGACGGAGGTGTTTCCGACGTGGCGTTACTGGGGGACGAGTTACGCGTGCAACTGGTACTGGGCCGACCATTACGAGGGCGGACTGCTGAGCATCCTGGGCGGCAATGCGAACACGGGCGATCCCGGACTGGGCCCGGCGCTTTTCGAACAGAAGTTCCAGCGGGGCGCGTCCGAGTTTGTGCTGTTCATGGAGAACCGGCTGAACTACGCGCTGCAGTCGGTCACGCTTCGCGGGCGCACGGGCGCGGACCAGCGTCGGGGACGCCGCGGGTGGCACGGCGAATTCGACATGCACGTCGCCGCGTTTGCCGACGGCAGCGCCCGTTACCGCTTCTTCGACATTCGCTACGTGGACAGCCCCGGTTGGACGATCTGGCCGAATCGGCCCTGGGACGATCGCTGGCAGCAGTTCGAGGGCAACTGATCCCTGCAGAACAGCTCGTGCCGGCCGAGCCGGTCTCGCCCTTGCAGCGGCCGGCGGCGACGGACCACGCTCCCGCCGGCAAGAAGCGCCGCGGGCCGGCGCAGCACGCAGCGCGTTTCTTCCCCTGCGCATTCGGTCGGGGGCGACCGCTTCGTTAGCAAGGTCGCCCCCGAGCCTTTCCCTCACACGCTCCTCACCTGGACCGTGCTTGCCTCCCTACCACGCGTCGCCATCCTCACCCAGCAGTTGCTTGATGCGCCGTTCGATGATGGCTCCCCGGGCGCGCTCCCGGCGCTCCAGGTTCTCGCGCAGCTCGTCGAGTGCCCGCTTGAGGTGTCCGAGTTCCGTTTCGAGGCGGTGCAACTCGGCCTTGCGGAACTCAGTCCGAACGTTGAAGTGCTCTTCGACGCACTCGGCCAGCTCGCGGCGGAGCCGCTCGCGCAGCTCGTCGAGCTTCGGTTCTTCTCGTTCGCGCAGTTCGGCGAGCTTGTGGGCCAGCTCCATCGACTTGCGCTCCAGCTCCTCATTGTGCCGGTCGAGCTCGCGCATGTGCATCTCGAACTCGCGCATTTCGGGCGAGGGTTCGCCGCCCGGCTCGTCCCAGTCGGGACGGTCCGGCGGCATCGGCGGATGATCCGGAGGGCCGCCGAACATCGGTGGCCGCGGACCGCCGCCCGGCGGGAGATGTCCCGGTCCACCCTCGGGCATCGGATGCGGGCCGAAGGGCATCCCCGGCTGACCCCGGTGCCGCATCGCTTCTTCGAGCCGGACCGCGAGTGCCTCGGCCACGACGCGACGGTACTCCTCCGGCGACTGCCGGCGAAGATCGCGGAGCCGCTTGGCGAGGTCGGGATGCTGTTCGGCGATCAGCGGCATCAGCCGATCGAGCAACATGGCTTCCGGTGGACCACCCGCCTTCTTGCCCATGCGGGGATGTTTCCCGCGCATCGCGGGCCGCCCGTCGGGCCCCCCCGCCTTCTCACGCATGGGCGGATGCTGGCCGCGCATGGCCGGGCCGGGACGGTCGGGTCCAGGCGGACGCCGGCCGTGGTGGGCGCCAGGGCGCCGGCCGTGCGGTTTGTCGCCCTCGGGCGGTGGCGGCGGCTGGGCGCCGGCTTCCGCCGCCGGGGTTTCGTCGTCCTGATGCGCCGGGTCGTCGGTCACGGCGACCTGCGCCGGCGAGTCCCACTGGTCCCACATGGGTTCGACCACCCGTTGCGCCGCCGCGCGGGCCCAGCCCGCCTGGGCGATGCAGGCCAGCAGCGCTACACCGAGCAGTCCGCCGATCCATCCGTAATACTGTTTCATGATGACACCTCACTGTTTGCCGTCAGCCCCTGTTTGCCTTGTCTTGCAGCGTGCGTCCGCGCGGGCGACGCGCACGCCAGTCGTTGGTCTCCGGTCGGTCTCGGACGCGTGCCGGCGGTGGGAACGTCGAAGACCGTGCAGATCACGTCGCGATCGAGCCGGCTGCGTGGTTTGCTCTCCGGCGGCGGAACGTCCCAGTCGTCGTCACCGCGCCACGCGCCGGCGCCGGGATGCTGGCGGCGCAGGTCGCGGTCGATGCTGGCCACCGCCGCGCTCACCGATTCGAGCGTTTCGTCGAAGGTGCTGTCCCAGCGCAACGTGTCAAAGGCGGCGACGATTTCCGCGGCTTCCTCCGGACTGAGCGTGATGGCGTGTTCCGAACGCGGTGCGGCCCGTTCGAACATCGGCCCCGGCAGGACGACAACGATCGCAACGACGGCCGCCGCCGCCAGTGGTACGGTCCAGCCGAGGCGCCATACGTGCCGGGCGGGTCGCTCGCGCCGATCCCAGTCGGCCCGGATTCGCCGCACCAGCGTCTCGGGCAGCGCTTGGGGTGCCAAAGCCTCATCGAGTCCCGTGGGAGGGGGATCGGGCAGGGCCGGCATGATTTCAGCGTCGTCTACAAACATGCGTCACTCCCAGTTCCCGCCGCAGCCGCCCGATGGCCGCGTTCATGCGTGACAGGGCCGTTCCGAGCGGGATTCCGATCAGCCTGGCGATGTCCTCGAACTTCAGCCCGGCGGTCATACGCAGCACCACGACCTCACGCTGGGTGTCGGGCAGCTGCGTGACCGCCTCGCGCAGCCGCTCGATTTCTTCGCTGCGGCTCGCACAACCAGCGGGCTGGGCCGCGGGGTGCTCGGTGTCCGCGAGCCGCTCGTGGCTGATCGAAGCCGGCTGTTTCCGCCGAAACCGGTCACGGCACGCGTTGCGGGCCGCCGTCAGGAGATAGAGATCTTTCCGCTTGGCGGCCCTCAGGGCATCGATATTATCGGCCGCTCTGGCGAACACGTCCGCGATCACGTCTTCGGCATCGACGTTGTTGAACGCCTTGCGCACGTAGCCGTAGAGCCGGGGCCCGATGTCGCGCAAGAGGGCTTCGAGCAGCGCGCGATCGTCGGCGTTGAGCGTTCGGCCAGGCTTCATGCTGCGTTCCATGCTCGAGCGGTAGGGGAAGACGCACGCCCAGGCAGATTATTCGACGGGAATCGTGCGGAGGCTGCAGCCCACGGGTGAATACCGCCGGGAACGGCCGATAAGGCGTGCCGC
>CAYRXN010000024.1:0-2579 GCA_964428275.1 uncultured Planctomycetales bacterium | reverse complement strand
TTGTCTTCGTCCTCTTCCCTGATCCCGCTGACGACCTCGTCGGCGAGTCGGCCGCGAAGCCGCTGCAAGAGCCGGCGGCGCTCCTTGAGGTCGTCCTTGTAGTCGTAGGTCCGCGTTCGGCGAATCTCGGTGCCGATCTCGTGAAGGGCCGCATCGACGAGTTGCAGCAGCAGCGTGCGTTCTTGCTGGTCGAGTTCCAGTTGCATGGCTCGACCCTCCTTTCTGGACTCCCGTCCGATTATAGACCACCACGCGGCTTACGACCGAAAACACCTCCGCACCCGTCCGACCGTCTGATATCCCGCAGCCAGCATCGCTTCAGGTGAACACGGCGGCCCATTGAGCCGATAGGGTAGTGGCAAGCCACTTGCGGATCGGGGCCGAGTGGACATGTGGAACGTGCCGACGTCCATGCACCGGCGACTGCCGGATGGGAAGTTCCCGTGCAACGATTCTTTACACATGCTGACGCCTCGAACCGCCCTCCCGCAGGCCACGATTCCTCCCGATCCGAGCCGCAGCCCACGCAAATGCGCGAATGTTTCCGGGTCCTGCTGACCGACGACTCGGCGTTCTTCCGCAACCGCGTCGCGCAGATCATCAAGCGGCTCGGGTACACCGTGACCACTGCGGCTTCACCGCGGCAAGCCCTGGAAGCCTTTGCAGCGGACCCCGCCGATATCGTCGTGCTCGACTATGAGATGCCCGGGAAGACGGGCCTCGAGCTCATGGGTGAAATGCACACCCGCTGGCCCACCACCCCCGTCATCATTCTCACCGGACACGAAGACCTCGCCCTGGCCCTGTCCGCGATCCGCGCCGGCGCGATCGACTTCGTCGTAAAGGAGCGGTGCGAACAGGCCCTCGCCGATGCTCTTGCGCGGGCGGAGTTTCATTGCCGGCGCGAGCGGGATCGCCAGATGGCCCAGGCTGCCAGCCGCCGGGCCACGGCCGAGCTGGCCGCCCGGGCCGCTCGGCAGGCAGGCCTCAACGAACTGCTGAAGCACTCGCTCCAGGCCCGGTCCGTGGACGAACTGCTGGGACCGGGGCTGGACATCATCCTCTCGCAGGACATCCTGCGACTGGAGAACCAGGGCGCCATTTTCCTGGCGGCCGGCGACCCGCCGGTGCTGGTCATGAAGGTACAGCGCAACCTCGCCGAGCCCCTGCAGCGCTTGTGCGCGCAGGTCCCGCTGGGGTACTGCCTCTGCGGCCGCTGCGCAAAGTTTCGCAAGATCATGCACACGACATGCGTCGACGAGCGGCACGACGTCCATTTCGACACCATGCGCCCGCACGGCCACTACAACGTACCCATCTGCACGAAGGATGAACTGCTGGGCGTGATGGTCTGTTACCTGCGCGAGGGTACGCCCCGTCGTGAGGCCGACGTGGCGTTCCTCGAAGCCGCGGCGGAAACGCTCGCCGGCGCGCTGTGCCGGCTCGAGATGGAAACCAGGCTGCTCGAGAGCCACCAGCAGCTCGCGGATGCCGTCGAACACCTTCAAGAGCTGCGCACCAGGGCCGAGGAGGCCAGCCGTTCCAAGAGCGAGTTCCTCGCCAACATGAGCCACGAGATCCGCACGCCCATGACGGCGATCCTCGGCTTTACCGACATCCTGATCGAGCACGGCGATATCAACTCCGCCCCGCCCGAGCGGATCGAAGCCGCCCGTACGATCAAACGCAACGGCGAGTACCTGCTCGGCATCATCAACGACATCCTCGACCTGTCGAAGATCGAGGCCGGCCGGATGGTCGTCGAGCGGATTCCGTGTTCACCCTGCACGATCATCGCCGACGTGTTCTCGCTCGTCCGCGTGCGGGCCGAAGCCAAGAGCCTTCAGCTCAACTACGAGTACATCGGCGACATCCCCGAGTCGATCCGCAGCGACCCCACCCGCATCCGCCAGATCCTGATCAACCTCATCGGCAACGCGATCAAGTTCACCGAGATCGGCGGCGTGCGGCTGATCACCCGGCTGACCACCGAAGACGATCACCCCGTGCTCCAGTTCGACGTGCTCGATACCGGCATCGGCATGAGCCCCGAACAGGTCGCCCGCCTGTTCCACCCGTTCACGCAGGCCGACAGCTCGACCACCCGCAAGTTCGGCGGCACCGGCCTGGGCCTGACCATCAGCAAACGCATGGCCGAGCTGCTCGGCGGCGACGTGGTGGTCGTGGAAACGTCGCGCGACGCGGGCACGCGATTCCGCCTCACGATCCCCACCGGCGACCTGAGCGGCGTGCGGATGCTCGACGATCCCCACGCCGCGACCAGGGTCATCTCGCAAGTGGAGACGACCCCACCGGCTGCCAGCGATCGACCGCTCGAAGGGGTCCGCATCCTGCTCGCCGAAGACGGCATCGACAACCAGAAACTGATCGTTCACGTACTCAAGAAGGCCGGCGCGCAGATCGACGTCGTGGCCAACGGCAAGCTCGCGCTGGACCAGGCGCTTCAGGCACGCGATCAAAACGAGCCGTTCGACGTCATCCTGATGGACATGCAGATGCCCGTCATGAGCGGATACGAGGCCGCCAGCGAGCTGCGAAACCACGGCTATGACGGCCCC
>CAYRXN010000023.1:0-10455 GCA_964428275.1 uncultured Planctomycetales bacterium | reverse complement strand
TCTGGGTCGAGCAGTCGGTCTACGACTATTTCCACGCCTACCAGCGCGAGCTGGGTATCGGTTCGAACAGTTGGCAGGACTGGGCCCAGCGGCAGATGGGCAAATGGAACGAGCTGTCCGCCAACGCGATCTGGCCCGATTCGCCCCAGGGGGTGCTCGATCGCGTGCGGATCGACAAGATCGTGGTCGTTGCCGACGGAGCCTTGCCGCTGCACGGTGGCCTGCCCACCAACAACCCCGACCTCAGCGATAAGACCGTGGACATGATGTGGGGCTTCCCCGCGACCCTGCTCGACGGCAGCATGTACTCCAACCACACCAGTCTGAGCGAGGACAACGCGTTCTACATCGAGAAATCGCTGATCCACGAGCTCGGCCATGCGCGCTATCTGATCGACTGCTACGGCTGGGACGTACACAACACCGCCGACCACGACTCGGTGCAGATCTGGGAAGGCAGCACCTATGTCGCCGGCAGCGATTACATGCCGTTCATCGCCTGGGGCACGGTGCTTTATTACAACAAGAGCGGTGGCGTGATGAGCGGGCCCTACGGCTTCCAGTGGTCGCCCTATGAAGCCGGCGCGCTCAACCGCATCGCCGGCCAGCGGGCCTGCTGCGGCAACTGCAACGCCCCCGGCAACATCGGCGAGTTCCTCCAGGACCTGCCGGCCAGCAATCACGTGCGGTTCCTCGATCAGTACGGCAACCCCCGGGCCGGGGCGGACGTGCGCGTCTACCGGGCCGAGGGCTACTCGGGTACGTGGTACGGCAAGACGATCGACAACACGCCCGATCTGTTCTTCACAACCGACGCCGACGGCTACGCCCACATGCCGCAGAACCCCTTCGCCGACGGTCCGATCCAGCACACCTACGGCATCGCCAACGGCGTGTGCGTCCTGCGGATCGAGCACAACGGACAGATCTGGTACCGCTTCATGGAGGTCAGCGATTTCAACATGGAATACTGGCGGGGCCACACCGCCGACGCCTACTACCAGATCGTGCTCGAGGGCGACGAACCCCTTCCCGGCGATGTGGATGGCGACGGTGATGTCGATCTGGGCGATCTGGCCAGCCTGCTGGCGACTTACGGGCTGTGCGCCGGCGACGCCGGATACGACGCGCGGGCGGACTTCGACGGCGACGACTGCGTGGACCTGTCGGATTTGGCCGTGCTGCTGGCGAACTATGGCGGCTGATGCCCGCTACGGCGGCGGAACCGGTTGCGATGCCGCTGGCTCGGCGCCGGCATCGTCGTCACCGACGTAGCCCAGCGCCTTGAGTTGCCGAAGCGCGTCCGGACTGACTCGACCTTCGCCCAACGCCCCGGTCGAATACGCCTGGCGTCGATCGAGCCATCGCCGCAGGCGACTCACCTCGCCGGCGCGTTCTCCGTAGAGGTTGCGCAGTTCCTGCGGATCGGATTGCAGGTCGTAGAGCTCGCTCTTTTCGGGGTGATCGTAGCGCAGGATGAGCTTCCACCGCCGCCCGATCGCCGCGAAGAGCAATCCGTCTTGCGGCCGGGTTTCGAGCACCGTCGAGTTCAGGTCGTACCGGTTGAGCATTTCCGCGTAGGCCACCCGTGGCGGCTCCGCCTCGCCGTGGGCCAGCGCCGCCAGACTGCGACCCGCGACACCTCGGGGCACGCGGACCTGAAGCGCATCGAGCACCGTCGGCAGAATGTCGATCGTCCGCACGAGATCGCCCACGACCTGCCCGCGCGGCCAGCCGGGAACGCGCACGATCAGCGGGACGTGCAGTTGTTCCTGGTAGAGCAGCCGGTGGTGCCACCAGTCGTGCTGCCCCAGTCCCTCGCCGTGATCGGCCACGACCACGATGACCGTGCGGTCATAGCGTCCCGTTTGCCTGAGCGCCTCGATCAGCCGGCCGAACTGCATGTCCACGTAGCGGATTTCCGCCGCGTAGGCCGCCCGCCGGGCGTCATCGCCCCGCAACGACAGCGACACCATCTTCGCAAAGAGCTTCCTCGGCGGCAGCACGTAGGGATCGTGCGGATCCCAGTAGTGAACCCACATCAACGCCGGCGACTTGGCATCGAGCGTGCGAAGCCAGGCAATCGCGGCGTCGGTGGTGGCATCGCTGCGACGCTGGTTCTTGGAAACGGCCCAGTGGCGCCTCCCGTCCGGTTCCGTCGTAAACACGCGCTGCACGTCGTGGCCGGCCAGGCCGTTGTCGAAGTGATCGAATCCGGTATCGAAGCCGAAGTACTCCGAAACCGTGAACGAGCTGAGAAACGCGGCGGTCCGGTAGCCGCGAGCGCGCAGGATCGTGGCGAGCGTCGGGGTCTTTTGCGGGAGCCGGTACCCGGTCGCCGCGGCCATCACCCGCAGGCCGTGCTGATAGGGATTCAGCCCCGTGAGAATCGACGCGTGCGACATCGGCGTCGCCGGCGAAGCGGAAATCGCAAAATCAAAACGACAGCCTTCGCGCGCCAGCGCGTCGAAGTGCTCCGTCCGCTGCTTCCCGGACGCGCCGTAGCAGCTCAGATAATCGACGCGCGTGGTGTCCAGCGTCACGAGCAGGACACTCATGCCGTTCGCACGAGGCGAGCGCGCGCCCGCTTGCTCAGCAGCCGCCTGACCGCCGGGGTCGCTGCACCCCGCAGCCGCCCACAGCACTGCGCCGGCAAGCAGAACGCATTGGAACGGCAGGCCTCGCCGCGGCTTTCGGTCGTCTTGTCGAGCGTTCCGGTCCACGGCCACGATCGTAAACACGTTCCGCACACGCGACAAGCAACCGCCCCACCGGCCTGGCGTCTGCGAGGCACAACGCCACGAAGGGCTGGCCAACGGTGTTTATCGGAGAGGCACTGCACGTCCGCGCGATGTGGCCCATCGATCCAAACCGCGAGCTGTGCAGCCGTGCAGAAGACGTTTTCGTCGTCCGCCTCCGAATAACGACCGGCCGTATGCGTCTTCCTGTTCGGCTGCGGGACCGATGTCGGGCCGGCGGCCATGTCCGTTCCGTCCACGACCGCAAGGAGGGATTCGCTATGCGCGGGCCAGGTAGTGCAGTGTGTTGTGGAGCGCTGATCCTCGCGACGGCGGCGGCGATTCCGGCCGCTGACGGCGACCAACCGCCCCCCATCCAGATCATCTTTGACCTGCACGCGGACCCGTTTCCGCAAGTACCACTCGATACGCGAGCCGACATTTACGTGCAGTGGCGTGATGCGGCCCGCTGGGCGCTGGGCGTCTGCGCCGCCCGCGGCGCCAGGATCAGCTTCCTGTGTGCGGGCGAGTTTGCCGAGTTCGCGCTCGACGACCCGGACGACGGCTGGCCTCTCTTCGCCGACATGGCCGCCAGCGGCGATACGATCGGTGTCCATTCGCACAAGGAGTGGCAAGTTGCGCCCCACGACTGGCCCCAACTGACCGGCACCCCCCCGCCAGAGATCGTCGTCGCGGCGTGGGACGACGCCGTGGGCGCCGTGGACGCAGTCGTCTCGGCGGCGCTGGGGATCTCCGATCCCGACGAGTTGCGGCAGATCGTCAACAGTCGCGGCTCGCACCTGCCTTCCGACGACACCCAGCGTATCGACCTCATGGGCGACTACGGCTTTACGATTCACCAGCAGGGCCCCGAGGAGGAATTCTTCGCCTATTTCGGCCACTATGTCCTGAATCCCTACCGGCCGGCCGGCTGGCACTTCCTCGAACACGACCCTGCCGGCCCGGTCGTGGACTCCCCCACCGGCAGCGGGCTCGGCAAGGCCGGTATCCACTTCGACATCTACCAGGACTACCGGCTGCCGGCCGCCAAGGCCCACTTCCTGCTCGAAGTACTCAACTGGCTTGACGACGCGTACGTCGCCGGGACCGGGCGCGTGTGGAGTTTCGGCTGGGGACTGCACACGGCGGATATCCTCCCCGGTGAGCCACAGCGCGATGCCGTCGAACCGATGCTCGACTGGCTCAAGGACAACTTCGTCGACACGACGATCAGCGGCCTGCAGGTCGCCGAGTTCTCGTCGTCGGCCCAGTCGCGCGATCGATACCTGGAGTGGGAAACCGCCCATCCGGGCCGGGTTCCGTTCTCGTACGTCCCGCGCGAAACCTCGTGGGCCCACTACCCCTACCTCGAACCCGTAGCCCGTTATCTGGTCGGCGCCCAGCACGTCGAGATCATCGACTTGCCCGGCGTGCGCATTCACCGGCTCGCCGCCAGTGATGCGCTCGGCGGGTTCCCGATCTTCGTCGCCTATCCGCTGGCGGCCGCGACCGAGGCGGTTGACGTCTCTGCCCTGTTCGCCGAACCGATGGTCGGGCGGGTTTGCCCGCGAACCGGGCTCGCACCACTCGTGGATGCAACTGACGTAGACATCCCGGCAACCGGCGTCATCCTCGTGGCCCCGGATGATCGTTTACGAATGCCCAACGGCGACGCCAACCTGGACGGACGCGTGGACCTGACCGACTTGGCGATCGTGCTCTCCGCCTACGGCCACTGCGCCGGCGATCCCGGTTTTGACCCCGATGCGGACATCGTTCCGGATGGCTGTGTCGACCTGGGCGACATCGCGCGCTTGCTGGTGTTCTATGAGGTCGGGTGCCCGTAGGGCCCGCCACCCGCAGGGGGCCGTCCACGCCCCTGCGGCTCAACTGTTTTCCAGCAGTGAGGCATGGTGGCGCAGTTTCTTCAGGCCTTCGAAGAGTCGCGACCGAACCATCGCCACCGAGAGTCCCAGGACGTCCGCGATCTCAGCACGCGAGAGTCCTTCGGCGTAGCGCAGCACGAGCGCCTCGCGGTACTTCGGAGCGAGTGCCGCCAGAAGGTGCCCGATGCGTGACCGCTGCTCGTGTTTCACGAGCCGGGTGAGATGGCCCGTGGCCGTCATCTCCAGGCACGAGGCCGGCGGAAGCTCCCCGGCATCCTTTCGACGCGCCCGCGCTCGCAACAGGTTCAGGCAGTGGTTGCGCGCCGCGCGATACAGCCAGGGGCGGAAGGAGTCCGGAACGTACGCAACCGCCAGGACCTTGCAGAACAGGTCCTGGACCGCGTCTTCGGCCTCTTCCCGCGATCCCAGGTAACCCCAGCAAAAACGGATCATGCGCTCGCGGTACAGGCGGTCGAGCATCAATCCCGCGTTGGTGTCACCGTGTTGCAGGCGCACGATCAACGATGCGGTCAGATCACCGTCACCACGCGAGCCGGAAGGATCAAGGCCCACGACCGAAGACCTCCTTGTGCCAGTGCCCTGCTCAGCCCCGACGACCACGATCGGCAGACGCAGCGGGCCGCGTGCCAGACCTAACGGTGCGCCGGCAACGAAACGGGCGGCCCAGGCGCGTCCGTTTCCAACTGCGAGAGCCGCCAGAGCGCCAGGTGATACTCGCTCATGGGATCGATGAAACGGCTTTCCGGGTCGAGCGCCAGGCCGCCCCCCACGGAAACACACCGCTCGAACCAGCGCCGGGCCGCCCCCACGCGGTTGCGCAGCAGGCATGCCTCGCCCACGTAGTAACAGGCCTCGCACTGCCGGGCCAGGGGCGCCGTTTTCGCCGACTCCACCAGCGCTTCCGGCACAAGATCACCACGAATGCATTTCAGGTAACGGGCTTCCCAGCTTCCGGATGCTGCGCTGCGCAGCGCGTGTTCCAGAACCTGCCGCGCTTCGTTCGCCACCGCCACAGCTTCCCGACCGCGGCCGGAGCCGCGCAGTCGCCGTGCCTCGTCCTCCAGAACCAGTACGAGCCGGATATCGGCGCAGGAGACACAGCCCCGCTGCTGCCGAACGTCGCGGTAGTCCTGGACCGCCCGGTCATGCCGCCCGACAATCCACATGGGTGTGGCGCGCTGATACTTCGCCCAGTTGACGCCCGTGACGGCCGCCATCGCCGCCGCATCGTAGTCCCTGATCGCGTCTTCGTAGCGTTTCATGCACAGGTAGGCAACCGCGCGATAACGCCGCGCGATCGAACGGGGAATGCCGTCGAGCACCTCCGTGTACAAATCGGCTGCTTCCTCGTATCGACCCTCACGCATGAACGTTTCGGCTTCGAACAACAGCAGCGACTCGCGATTCTCTCCGACCGCGGCCAGCATGTCGAGCACCGCTGCAACGCGCCGGGGTTTGTCGCACAAACGGGCCAGGTGCGCCGCCCGCCACAAGGCCAACCGGTGGCTCGAATCATACGCAAGCGCCCGCTCCACCCAGGCACGCGCCACCTGGAGATCCAGCGTGGCGAACGAACGGATATAACAGGCCTCGACTGTCGCGGGTGTGGTTTGCTCGGCCTGGCGAGCGAGCGTTTCCGCTTCCGGATTGCCCGCCCGGCGGTAGATCTCGGCCAGCAACGCCTGACACGCCCAAGGTGCCGGGCCGCCGTGGACGCCATCGAGCAGTACGCTGACCGCGGCGTCCACCAGGCCCATATCTCCGCGCTTGTGCGCGCTGCGGTAGCGCGCGGTCGCCCAGATCAGTGTCGCTTCCGCCAGGTCGGGATACCGTTCGCGGAAGTACTGCGCCATCGCCTGGTAGTCACCGAGGTGCCCGACGTTCCGCTCGATCGCCTCCTGAATACGCCGCAGCTCCCTTCGAGCCGACTCGCGTGCCCGCATGTGCTGCCACCGGTATCCGGCCCACCCGAACACCATCCCAACGACCAGCAGCGCAGCGGCGAGCACGACCACGCGGTGCTTGTGCAATTTCTTGCGGAGAACGTAAAGGCTGCTCGGCGGACGGGCGCAGATCGGTTCGCCACGCAGGTAGCGGCGAATGTCGTCACGCAGCGCGGATACCGACTGGTACCGCCGCCCGGGTTCCTTCTCGAGCGCTTTCATCGTGACCGTGTCGAGTTCGCCGCGCAGCGCGCGCGCGATCGTGCTCGGACGCTCGGGCGTGACCTCGCAGATCGTGCGGACCGCATCGGCCAGCGATGCCCGGGAAACCGTCAGCGGCAGCCGATCGGTCAGCAACTCGTACAGAATCACGCCCAGGGAGTAGACGTCGCTCCGTTCGTCGATGCCTTCGCTGTCCGATCTGGCCTGTTCCGGGCTCATGTACGGCAGCGTACCACCCACCGCGCCCGTACCGGCAATCGTCGTGATAAGCGTGACGCCCGGATCGGTGATGCGCGCCAGACCGAAGTCCAGCACCTTCGGTTGCCCGGCGGCGTCGATGAGAATGTTGGACGGCTTGAGGTCCCGGTGGATCACATCATGCCCGTGGGCGTGGTCAACGGCGTCACAGATTCGACAGAACAGCTCGAGCCGTTGCTCCCGCGTCAGTTCCTGCGCGCGCACGTACGTGCTGAGCGGCTCGCCCTCGACCAGTTCCATCGCATAGTAGAAGCAGCGATCATCCGCGGTATGGCCCGCCTCGTAGATCGCGGCGATGCCCGGATGCGTCAACCGGGCCAGCGCCTCGGTTTCGCGTTGAAAGAGCTTGATCCGGTGCTCATCCAGCGCCGCGCCCCCCTTGAGCACCTTCAACGCCACGCGGCGCCGCGGCGTGCGCTGCTCCGCTTCGTACACGACGCCCATCCCCCCCTCGCCGAGATAGCCGGTGATGCGGTAGGGGCCAATCGTCTCCGGCAGCGGCCGGTCACACGCTCGGGCCGCGTCAGCCACCGTTGCCATTCCGGCACGCAACAACTCGGCCCGCCGGCGACACTCTGGACAGCGCGCGAGGTGCTCCTCCAGTTCCGGCGCTTCCCGATCGAGCCAACTCCACAACTGTTCTTCAGACAGGTCGCAGCCCATAAGGCGTTCCCCCGCCGGCAACCCCCCTCCCCGCTTGTGCCTGCTCGCCAGCAGGCACAAACCTGCCCAGCGACCATGCGCGCTGGTCCCTCCGAGCCGCTTCGCCTCGGGTTTCCTTTCATATCATATCCCTCCCCGCCGACCAGGCCCAAGTCCAAAATTCCCTTGCCTTCTCAAGCGCCAGTTCCCGCCTGCCGGTGTCCTGGGAATGACAAGACTCCGTGGCGCGGGAAGGGCCTCGGAAGGCCGGGGCCCCGCGCCGCGCACCATGCGTGTCGAAAGGAGATCGTCCATGAGCGTGTGCCGCCGCACGGCAAGACCGGCTTTGCCCGCACTCCTGTCGCTTGGCCTCCTGGCAACATCCCCCTTGCGCGCCTACGAGGTTACGATCACAGACGATCCAGCGCCACCACATTACCGCGACTATGACTACGCCGTCGATCCGTCGGACATGACTCTCAGCGTCTCAACCCCCGCGGTGGGCGATACGGTCACGCTCAGCGCCGTGGTTCGCAATCTGGCCCTCTGCCGCGCGGGCGGCGCATGGGGGCATTATTCGCCCGATGGCCGCTCCTGCTGGGCCGAGTGGGACTTCTGCCGCACGAACAACTCCAACGACGTCGTCGATATCTCGTTCCGCTGCCAGGACGACGTGGACGTACACTGGCGCATCGAGCTCGACGGCGTCGAGCTGGCCAGTCCCACGGTCCCAGGTGTCACTTCCCAGGACCACTGGAAGATCGTCACCGTCCATGACGTACCCGTTTCACCGGGACCGCATGTGCTCTTTCTCGGAACCTACCAGATGGACTACTACCCCGACTACCATCTCGACTGGCTGCAAGTCGGCGATGTGCGCATCGAAGCGGAAACATATGCCCGCATGGGCGGGAACGACTCCGACCCCGACCTGCGCGGCCTGAGCGTCTGGCCGCGCGATATCGTTGTCCGCGTCACGGACGGCCCCCCCGACGGCGAGCATACCTTGTTGTGGCAGGGACCGGTCGGCGACATCGCCACGATCACCGATCACCATCACGAGCACCCCGGATACACATGCGAAGCGCACTGCATCGCCAGCGCGGGCCAGGCGGCCATCTCTGCCGATTGGACACCGCTTACCCCGGGAATTCACTCCCTTTTCGTAGTGGTCGATCCCGATGACGTACTTCACGAAACCGACGAGGACAACAACATCGCCCACGTCGATATCGATGTGACCACGGTGGCCCCCATGCGGATCGAAGACCTGGGCACGTTGGGTGGGCCCCAGAGCAGGGCCCTGAGCGTCAACGACCTGGGGCAGATCGTCGGTTGGGCCCACACGGCGGACGGCCGCGCGCACCCGTTCGTCTGGCTCCCCGAGTCTGCCTGCGGCCTCCCCGCGGGTATGAACGACCTGACGCCGGACGCTCCCACCGACGGCTGCGCCTACGACATCAACAACAACACCCAGGTAGCGTGTGTCACGTCCCTGTACAGCTACTACCTGGACCCCGACGATCAGAACGATTTCGATCCCAACGATGAGATCAGCCAAATGGGCAATGCGGCCGTCTGGTTGCCCACACCGGCCGCCGGGTTGCCCGCCGGGCTTACGTACCTGAATGTCGCCACGCCAGCCCAGGCACATGCCATCAACGACAACCTGAACGTGGCCGGTTGGAGCTACAACTCCACGGAACACGGCCCCTATGCCTTCAAGTGGCGTCCCGTCATGGGCGACCCCAACAACGTCATCTACTTCGACCCGGACCCCGCCGATGGGGGCTACCTGCCCGACTCGTGGGCGTCCTGCGCCCTGGACATCACCAACGGCAATGACATCACGGGTCGTGCCGCGTACTGGTATTTCGCCGGCGGCATGGTAGCGGTCTGGGATGCATCCTGGACCTGGGACGCCCAGAACCGCGAAATCATCTGCGAGTCAACGGACTTCGCCGAACCCCGCGCTGTCGGCGCCAACGGCGTGACGGTAGGCACCTCGGCGTGGTCCTACTGGCGGTTGGACCCCGACGCCGCTTTCATCTGCGACCCCAACTGCATCAACTGCACACAGCTTCCGACCCTCGGCGGCGCCCAATCGCTTGCGACGTCCATCGACGGCGCGGGGCGCATCGTTGGCTGGGCCGAAACGGCGTCCGGCCAACGGCACGCCTGTCTGTGGATCGACGGCCAGGCCTGCGATCTCAACGACGCGCTCGCCCCGGAATGTCCATGGTTGCTGATCGAAGCCACGGACGTCAACGAGGCCGGCACCATCGTGGGGTGGGGCAGACGCGCGGGGGCCATCCACGCGTGGCGACTCGTCGCCCGTTGCCCGGAACCGGGCCTGACGGAGCATTACTGCTCGGCCGACATCACCGGGGATTGTCGCGTTGACCTGGCCGATCTCAGTCGGCTGCTGGCCCACTACGGATGTACCCAGGGCTGTGGACGTGCCGACGGGGATATCGATCCCCCCAGTTGCTGCGGCGACGGCGACGTGGATCTGGCCGACCTGTCGCTGCTTCTCAGCCAATACGGCGATGACTGCAACTAGCCGCGCAGTACCGCGTGCGGACCGAGTTGCCGGGGGGTACCCGCACACTCGGGAACCCAACTTGGAAACACGCGGTTGCACTCCGGCGCCCTGCGGCCACTCGGGCGGCGCACGACTTTCCGGTTGAGGCAGACGCCTCCAGGTCCACGCCGCCCGCGTGCGCCGCGCCGCCGCCGACGTTC
>CAYRXN010000022.1:0-2834 GCA_964428275.1 uncultured Planctomycetales bacterium | reverse complement strand
ATCCGCATCCATCCGTAGGCCTTCTGCCACGTCTCGAAACCCCGCGTGGTCCTGCGTCCGACGGCGATGACCGCGCCGGGGATGTGCTCCGCTTCGAGCAGGTCGCCTGCGATCGCGTCGAGCGTTTCCTCCACGGCGCCGATCGTGTGATCCAGCGGCTCGGTGTGCAGCGTGAGGTGCCAGCGCCACTGATCGAAGTAGAGGTTGTGTCCGTCGATCTCGATCTCGCCGCGCTGGAAGTCCCACGGCTCGCTGCGGAAGCTGGTCTTGGGAGGGCACAACGCGCGGCCGTAGTCGAGGTTGACGATCAGGCGCCAGGGGTCGAGGTGGCCGCAGTAGAAGTCGCGCACGCGGGGGTCGGGGTGGTTCTGGACGCCGTAGGAGGCGTCCGCCGGCAGCCAGTCCCACGGCCGGACGTAGAACTCCGACCAGTCGTGCATGTTCCAGCGTCCGGGCAGTGTCTGGTAGCCGGACTGCCAGCGGGCGGGCACGCCGGCGGCCCGGCAGAGCGTGATGAACAACATGCCCTGGACGCCGCAATCGCCCCGCCCGGCGCGCAGCGCCTTGAGCGGCAGGCTGCGGATGGTGCTGTACTCGCGCTCGGAGCACCAGGCGATGTTCTGCGAAACCCAGTGGAAGATCCGCCGGGCGCGCCGCAGCGGGTTGGTTTCATCGCCGACGATCTCCCCGGCCAGGGCCCGAATCTCGGGCGTCAGAACGATGTGCGGCGGGCGCTGGGCGGTGTAGGTGCGGTAGAGCGCGCCGCCGGTGTCGTACGGCTCGACCGCGGCGGGATCGAGCCGCGGAACGTACGCCCGCGTGGTGAACCCGAACTCGGCGGCGAACCTCGGCGGCGCCGGATCGTCGCCCAGCGTCGTTTCGAAATACACGGTGCGCTGCGGGCACGCAGGCGGCGCCACGACGCCGCCGGGCGGATCGGTGCAGATCAGGTGCACGTCGGTCTGCTGGCGGTAGAGCTGCGGAAATGGCAGCCAGCAGCGGACCTTGGCGCCCGGGCGGACCCGCGGGCAGTCGTCCTTGACGCGCAGCTCGTAACGAACCCGATGTCGCACGGGGTGGACCAGCGGCGTGCCGGCCTGGTCGGCCTCGCCGAGAATCCGCGCGAGTTGGCGGGGCAGGTCGAAGCCGCCGGCCGGCTTGGGCCGCGGGCGCCGGCGGCGCTGCGCCTCGGCGCAAACGCGAAAGAGGTTGCGCGGTTCGGCGCAGAAATAGCGGATCTTGCCGTCGATGGTGCGAAACTGGAGCTTTCCCGCCAGGCGCCAGCGCTCCACGTCCGCGGGGGTCGCGTCGGGGATCTCGCGGCGCAGGCGCGCGAGCAACTCGGTCGGCGTTACGCGAAAGTCGCGTTCGATCCGCCGCAGGATCTCCCATTCGATTTCGTACGGATCGTCGATGGGGCCGTTCGGATCGGGAATGTGTTTGCGCAGCAGCGCCCGGGCCTGGGCAAAGCGTCCCGTGTCGGCCAGCGCCCGCGCCTGGGCAATCGCCGGCGGGACCGGCGGCTCGGCGGCGCGCAACAGGCCTGCCGGGGCCGCGATCAGCAAACCACACGCGATCGTCGAAAACAGGGGGACGCGGGCGGATTTCGCGTTGTTCGGGGCACGGCCGCCGCGCGGTGGCAGAAGGCCGGATGATTGGTGGTCGCTTGGTCGCAAGCTGTCGATCGACACGCGCATCTGGGACTCCTCTGGCATCGGCCTCCGCGTCTCAAGGAGGAAGTGTATCATCGACGTCAATCGGGGGGCGCGTCGTACCGTCGCGAGCGCCGGGAACAGGGGGGCGGGACTGCGCCGGAACAACCGCGCAGATGGCCAGGGGGGACGCATCTTCGCCGACTGGACCGGCCCCCGGGTGGGGGTTTACCATGGCGGATGTGCGAGCCTGAGCACGCGGCCGGAGGGGCCGGCGCTGCACGGGGGGCCAGCGAGTGGCAAACGACGCGAAGCCTGCCTGCGGGGCATGGACGATGACCGTTTTCTCCCAATTGCGTACAGGAATGACACGATGAGCAGCGACATGCACATGGCCACCGAAACGATTGCCGTCCACGGCGGCATTGACAAGCTCCAGTTCTTCCCCGCCGTTCCTCCCATCTACCAGACTTCCACCTTCGGCTTCGAGAGTGCCGAACACGGCGCACAGCTCTTCGCCGGCCGTGGCGAGGGTTACATCTACAGCCGGATGGGAAACCCCACGGTCGATGCGCTGGAGCGGGCGATCGCTGCACTGGAGGGTGGGGCGAAGGCGCTCGCCTGCGGGAGCGGAATGGCCGCGATTCACACGGCACTGGGGGCGCTGCTCCAGGCTGGTGACCACATCGTATGCAGTGAAGCGGTCTACGGCCCCACCTGCACGCTCGTGACCAAGTTCCTGCCAACCTATGGGATCGAAGCGACCACGGTGGACACATCGGACGTCGCGGCGGTACGCGCGGCGATGCGACCCAATACGAAGGTGCTCTATGTCGAGACCCCCGGCAATCCGACGCTGGTCGTTTCGGATCTCGACCAGACCGCGAAGATCGCCCACGAGGCCGGAGCCAAGCTCGTCGTGGACAACACGTTCATGAGCCCGATCCTCCAGCAGCCGATTCGCCACGGGGCCGACGTGGTGATCCACAGCCTGACCAAGTTCCTCAACGGCCATGCCGACGTCGTCGGCGGCGCAATCATCGTCAAGCAAGAGAAGGACTACCCCCGGTTTCGCAAGACGCTGAACCACTTCGGCGGCGTGCTGCCGCCGTTTGAGTCGTTCCTGGTCCATCGCGGCATCAAGACGCTGGCGTTGCGCATGCGGCGGCATTGCGAAAGCGC
>CAYRXN010000021.1:0-3424 GCA_964428275.1 uncultured Planctomycetales bacterium | reverse complement strand
GCTCATCTCGGAGATGTGAACCAGCCCCTCGATGCCCGGTTCGAGTTTCACGAAGGCCCCGTAGTTGACGATGTTGACGACCGTGCCCTTCACGCGGCTGCCGATCGGGTAGCGCTCCGCGACGGTTTCCCACGGATTGGGCGTGAGCTGCTTGAGCCCCAGGGCGATCTTCTCTTTTTCGTGATCGATGTTGAGGATCTTGACCTCGATCTCCTGGTCGATCTTGAGAATCTGGCTGGGATGCTCGACGCGGTCCCACGACATGTCGGTGATGTGCAACAGGCCGTCGATGCCGCCCAGGTCCACGAACGCGCCGAAGTCGGCGATGTTCTTGACGACGCCCTTGCGCACCTGGCCGATCTCGATCTCGGCCATGAGCTTCTCTTTGGCCGCGGTACGTTCTTCCTCGATCAGCTTGCGGCGGGAAATGACGATGTTCCACCGCTCGCGGTCGATCCGCAGGATCTTGGCCTCGATGGTCTTGCCGATGTATTCGCCCACGTCGGCCGGCCGGCGGATGTCCACCTGGGAGGCCGGCAGGAAGACCGGGACGCCGATGTCCACCAGCAGCCCGCCCTTGATCTTGCGGAGCACCTTGCCGGAGACGGTGTCACCTTCCTTGGCGGTCTCGACGATGCGGCGCCAGTTGATGATGCGGTCGGCGCGGCGTTTCGACAGGATCACGTTGCCCGAATCGTGCTCGACTTCCTCGAGCAGGACGTCCACCTCGGCCCCGGGCTGGATTTCCTCGGGATTCTGCCATTCGTTGCGATCGACGATGCCTTCGCTCTTGAGCCCGACGTCGAGGATGACGTCGTTGCCGATCACGCGAATGATCTTGGCTTTGAGGATCGAGTTGGAGTTCAGATCGGCGCCGGTCTCGGCCACGATCTTTTCCATCAGGTCTCCCTGGGCTTCGTCGCCGAGGGCCTCTTGGAATTGTGCTTCGAGTTCGGAGTCCGCCAGTTCGATTTCTTTGAGGAGATTTCGGTCAACCATAAACCAATCGTCATCCCGCGACGATCCGGCATCCGTCCGGAGTCGTCCCTGGTCGCCCCCAGCGAGCACGATCCATGTTGAAACGGGGAGGGGGCTGGAACCCACCGCCCTTTGCGACGGAACACCCGCCGCCTTCTAAAGGGCAAACGATTACGTTAGCGTGGTTTGCCGCCGCCGACAAGCGGTTCTCCCGATTTCCGCAAGCCGCGGCGGCGGGCCGGCGATTGTTCTTGACGGGGCTGGGCGAGGGGTTTACGTTTCTCGATTGTTGGGCACATAATCCGAGCAGAGGGGCACAGTTGCGCGAGGGGGCGCGGACGCGCCGCCGAACGGCCGGCAAGCCACGCCGGGCCGCCCCGCACCACATCACAAGGACAGGCACGATCATGAAGCGACGAAACCGCGGATGGCGTTGGGTCTGGGCCGTGTGTGCGGCCGGCTGCGTACTCCAGGCCGGTAGCTGCACGCTCAATCAGGATACGCTCGGAGAGCTGGCCAGCGAAGTCGTCACGCGCCAGACGGCCAACTTCCTCTCCGACGCGGTCTTTTTCATCATGGACAACCTGCTGGTGCGTTTGTCCGCGTAGCGCGGCCGTCCCCGGTGCTCCGCGCGCCGGGCCCGTTCGGCCGGGTGACGCCGGCCGCGGTGCGTCCGGCGGGGTACCAGGCCCAGGAATCAGGGAGAAACCACCCATGCGTGCATGTTGGAAACACATTCGTTTGGCGTGTGCGGGCGGCGCGATGCTGATCGTGGGCGGCTGCGTGAGCAGCCCGCAGCTTGCAGACTTCTTCCGGGTCGAGATTTCGCGCATCACGGCTGACGTGGTGGGCCAGTTGTTCACGATCTTCGTCAACGCAACCACCTAGAGGCGTCTCCGGCCAGCCGGAAACGTCGGAGGAGGCCGCCCCGTGATGGAATGCTCACCCTCCTGTCGAAAGTGGCGTCGGGGCGCGGCAGCGGTGCTCGTTCTCGCCGCCTGGGCGGGCGCGACCGCGCCGGCCCAGGATGCGCCCGCGTCCGAACCGCTGGAGCCGCCGCCGGTGTCCGAGCCGGCCGGGCCGCAGGCCGCGGCCCCGCTGGCCGACCTCATCGCCATCAACCACGGTATCCGGGCCTACATGGCGGGCGACATGGAAGAGGCCCGGCGGCAATTCGAAGCGACGCTGGCCCGCAACCCCGACAACGCCGCGGCGCTCTACTACCTCGGCCTGATCTATCTTTCCGACGGGCTCGACAAGGCCCAGGCCGAGGCCACCGCCGATGAGGCCATCCGCCTGTTCGACATGGCCCGCAAGAACCTCCAGCGCGTCACCGAGCAGGCCGACCCGACGGTCACGCCGGTCGAGGCCGCGCTGCTGCTGGGGGTTTCGCAGCTCGCGGCCGACCAGCCGGTCGAGGCCGGGGAGCCGGTGGAACTCGCCGTGCAGGCCGAGCAGACGCTGCGGGAGTACGTCGAGCAGACCGACGCCGGTCGCGACGACCGCTACGGCTTTTTCTATCTGGGCGTCGCCGACTACCGGCTGGGCGATCACAACGCCAAGTCGGGCCGTTGGGACAAGGCCAACGGCTATTTCCAGAAAGCGACCGAGGCGTTCGACGCCGCGGCCCGCATCGCCAGCGTCGACCGGGCGCGGTATGACGACGAACCCACCGCCCCGCACGCCCTCAGCGAGGAGCACTACCAGCAGTTTCAGCACGTGGTGTCGTATTATCGTGGGCTGGTCGCGCTCCAGCAGGCCGACAACCGCGAAGCGCGGCGGCTGCTCGAATACGTCCGCGAGAACGACACGACGCGGTTGCGCGAACACGCCGCCGGGATTCTCGAAAAGCTCGACGAGATCGAGTCGCAGGCGCCCCGGCCGCCGTCGTTCCAGAGCCCCATCGGGCGGCTGGATGTCCAGGGCGAGTTTTCCATCGGCACGGGCTATGACACGAACGTCATCCTGCTCGGCGAAAACACGTTGTCGCCGCTGGAGATGTCGCACAAGTGGGATTGGGTGCTCAACACGCACGCGGGCGTGTCGATCAGCCGTTACTTCGGCGCGCGGGAGCTGCCGCTGGGCGAGAGCCTCTCGATCGGCCTCGGCGGCTCGACCACGCACGCCTGGTACCCGAGCGTTCACGAGTTCAACCTCAACCAGTACGCGGGCCGGGCGTGGGTCAACTGGCAGCCGATCGCCGATCTCTACGTCGGCGTCGAATACGAGTACGCCTACACGCTGCTGGGGACCGAGCCGTTCATCTCCGGCAACCGCATCACGCCGGTGATCTCGCGCATCTGGCGGCGGGGCGGCGGGGGCGCGGCCGAGCAGCGCGGCCGTACCGACCTGTGGTACAACTACGAGTACCGCGATTACCTCGAAGACATCGGCGACTGGCGGCTCAACCGCGACGGCGAGTACGAATCGGTCGGCGTGCGCCACA
>CAYRXN010000020.1:0-5986 GCA_964428275.1 uncultured Planctomycetales bacterium | reverse complement strand
TTGGCCGTGGCCATGCGCACGGCGCCGCGCGCGAAGGCGTTGAGCCCCTGCACGAGCAGCTTGCCGGCCGGGGGCACGTTGCGAATCAGGGCCAGTTGCCACGGCAGCCGCTTGCCCGGCGGCAACAGGAACGCCGCCGTGTTGAGGTAGACCACGCGGGCGACGGCGTCGAGATTACGCAGCGCGCAGGCCGTGCCGATCATCCCGCCCCAGTCGTGCAGCACGAACGTAATCCGCCGGCGAAGGTCGAGATGGTCGAGCAACGCCTGCAAGTCACGCACGCGCCGCTCGAGCGTGTAGGGATATGCGCGCGGATCGGGCTTGTCGGACAGACCGCAGCCGATGTGGTCGAGCGCGACGACGCGACAGGTCGGCCGCAACGCGCGGATCAGATCACGAAAGTAGAACGACCAGGTCGGGTTGCCGTGCACCATGACCACCGGATCGCCGGCGCCCTCGTCGACGTAGTGCAGGCGCGCACCGCCAACATCGAGCCAGCGGCTCTCGAAGGGGTACAGTCGGCGTAGGGCGGCGGAATCGAAGGTCATCACTCGGCGACGGGCCCCGGCCCATCTCGCACCTGTCTGGGCAATCGGCGGGTCGAGCCCGCCCGACACTGTGGTACCGGTTCTCGATCCGGAGGCCGGTCCCGCTGGCCCCCAGCCCATCACGCATTACTGGGGAGTCTTCAGGCCCTCGAGCGCCTTGAGCTTCTCGGCGGGCGGCGCGTCGGCGGCGAAACCGGGCCAGTTCGGCGCGACCGCCTTGAGCAGATCGTGCAGCAGCGCCACGCGGGCCGCGTCGGGCTGCTCGGCCCTGAGCGCCGCGCCCAGCGCCGCGCGCAACGCCGGGATCGCCCGCGGGCCCAGCTCGACGATCGCCGCGCGGGCCGCCGCGTCGTTCGGCTGGGCCTGCAGTTTCGCCACGGCCGCCTCCACGGCCCCGGCGTCGGCTTTCGCGCGGGCCGCCGCAGCTTGCCGCAGCAGCGCCTCCAGCGTCTTGCGACCATCCGCCGGCATCGACGCGGGCGGATGCGCCTCGAGCGCGGTCAGCATCAGGATCGCACGGTCGATTTCGTCCGCCTCGAGACGCTGCCGAATCTCTTCCGCGATCGCCCGCCAGGCGGCGTTCCCGTCGAGCGCGGGATTCCCGCCGGCCAGCGCACCGGCGATCCGCTCGTCGTACTTGCCCGTCGCGATCGCGAGCCTGAGGAGCTTGATACCGACCTCCGCCACGCCGGCGGGGTTCGCCGCGTGGAGGTCGGCCAGCGCCGCCAGGTACATGTTGATCGCGTCGTCGGTCTTGCCGGCCCGGGCGAGCAGGGCCGCCTCGCGCGCCCGGATCAGCCCCAGCTCGCCGCGTTTTTCGGCTTTGCCGGCCCGGAGCTTCTCGGCGTGCTGGAGCAGTTCCAAAGCCAGACGGTCGCGCAACGGCGGGTCGCTCGGGAGACGCTTGATCCACGTGTCGATCTCCGCGAGCGATCGCGCGGCGACGGCGCGGACCGCGCTGCGCCACGCCATCACGCGGATGTCCTCTTCCGGCTCGCGCTGCGGCGAGACGCGATCCCACAGGGCGGCGAGCTGGGCGTCCGTGCCGCCGAAACGGGCGAGCGTCTCCACGGCCGCGCGGCGCACGCCGACGTCGCTGTCGCTGGTCAGCGGGATCAGCGCGTCGAGCATGGCGGCCGGCGGCAGCGTGCCGCCAAGCGCCGGCTCGGTGGTGCTCGCCGAAGCGGCGATGTGGGCCGCGGCCTTGGGGTCCACCATGACCGCGATTCCGCGCACCGCCGCCAGCCGGACCGCCGCGGATTGCGGCGTGTGGAGCGCCTCGGCGAATACCTTGCAGAAACGCGGTGCCGCCACGCGCGCCATCGCCCACAGCAACCGCTCGCGCACGACGTACTGATCGGCGGGCGTGACTTGCCAGCGCCTGAGCAGCGCGTCGGCGACCCGACCGCGGGCCGCGTCGTCCAGCACGCCCCGCTCGGCGAGGCGTCCCAGCGCCGTGATCGCCTCGGCCGCGGTGGGTGCGTGGGGGCTGTCGAGCAACTTCATCAGCGGATCGGCCGCCGACTCGTCGCCGACGTAGCCGAGCCCGTTGGCCAGCGCGACGCGGACCGAGGCGTGCCGCTCGCCGCCGAGCATCTGGAGAAACCGCTGCGCGTCGGCCGGATCGCGCAGCATCGCCACGGTACGGACCGCAGCGGCCCGCACGGCCGGCTCGCGGGCGGCCAGCAACGCCCGGATGCGCGAAGTCGTTTCGCCCGAGAGCTTCTTGCCCTCGGCGACCTGCGATTGCACGAGTTCCAGCCCGAGCAGCCGTACCGCCGCCGACGCGTCGCGCAGAAAGCCGTCGAGCAGCGCCGCCCGCTTGGCCTCCGGCGCGTGGATGTAGTTCTCGTGCAGCGCCGCAGCGAGACGGCGCTCCAGGGCCGCCAGACGTTGCCGGTCGGCGCGGTTCTGCCGGGCGAGGCGCTGCAACTGCATCTCGCGCCACTGCCGCGCGTCGAACCGGCGAACTTCCTCCCACCAGGACGCGGCGGCGTCGAAATCATTCTCGAAATCGCGCCCGGCCGCCTGCGCGAGCGCTTCGAGCGCCGCGACCGCCACCGGATCGTTGCGATCCCCGAGCACCTCGACCAGCGCCGCGGCGGCCTCGCGATGCGACATCATGCCGAGCGTCTGGACCGCGGCGCGCCGGGCGGGGAGGGGTTTCTTCTTATCGAGCGCCAGGGCGCGCAGCCGCGCAAGAACACCGTCCGGCGTTGCGGCGGCCAGCGCGGCGCTCGCCGCCGACCGCACGCCGGCATCCTCGCTCGCGAGCATCGCCAGCAGCGGCTCGACGAACGCCGCGTTCATCCGCGCCGGCATCTCGGCGATGGCCGCCGCGACGGCGATGCGGGCCTCGCGCTGACCGGTGGCGAGGATGGCGGCGAGCTTCGGGACCGCTTCCGGCCATCCGAGGCGAAGCAGTTCGCGCGCGCCGGTCCGCCGGGCTTGCGCAGAGTTCTTGCCTTCGATCAGGGCGATGAGGTCGTCGAAGCGGCGGCGATCTTCGTTGGATGGTTTGGTCGCGGCGGAGGTCGGCTGCGACTGCGCCGGCTGCGACTGCGGAGCAGAATCGGCCGCGGCAAGCGCGACCATCGCCGCCGCGAGCGCTCCGCCGATCATCAACCGCCATCCGTGGGTCATTGCAGCCCAAGTCCTGACAATACAAGCGTTTCCGTACACCCCGCCGCGCCCGTTCTGGAACCGCGATGCGCCGGGTTCTTCGCGGCGCGCGAACCAGCGTCGGCGACCACCGCGCACGGGCCGCTGGCCCGCGGCGATACCGAGCTTGCGATACACACAGGCGGGACGCCTGGGCCACCCCGGGCGTTTCGGGCCTGGCGCAGACGGCAAGTGCTGCCATATCAGACGCCCAAGCTCCCCGCCCACACGGGTGCTCCGCGCTTCCCCACCCGCACCGGCTCCGAGTGGTGTGACCGTTTTCGGCATGGCGAAGCGGTGCACGGGGAGGTTGGAGCCCGGGGGCCGACCGCCGGCACACAGGGTCCGCGACGGCAGGCGTGCCGCTAGAGTCTATTATCGGTCGATCGGGCTGTCTCCCCGTTCGTCCGGTCGCATTATAGCAACGGGTGCCCCGACGCGAAGGGGCCGGCCGCGATTTGTTGCGTGCCGCGCGCGACCCGTTCTGCTGGAGTCTTCCCCGGCAGACCCCGATAAGACCAGCAGGTTGGCACCGCATCCGAAGCGCGCCCAACCGCGCCGCCTTGATGGGCGGCCGGCCGGTGTCTATGCTAAGATATTGCCAAGCGTGGTCCGATCCCCCGGAGGAAGGCCTGTGTCACGCACACGAACCCTCTCACTCGTCCTGGCCGCCCTGTTGACCAGTGCGTCAGCCAGTGGCGGGCTTTTCGAGGATCTCTATACCGGCCTCAACGTCTACGGTACGCCCACCGGATTCGCCGGCGGCGGACGGGTCAATGGTAATCGCATGGGGCGCGTGCGGATTGTTCCCAACCGCCTCGGCCGCGGCTATCGCTTGGAAATCGACCGCAGTTTCGGAAACGACGGCTTCGGCCGTCCCGAAGTGTTCGACCTGGGAAATTACGAACTTCAGCTGGTCGGCTCGACGCAGGCCACGTTCGGCTACACGTCGCGCGGCATTCTCACCGGAAACGCCGATATCTTCGCAAACAACCTGCAATACGCCCTGCGCGCCAAGAACGGCATCCAGGACATTGAGGTTCGGGGCCAGCTCGACGTGGACTCCCAGCTCGAAGTCAATGCGCTCGGCTTCTATACGCTGCAACTGGACGTCAACCACACCGGCTCCCGGCTGACCGCGGACGGAGTGGTTGTGGACGGCGACATCGACACGGACTGGGACGTCGGCCCGATCAGCATCAAAGGCAACGTGTTCTACGACGCGGCACTGACGCTTCTTTCCTCCTTCGGCTTCGATACGGAGCAGGCGGCCGGCCTGTTCGATGGTTCGCCCGTCAGCCTCGTCACCCGCGAGCTCACGGATCTGTTCGACACCCATCCGCTTGTCGCCGGCGATTTTGCCAGCATCGACACCGGCGGAGGCGAAATCAGCGACGCAGCCGCCCTGGCAGCGCGTGACTTCGTGACCGGCATTGCCCAGCAGGGCACGCGGGTGGATCTTGTCGGCCCCCCCG
Organism: uncultured Planctomycetales bacterium; assembly: GCA_964428275.1. Taxonomy (GTDB): domain Bacteria; phylum Planctomycetota; class Phycisphaerae; order UBA1845; family Fen-1342; genus JALSRY01. The sequence goes on along the minus strand of CAYRXN010000020.1, from coordinate 1,302 downwards.
CGCCACCGCCGGGTTTTGTTCCCGAACCCTCCGTGCTGGTTCTCGTGACCGCCGGCTCGCTGCTGGCGCTGCGGCGTCACCGGCACTAGCGGCCCGTCCCTGTTCGCGAATCCGGCGTCCGCCCCGTTCGCTGGTGCGCGAACCCACCGTCGCAAAGCCACGTGCCGCCGCGCACGATCGGCTCATCCGCTATACTCTCCGCCGGCGCCGCCGAGCAGGTGCCCGCGCGTGGAATGGCCCGCGCGTGAACCTCTGCGCAGACGATGCAATACACGCGTGTCCACATCGCGGCGATCGGTTACGAGCTGCCGCCCAATGTCGTTCGCTCGATCACGCTCGAACAGCGGCTCGCGGCGGTCTATCGCCGGTTCGGCATCCCGCTCGGCCAGCTCGAAGCGATGACCGGCATCCGCGAACGCCGCTACTGGAACCCCGGCCAGACGATGGCCGGCGGGGCCGCGGCCGCCGGCCGCAAGGTACTGGCCGCCGCCGGCTTCGACCCGCAGGACGTCGAGATCCTGATCTACGCCGGCGTGTGCCGCGACAACCTCGAACCCGCCACGGCCACCGCCGTCGCCGACATGCTCGGGATCGGCGGGCGGTCGGAGGTCTACGATATCTCGAACGCCTGCCTCGGCGTGCTCAACGGGATGGTGCAGATCGCCAACGCGATCGAAGTGGGCAGTGTGCGGGCCGGTCTGGTCGTCTCCTGCGAGTCCGCCCGGCACATCGTCGATCAGACGATCATGCGGCTGCTGGCCGAGCCGAACCTCGAACTGTTCAAGACCTCGCTGGCCACGCTCACCGGCGGTTCGGGCGCCGTCGCCGTGCTGCTCACGGAGCGATCGCTTGCTCCCGACGGGCACCCGCTGCTCGGCGGTGTCGCCCGCAGTGACTGTCGCCACCACAAGCTCTGCCGCTGGGGTCCGGTCCGCGGCCTGCTGGGCAGCACGCCCCAGATCATGGAAACCCACGCGATCGACGTGCTCAACCACGGCGTGGCTCTCGGAGCTCGAACCTACGCCGATTTCGTGGCCGAGTTGGGCTGGCAAGACCGCGGTCCGGACCGGATCATCTGCCACCAGGTCGGCGCCACCAACCGCGAGTCGATCCTGCGGGCGCTCGAGATCCCGCCCGAGCGAGACTACTCGACGTTCGAGACGCTGGGCAACGTCGGCACGGTCTCGCTGCCGATCACGGCGGCGCTGGCGCAGGAAGACGGCTTCCTCCGCCCCGGCGACCGCGTCGGCCTGCTCGGCATCGGCAGCGGCCTCAACTGCCTGATGCTCGGTGCGCGCTGGT
>CAYRXN010000019.1:0-6345 GCA_964428275.1 uncultured Planctomycetales bacterium | reverse complement strand
CAACGGCATGTCCGCCGCCTCGATATGCAGATCGTAACCCGAAGAACGATCCGGGCCGGCCGTGTCGAGCCGGCCGTCGATGCACACCAGCGCCCCGTCCAGAAAGCCGCTGACGTCACGCAGTTCCACACGTTTGTCGGCGATGTGTACGAGCCCGCTGACGTTCTCCAGTCGATCCGAGCGCAGGCACAGGCTGCCGCCCAGCAAACGCGCGTCGACCACGATGCGAGTCGGGCGCGATCCCGTTCGCGGATCCCCCTGCGCGCGACGCATGGTGGTACGCACATCGCACACGGCGACCGGCGCGGCGCTCTTCCACAGCGCGCGGTACTCCGGCGGCAGCGCGGCGTAGAGATCCTGATCGGTCAGGATGTTGGTCGCTCGAAAGACCAGCTCGAACCCGGTTTCCGACGACGAATCGTTCAGCCTGCCATCGGCATAGATCGTGGCCGCGCCGTGGTGACCACGCAGGCCTTCGATCGTGACCCCATCATTGGAGAACCGCAGCACGCCGCGCAGCCCGCTGACTTCGTAAGGAAAGCGGTAGTACGCGCACCGCACCCCCTGGGCCTCCAGCGCACCGCGATAGTGCAGCGCCTCCGCGCTGCCATCCAGTTCCAGACGCAGGTCCACCGGTCCCGAGGCGTTGTACTTGCGCAGCGAGGAACGCAATACGCCGGGCAGTCGCTTCGACTGCGCGAAGGCCGCATCGTGGTCCAGGGTCGGCAGCTCCAGGTGCTCGACCTCGAGTGCGGCCCGAAGCCCCGTGGCCGTCAGCCCCCATTTCCCCAACTGCCGGAGTGCGCCCCCTCGCGACTGCCCGCCGGGCGCGTAGCACAAGTTCGCAACGTGCAACGTCAAGCGGGCGTCGGCCCCGCGCAGCTTGCCATCGAGCTCGGCGTTCAGATCGCCGCACAACAACCGCGGCGGGTCGCCATCGCCCCGTCGCGGCGCGTCGGTTGCCTTCCGGGCCGCCTCGAAGCGGACCGTCCCGGAGATTTCCGAAAAACGCGCGAAGCGATCCTGCGGGCCCAGTTCCGGTTCGGTTTCGATCGGCAGACTCAGCGCTGCGCCACTGATCTCCAGCGCGGCGTGGGCCAACCCCTCCCGCCCGAACGACAGGCCCGCAACCCGCACCTGCCCGCGAAGTCCGACGCCGCGCAGTTGCCGCCGCCACGATTCCGGCATCAGCCGCTGCAGCACCGCCAGGTCGGCCCAGCCCAGCGCGACATCCAGCGCCGGACCGCGCCAGCGCACCTCCGCCAGCAGATCGCTGCGTCCCCGTTTCACCACCCCCCCAACCTGCCTGAACCGCATCGTATACGCGCGTTGCTCGTCAGCGCCGCCGGTCATGTAACCGTGGCCGTCCACAACCCAGCGGCCCTGAAGCTCGACGCGCCCGTCGCGCTTCACGAACACCGACACGTCCGCGTCGTCGATGATGACCTCCGGGAGATCCGCGGGCGTGTGCTTCGGCGCAGAAAACCTGAACTCGCCCCCCGCCCGACGGCGTTGCAGTTCTTCCAGCCGCGGCCAGACGATCGCCATGGTCGGTGCCTGCATGCGAATGCGTCGGGCGCGGAAACGCCCGGTCCACAGCGCCCCCAGGTCCACCTCGACCCGAGCGTGCGGCACGCGCAGCAGATGGTGGCTTCCCGCCGGCCCGGGTCGCTGGGCCAGTGGAAACCCCTCGGTGGCATCGAGCAGCAAGCCCGCCACTTCCAGCCCCCGCCAGGGCGAGAACGAGATGCTCGCGATTCGCTGGACGCGCAGGTCAAACCGGGAAAACAGCGCCACCAGGCGTTGCCGCAGCGCAGCCGGGCGCGTGGTCCACACGTAGGCCCCCGAGGCGCCGACCGCGAGCACCACCCCCGTCCACACGATGCGTCTGAACCATCGCTTGCCGCGCATCAGCATATTGTCAGGAAGATCGGCCGCGGGGGAAAGTCAATCCTGCTCTTGTTCCTCACCCGCGTGCGGCAGCAGGATGTGAAACGCTGTCCCCTCGCCCTCGCGCGTGATGACCCAGGCCCGACCGCCGTGGGCCTCGATAATCCGATGCGCCCGGGCGAGTCCCAAACCGCGCCCGCGTCCGGCGCGGCGATGCGAGAAAAACGGATCGAAGATCCGCTGGGCCACGGCCGGCGTCATGCCGCAACCCGTATCGCGCACGATGATCTCGACCCAGCGGCCGGCTCGTTCCCCCGGCGGCTGGACCTCGGAACGCCGCGCCACCCGCTCGAGCGCCTCGCCGGTCCCCTCGCGGCAGACCAGCGTAATCGTACCGGCCTTTTCCGCCACGGCCTCGACCGCGTTGCGCACGACTTCGTCGAGCACGAGGCGCATCTGCTCCGGGTCCACGAGCATGACCATCGGCGCGCTGGCCGGCTCGATCTCCAGGAGCAGCCGCGACGGCGGCAGGTCGCTCTGTTCGAGCCAGGCGTTGCGAACCTCCTCCAGCAGCAGCGCCGCGTCGGTCGGCCGGGGGCTCGGCGGCCGCGGCCGGGCGAAGTCCATCAGCTCGGTCACGATCCGCGCGCACTCGTGCGCCTTCTCGTAGATCTGCTCGAGGCTGCGCCTGGTTTCGGGGTCTTTCGTGCTGCGCATCAGCATCTGCGCCCGACCGGAAATGACCGTCAGCGGACTGTTGAGCTCGTGCCCCGCACCCGCGGCCATCTCGGCGATCATCGACAGCGCCCGCGTGCGCAGGATTTCGGTCTGCATCTGCTGGAGCTTGCGGTTGCTTTCGGCCAGGTTCTCGGAGAGCCGCCGAGCCGCAGCCTGAGCGTTGACCCGGCCGATCGCGAGCCCCAGGCTCGTGAGATAGGAACGCAGCTCCTCGCTTTCGCGCGCCAGGCGAACACGCTCGTCGCGCGTCGACGCGAACAGGATGCCCCCGGCGACGTGCTCGTCGTGGACAATCGGCAACAGCCAGCACTCCCCGGCCTTCGGCAGCGAAACGTGCTCGGCGGCCATGGTGCGCACCGCCGCCGGCGCGCGCAGCACGGCCACGTCCAGCACCTCCCCGGTCTGTTCGAGCCACTGGCTCATCGCGTCGCTGGTACGCAGCGTCAGCGTTTCGCGCTGCTCACTGGACAGATCGACCCACCCCAGTTCAATCGCCGCCGCCCGATCGTGCACGCCGAAGACCGCCACCTGGTCGCGTTGCAGCGCGGCGGTGGCCGTCTCGGCAATCGCCGCCACAACCGCGCTCAGGTCGGCGGAAGCCCCCACGAGCCGATCGAAGCGGGTGATGGCCTGGAAATACCGTGCCGCAGCCGCCAGCCGCCGGTTGCCCGCCATCAGTTCGAGATTGAGCCGGCTCAGCTCCGTATTGGCGCGCGTCAGCGACTTGAGATAGAGCGTCTCGGGGGTTTCGCGGTCGATGCCGAGCAGCGTCCCGTACTCGGCCACGTCGCTGACCACCTCCGCCGCGATCTGGTCGAGGTCGGCATCGGAAAGGCCCAGGCTTTCCGCGTGCCGCGCCGCCGGTTCGTGGAACGCGAAGTCGCCGCAATAGCCGATGCGCTGTTCGCGGATGAACTCGTTGGCGACCTGCACCACCGCGATCAGCGCCGGCGCGGTGACGCTGTCGCTGAACGTCTCGGGAGACAGATGGTGCAGCCAGATCACGTCCTGAAGCTCGCGCGGCAACCCCCAGCGTTTGGCCAGGTGCCGCCCCGCCACGGTGTGATCCACGCCCAGCACCGCCCGTTCGCAATCGGCGATATCCGCCCGCGTCTCCTCGGCCCGCATCGCGATGCGCTCGTAGGCCTTCGGGAACACCGCGTGCAGCGCCACCTTGCCCAGGTCGTGCAGCAACCCCGCGACGAACGCCTCTTCGGGATCGACGCCGATTTCCCTGTGCAGCGCTGCCAGTCGGCGGGCGGCGCATGCCACGCCCACCGAGTGCTTCCAGAACTCGATGGGCGAAAAGCGTCCCGCTTCGCCACCGGCCGCCGGCACGGGCAGGGCCTCGAACACCTTGACGGCCAGCGCGATGTTCCGAACGGCCTTGAACCCCAGGCACACGACCGCCCGATCGAGCGTGCTGACCTTGCCGCGCGCCCCCATCACCGGCGAGTTGGCGACCTGGAGAATCTTGGCCGTCAACGACTGATCGCCGCGAAGCGCCCGCACGACGTCGGCGGCGCTGCTGTTCGAGTCGGCCGTGATCTGCAGAAGCTTGAGCGCGACCGGCGAGAGCGTCGGCAGCGTGTCCAGGTGCGACAGCGTCAGCTCGGGCGCCGATCGCAGTTCCGAATCGCCGGTGTTGGCCGCGGCGGCATCACTCACAAACCAGTTCCGTGATCTTGCGCACCAGTTGCTCGATGCTGAACGGCTTCTGCATGAAGTCGTCCGCCCCGCACTTCAGCAGTGCCTCCACGTCTTCGCGGTTGACGACCCCCGAAACGATGATGATCTTCACATCCTTGACCGAGGGATCGCTGCGCACGCTGCGGATGACACCGCTCCCGTTGATATCCGGCAACATGTAGTCGAGCACGATCACGTCGGGCTGGAACTCCTTGGTCCGCAAACCCGCGTCGAAGCCCGTCGTGGCCGTCTGGACCTCGAAGCGCCCGTCGCGCTCGAGCAACTCGACCAGCATCTCCACGATCGCCGGATCGTCGTCGACCACCAGCACCCGCCGCTTGCCCATTTCGAGCTGATCGAGCGGGATGTTGTTCTCTTTCATGAACTCGATCAGCGCTTCGCGCGGAATCCGGCGAAAGCGCGAGCCCGGCACCCGAAAGCCCTTGAGCCGGCCGCTGTCGAAGCAACGGATGACCGTCTGCTGGCTGACCTTGCAGATTTCCGCGACCTCCCCCGTGGAGAAAATCGCCTTTTTCGCGTTACGCCCGTTTTGTGCGGCTGTTTTGGCCATAACCATCTCGCAAGTTTACCTGTATACCCTATCTTATAGTAACATACGCGAAATAGGTTGAGTGGGCAAGGCAGAATTATCGCCCTTTCGGGCGTATGCCCGTCGTGAATTGTATTCACTCTTTGCCGAGGTGTAAGAGCAGCAGCGTTACGTCCGTAGGATGAATCCCGCTCACGCGGGCCGCCTGACCGACGTTTCGCGGACGAACCGCCTCCCACCGCTCGACGGATTCCATTCGTAAGTGCGGTATGCTACGATAGTTAAGATCTGGCGGAATGCTGCGGTCTTCCAGCGCCCGATACTCCTCGATCAAACGGCGTTGTCGTTCGATATAGCCGGCGTACCTGATTTCCACCAACACGGTGTTCCAGACATCCTCTTTCTGACGAAATTTCGCCAGAAGGGGCTCCCCTTCAACGAGCTTGTCAACTTCACGGTCCGGCCGTCTCAGCCATTCAGCGAGCGTGCGTCCCTGTTTCCGCGTCTGGGAAAGGAACGCCCGAAGTTCCTCGATGGCCGCGCGCCGTCGTCCGAATCGCCGCCAGCGGGCATCGTCTACCAAGCCGGCTTTGCGCCCCAGGGGCGTGAGCCGCAGGTCGGCGTTGTCGTAACGCAGGTGCAGCCGATGTTCGGCGCGCGAGCTGAACATGCGGTAAGGTTCGGTGACGCCGCGCGTGACCAGGTCGTCGATCATCACGCCGATGTACGCTTCGTCGCGCCCGAGGATGAAATCGGGACCCGCGTTCAAGGCGACCCGTGCGGCATTCACTCCGGCCACGAGGCCTTGTCCCGCGGCTTCTTCGTATCCGCTGGTTCCATTGATCTGCCCCGCCAATAACAGGTTGGGCCATTTCTTGACCCGCAGGGCGGAAGTGATCTGGTGAGGGAACACGAAGTCATACTCGATGGCATAGGCGTAGCGCGTAATCACCGCCTGTTCCAGGCCGGGCAGCGACCGCACCATCCGCACCTGAACATCCACCGGAAGGCTGGTGGAAATGCCGTTGAGGTAGTACTCCTCGGTAAAGGCGCCTTCGGGTTCGAGATAGATGTGGTGTCGTCGCTGGTGCGGAAACCGCACCACCTTGTCCTCGAACGATGGACAATACCGTGTGCCGATCCCCTGAATCTTGCCGCCGTACAGCGGTGAGCGGTCCAGGTTTTCGCGAATGAGTCGTGCGGTTTCCTCCGTGGACCAAGTGATGTAACAGGGCATGGCGGGCAGAGTCATCCGCGCGCCGCAGCACCCCGCTTCCAGTTCCGGGTCTGGTTCGCGAAAGGAGAAGCGGTAGGGCTCGGGATCGGGATCCTGCCGTTCCAGAGCTTCGAACCGGATCGATGATTTCAGCACCCGTGGCGGCGTCCCGGTCTTGAGCCGGCCGATCTCCAGTTCCAGGTCATCGCGAATGGAGCGTGAAAGGGCCGCGGCGGCGGCGTCCCCCGCACGTCCGCCTGAA
>CAYRXN010000018.1:0-6743 GCA_964428275.1 uncultured Planctomycetales bacterium | reverse complement strand
ACAGGGCCGCGGACCGTTTCGCCGAGCGGCTGAGGGCGCCCGTCCTCACCGACATCGACATCGACTGGGGCACGCTGCCGGTCGCGGACGTCTACCCGCGGCGCATCCCCGACCTGTTCGGTGCCAAGCCGATCGTCGCCTGCGGCCGACTCACCGGGCCGGCGGCGGGAACGATCACGCTGCGCGGCAACACCGGCGCGGGCGCCTACGAAGAACGGATCGACGTTTCGCAGCCGGCGACGCCGCCCGACCACAGTGCGCTCGCCTCGCTCTGGGCGCGGGCGAAGGTGCAGGACCTGTTGAACCGCGACCTGACGGCGGCCCAGCGCGGGCAGTTCCCGGACGATCTCAGGAAGCAGATCGTGGATCTCGGCGTGCGTTTCCATCTCGTCACGCAGTTCACCAGCTTCGTCGCCGTCGAGAAGATGACCATCACCGTCGGCGGCGAGCCGCGAGCGATCGACGTGCCCGTCGAAATGCCGGACGGCGTGCGCCATCAGGGGATCTTCGGCGACGGCGGCAGCCCCTTCGCCGGGGCCCCCGCGATGTTGCTGAGTCGAGGCGCGGCCCGCGGAGCGCTCATGGCGCCACCCGGTGCCGTGGGTGGCAAACCGGCGACCGTGGGCCTCGGACAGCCCTACGGCACCGCGCGGGTCCGAAAGCACGCGTGGCACCCCGCCGAAGATCGCGCCGAGAACATCCGCGTCTGGGACGCCGCCGACCGCACGGGGCCAGGCCACAAGCTCGCGCCGCCGCTTCGCGGCCTCGCGGCCCGGGTCGCCCAGCTCGGCGAAGACGGCAACCTCGACGACGGCAAGGTCCGCGTGGTGAACTACCGCGTCGGCGTGATGATCTTCCTCAAGGACACCTCCGCCCAAACGCTGGCGGCATTGACGAAGCTCGGCTTCGCGCCGGGTTCCGAGAGCAAGACGGTGCGGATGCTGGTGGGCACGATCGACGTGCGCAAGCTCGACGCGCTGGCCAAGCTCGACGCGGTCCGCGCCGTTCGGCCGCTGACGCTGCCGAAATGACCCCCGCCGCGCGGCCAGCGTCGAACGCGCGAAGGCACAAGGGATAAGGGATGAGGGACATAGGGACATAGGGACGTAGGGACGCAGGGACGCAGGGATCTGGGGACTGAGGGACGAAGGTGGTGAGGCGGCGAAGGGCCATTCGCCATTCGGCATTCGCCACTCGCCAAGGCACGAGGCCGGGCGCTGCCCGGTGCGGCCCAGGGCACGGCCTCGGCGAACACGGGTCAGGCGGGACCGTGGAGCGGTTCTCGGGCTGGTGGCGTTCGGCGCAGCGCCTGGCTGAACGCGACTTGGCCGGCGCTTGTCGCTCGTCGGCTGGCACTTTTCGTTCATTTCCGTCACTTTTGGGGCTCGCCCATTGGCGGGCCGCCGCGGCTGAGTACACTACGTGCGCGACACTTGCGGACGGTCGGCGACGATTCGTTTCGAACATGGCAGGGGGGGCGGCGGGGCAACGCGCTTCGTCCAGGTTGCGCGCTGAGTCCTCGCCTCCGTTCGGTCCGCGAGCCGGAATCGCTGACACCCGGAACCATCGCCCCCGCGCGACGCGCGGAAGACGAACACTGCGATGCCCAGATCGACCGACATCCGGCGGGTTCTCATCATCGGCAGCGGCCCCATCGTCATCGGCCAGGCCTGCGAGTTCGACTATTCCGGTACCCAGGCCTGCCGCGCCCTGCGCGAGGAGGGTGTCGGCGTCGTCCTGCTCAACAGCAACCCCGCCACCATCATGACCGATCCTGAACTCGCGGATCGGACCTATCTCGAACCGATCACTCCGGCCGTCATCGAGCGTGTTCTCACGCTCGAAGCCCGGCGCCGTGCGCCGGTGGACAGCATCCTGCCCACGCTCGGCGGCCAGACCGGGCTCAACTGCGCCATGGCGGCCCACGAGGCCGGCATCCTCGAGCGCCACGGTGTCCGTCTGATCGGTGCGACCTGCGACACGATCCGCCGGGCCGAGGATCGCGAGACGTTCAAGGCGACCGTCGCCGCGGTCGGCGTCGACGTGCCGCGTTCGCAAACCGTACGGAGTTTCGACCGGGCCCGCGCGGTCCGCGCCGAGCTCGGCCTGCCGCTCTGCATCCGGCCCGCGTATACGCTCGGCGGTACCGGCGGGGGCATGGCCCGCGACGACGCGGAGTTCGAGCAGCTTGTGCGCGACGGCCTGGCCGCCTCGCCCATCGGCCAGGTGCTGATCGAAGAAGACCTGACGGGGTGGAAGGAGTTCGAGCTGGAGATGATGCGCGACGCCCGCGACAACGTGGTCGTCGTCTGCTCGATCGAGAACCTCGACCCGATGGGCGTCCACACCGGAGACTCGATCACCGTCGCGCCCGCCATGACGCTGACCGACCGGCAGTACCAGGCCATGCGTGACGCCGCCATCGCGATCATGCGGGCGATCGGCGTGGACACCGGCGGCGCGAACATCCAGTTCGCCGTCAACCCGCGCGACGGGCGGATGGTCGTGATCGAGATGAACCCGCGCGTCTCGCGCTCCTCGGCGCTGGCGTCGAAGGCCACGGGTTTTCCCATCGCGAAGATCGCCACCAGACTCGCCATCGGCTACACGCTCGATGAGCTGCGCAATGACATCACCGGGGCCACGAGTGCCTGTTTCGAGCCGGCCATCGACTACTGCGTCGTCAAGATGCCCCGCTTCGCGTTCGAGAAGTTTCCCGAGGCCGACGAGACGCTGACCACCTCCATGAAGTCGGTCGGCGAGGCCATGGCCATCGGCCGCACGTTCAAGGAGGCGTTCCAGAAGTGCATCCGCTCGATGGAGCTGAAGCGCCCGGGGTACGGGTTGCACCCGGGCGACAAGTGGTTCGACGCGTTGCTGCGCGATCGGCTCGATCAGCCCGACGCCGACGCGGTCTGGGTGGATGCCTTCGGCGGCGAGCCCCGGCGCGGCCCGCTGTTCGGCGGATCGGCCCTCGGCGAGCCGCCGGCGGACCTGTACGAGGAATCTTCGAGCGTCTGGCCGATCCCCGAACCGGTGCTCCGCGAGAAGATCGCCGTGCCCTGCCAGGGCCGCATCTACTACATCCGCTACGCGCTCAAGCTGGGCTGGACCGTCGAGCGGATCGCCGAGCTGTCCGGCATCGACCCGTGGTTCCTCGACCAGCTCGCCGACCTGGTCGAGCTCGAAGCGCATCTGCTGGCGGTGCCGGTGGCCGGCGGCGTGGTGCGGCGCCTTTCGCCCGAGTTGATCGAAGCGTACCAGGACGCCCGCGCCGCGGGCTACAGTGACGCCCAGTTGCGCCACGTGTGGCGGCTCGACGCCGCGACCTATCGCCGACTCAAGGACCAGCTCGACCGGCCCAAGTTCAAGCTCGTGGACACCTGCGCCGCCGAGTTCGAGGCGCAGACGCCTTACTACTACTCGACGCATGAGCGGCCCCTGGCGCAGATCGTCCGCAACCCCGCCGCGGCCGCCGCGCTGCGCCATCCGGCGACGACCGACCCGCCAGCCCTGCGCGACCTGCTGCGCAGCGTTGACGTGCGCTCGGCCTACCGTTACCGGGCGCTCGACGAACGGCACCTGCTGGTCGAATCCCACGACGACGAGCTGCGTGTCAGCGACAGCCCCAAGGTCATCATCCTCGGCGGCGGTCCCAACCGCATCGGCCAGGGCATCGAGTTCGATTATTGCTGCGTGCATGCGGCGATGGCGGCCCGCCGGATGGGCTTCGAAACGGTGATGATCAACTCGAACCCCGAAACGGTCAGCACCGACTACGACATCTCCGATCTGCTCTTCTTCGAGCCGCTGACGTTCGAAGACGTCCTCAACATCTGCCAGCGACTCAACGGCCGCCCGCTCGACGTCGCCGGAGGACATGTGCGCGGCGTGATCGTTCAGTTCGGCGGGCAGACGCCGCTGAACATCGCCGCCGCCCTGGCCGACGCCGGCGTGCCCATTCTGGGCACCGCCCCCGCCAGCATCCACATGGCCGAAGACCGCGAGCAGTTTCAGCAGGCGTTGCGCGGGCTGGGGCTGCGGCAGCCGCCCAACGGCGTCGCGTTCTCGCGTGCCCAGGCGGCCGAGGTCGCCGAACGGCTCGGCTATCCGGTGCTGGTACGCCCCTCCTACGTGCTGGGCGGACGCGGCATGCAGGTGTGCAACAACGGCACCGATCTCGCGCGCTACATCGACGGCGCGCTGGGCGCCACCGATCGCGAGCGCAACATCGACCACCGCCATCCGATCCTGATCGAGAAGTTCCTGCTCGATGCGGTCGAGGTGGACGTGGATGCCATCAGCGATTACGGCTACCCCGGTCGTGATCCTGCCGCCGGTCGCTGCGACATCTGCGGCATCATGGAACACATCGAGGAGGCCGGCATCCACAGCGGGGACAGTTGCTGCGTATTGCCGCCTTACTCGCTCTCGCCGGCGCTGGTGGACGAGATCAAGTACCAGGTCAAGCTGCTCGCCCGCCGGCTGGGCGTGTGCGGGCTGATGAACGTGCAGTTCGCCATTCAGGGCCGCGTGGTCTACCTGATCGAGGTCAACCCGCGCGCGTCGCGCACGGTTCCGCTGGTGAGCAAGGCGACCGGCGTGCCCTGGGCACGCATCGCCACGCAGGTGATGCTCGGCCGGGCGCTCGACGAGGCGCTGGCGGACGTGGGCTCGACCGACCTTCACGCTCCGCGGCACGTCGTCGTCAAGGCGCCGGTGTTTCCCTTCCGCAAGCTGCGCACCGTGGATTTCGTGCTCGGCCCCGAGATGCGCAGCACCGGCGAGGTCATGGGGATCGACCGCACCTACCCGATGGCGTTCTACAAGGCGCTGCTGGCCGCGGGACTCGAGTTGCCGACCTCCGGCCGCGTACTCGTGAGCGTGTGCGACGCGGACAAGCCGCGTGTGATCTCGATCGCCCGCGAGCTGCACGAGATGGGATTCGAGCTGTTCTCGACGACCAGGACGCAGCGGACACTCGCCGAGCACGGCATCCCCGCGACGATCGTCTCGAAGCACGATGGTCACGGCCACCCGTTCCTGCTCGACCTCATCCTCGAGCGCAAGCTCGACCTGCTCATCAACACCCCGATCCACACCGGCAGCGCCACGAGCGAGGGCCGCTGGCGGGTCGCGTCGATCCGCCTGGGCATTCCGTTGATCACGACGCTGGCGGGGGCGCGGGCGGCGGTGGATGCGATTCGGGCGTTGCGGGCGGGCCGCGAACAGGTCGCCGCGCTCCAGGACTACCTCGCAGACCATGACACCACGCCGGCCCGGGGAGCCGCCTCATGAGACACGGCCTGCTCGCACTCGAAGACGGAACGCTCTTCCGCGGCCGCGCGGTCGGCGCCGCCGGTACGCGGACCGGGGAGGTCGTCTTCAACACTTCGATGACCGGCTATCCCGAGATCTTCACCGACCCGTCCTACTGCGGGCAGATCGTCACCATGACGTTCCCGCTGATCGGCAACTACGGTCTGTGCCCGGACGATTTCGAGTCCGCCCGCCCGCATCTGTCCGGCATCGTGCTCAAGCAGCCGCCGCGCCGCCCGAGCAACCACCGCGCCGAGCTGTCGCTCGAAGAGTTCCTGTTGCGCCATGAGATCGTCGCACTGGCCGACATCGACACGCGCGCCCTCACGCGGCGCATCCGCACCTGCGGAGCGCTGCGCGGCGCGCTCAGCACCGAGGTCAGCGACCCTCTCCGCCTCGTCGAAATCGCCCGGCGGTCCGCACCGATGACCGGCGCCAACCTCGTCGGCCGGGTCGCCTGCGCCGCCCCGACGCCGTGGCCAGCGCCCGCGACGCGTCCGGCGGGCGTCGGCGGGCGCTGTCACATCGTCGCGATCGACTGTGGGATCAAGTCGAACATCCTGCGGCAACTCGCGTCGGCCGGCGCGCGCGTCACGCGCGTTCCCGCCGCGGCATCGGCTGACGAGATCCGCGCGCTCGAGCCGGACGGACTCGTGGCGGGCAACGGGCCGGGCGATCCGGCCGCCGTCGAAACGACCCGGAAAGGTCTGGAAGCGCTGCTCGGGCGCCTGCCCATCTTCGGCATCTGCCTGGGCCACCAGTTGCTCGCCCTGGCGCTCGGAGCGCAAACGTACAAACTGCGCTTCGGCCACCACGGCGGCAACCTGCCGGTGCGGAACATCCCGGCCCGGCGCGTCGGGATCACCGCCCAGAACCACGGCTTCGCCGTCGAACGACGCTCGCTGGAGGCCGCCGGCGCGACCGTGACCCACGTAAACCTCAATGACGGGAGCATCGAGGGATTCGCGCACGACGAGCTCGGCATCGCCGCGGTGCAATTCCACCCGGAAGCCGCCCCCGGCCCGCACGACGCCGGCTCCCTGCTGGCGCGTTTTGTCGCGCGCGTGCGCGAAAAGCGCGCCATCGACGCCACGTTCTTCGCGGCCCCCGCACCGTCCGTGGTCCAGGTGTTCACCCAGCCGGTCCCGCCCCCATGCCCGGCGATCCGTCCGCCCTCACGCGGTGGCGTCGCCCCGACCGCCAGCGACCGCGCGGGCTGAGCGCGGGCGGGTGCGGCCGACCCGGCCCCGGGCTTGCTGCGGCAAACGTAAGCAGGTTGTTGCAGGTGAAAAGCGGGCGACGAGACTCGAACTCGCAACATTCAGCTTGGAAGGCTGACGCTCTACCAATTGAGCTACGCCCGCGGCTACGCTACGCATTGTAGCGGCGGGATGCTTCGGCCCGCAACCGGTGCGGACGCGAGG
>CAYRXN010000017.1:0-10269 GCA_964428275.1 uncultured Planctomycetales bacterium | reverse complement strand
CTTCAACGAAAAGCACTGGGACGCGCTCGTCGCCGCCCAGGCGCACATGCAAACCGCGGCCGTCGCCATCGAGCCGCCGACGCGGCGCGAGCCCCAGACCGTCGAGACCGGCGCGCGCTGAGGCTCACTCCGCCGCCTGCTGCCGCGCTTGCCACGCTGCGCGCAGCGCCGCGCGCAGATTGGCGTGTTTGGGCAGGTCCTCGAAGCCGTAGCGTCTCATCTCCGCCAGCACCTGCTCCGGCGTCCACCCCTGTTTGCCAATGCGATACAACCCCACGGCCAGCCCCGTGCGGTTGGCCCCGGCGGCGCAGTGGACGAGAATCGGTGCGGCCTGCGGGTCGAACAGGATCGCCTCGATGCGCGCCCGGTCCGCCGGCGTGCTCGATCCGTCGCCACGCAGCGGTACATTCAACCACCGCAATCCGAGTCGCTGCGCCACCCGGCGCTCACGCACGCTTTCGGGCGCGTCGGGATCGAGCAGCGACAACACCGTGCGGATATGGTATCGCCGCGCGACCGTGGCCAGCTCCGCCGGAGCCACGCGGCCGGACCGGTAGAGCCGTCCGGGTACGACCACGCCGAAGCGCTTGGGCAGGTGGTTATAGTGATACCATCCACCCGTGACCGCCGCCGCGACCGCAACGAACGCCGCCACGGCGACCGGGAGCCTTCGTTTGCCCGATCCGCTCACAGGTGACTGCTCCTGCTCATGACGATCCCCGGGGACAACGACCCGGCGCCGCATTATCGGCGCTTTCCCGGTCGGCGGCGAGCGCGGCGGCCACCTTGCCGGCGTCTGCGGGCATTTTCCCGCCGCCTTTGGGCAGGTGCCAGAGGCGCCCGGTCGAGCCGAGCTTGTGGGCCGGTCCCCGTGACCGTAGATTACGTCTGCCCGGGGCGCAGCCCGGCATCACGAAGAGGCGAGCATGCAGACGGTGAACCGCTGGTGACACACGCGATGGCCCGCAGGCTGCAGACTGTCCTTTGCGCCGCACTGCTGATGGGCGGAGCGGCTCTGACTCCCCTCGCCGCCCAAGATGCGCACAACGCCCCGGCCGCCTCACAGCCGGCTGCCACGACCGCCGCCACGCAGCCGGCCTCGGCACCCGCCGAGCAGCCCAACCTGCTGCCGTCGCCCCGCCGGCTGGTCGGCTATTTCCTCGCCGCGGCACGCGAGCGGCGCTACGACGACGCGCAGACGTGTCTCGACTTCAAACTGGTCGATCCGGTCATCGTCAACGAGCACGGCCGCGAATACGTCACGCGGCTCGCCGAGATTCTCGACCGGCTCGCCGCAGGTGGATACCTCGACGCCGGGAAGCTTCCCGACGCGCCCGACGCCAAACCGGTGACGTTCGGCGAAGACCCGATCTATGTCACCCTGATGCGCCAGGATGATCGCCGCTGGCGGTTTTCGGCGCAAACGGTCAAGGACATCCCCGGACTCTACAAGGACCTCGACAAGCTCGGCCGGCCGGCGCCACCGCCACCACCAGCCCCGCCCGAAGAAACCAAGACCCGTAAATCGAAGAACAAGGCCGAGGAGTTCGACTGGCGCCAGTCGCCGCACGCGCTGCTCACCGGCCTGTTCGTCAAGATGATCGCGGCGGCCGACGACCCCTCGGTCTATCAGGACGCGCTGGCGTGCATGGATTTCTCCATCGCCGGCGTGCAGAAATACGAGCAGCGCGTCGAATACCTGCGCAATCTCTACACGATCCTCGAAAAACTCGTCGAGTCGGGCCGGCTGGCGCTCGATTCGCTGCCCGACGAGCTCGACGATCCGAGCTTCCACATCCCCGTCGAGGGTTACGAGATCACCCTCAAGCGCATGCCGGACGGCCGCTGGGCCTTCGCGGCGCTGACGGTGGCGCGCATCCCGGACATGATGGCGACGCTCAAGGCCGAGGCGGCCCGGGCCGCCCGGAAGGCCGGCAAGGCGGCCAGCGACGGGGCCGTGGTCGCCGAGCCGATCCGGGCCGACACCAGCTCGCCCCGGGCCACCATGAACCTGTTCCTGCGGGCCATGCACGACGGCGACCTCGACAAGGCCGCCCTGTGTCTCGACCTGCGCGGCCTGCGCGAGCGCCAGCGCGACGCCCTGCGCCTGCTGTCCGGAAAACTGTGGATGGTGCTCAACCGCACGAAGTTCATCATCCCCCAGGAACTGCCCGCCTACGGCGACGGACCGGCGTATACGGTGCTGATCCGCGACGAGGGCGTGATCGAGATCGGCAAGGTCGACGACGGACCGCGCAAGGGCGAATGGCTCTTTACGCGCACCACCGTGCATTCGATCGAACCGCTCTACGAGGGGACCGAAAACCTGCCGATCGTGCCCGAGCTGCGCGGCAAGGTGCGGCTCTCTTTCTGGGACTGCCCCCCGCTCTACGTGCGCGAGACCTGGGTGCCGGCGTTCCTCCGCGGCCATCTCGCCCGGTTGCGCTACTGGCAATGGCTCGGGATCGCGCTCGTGCTGGCGCTGGGCATCGCCGTGCGGCGGGCGTGCCTGCTGCTGCTGCCGTGGATCGGCCGGCGCGCCCTGGCCACCGAGCAGGCGGCGATGCTGCCCAGCTCGCTGCGGCACGCGCTCCAGCCCACGTCCACGTTCGTCATGCTGCTGGCGTGGTGGGGCGGGCTGCAACTGCTCGACCTCGGCGCGACGGTCATGGGCTGGATCTGGTGGGCCATGCACATCGTGCTGGCCGTCGTGGGCGTGGTGGCCGTCTACCGACTGGTGGACGTGCTGGCGGGTTACTTCAACGCCCGGGCCGCCCGCACCAAGAACCGGCTCGACGACGTGCTCGTGCCGTTGGCCCAGCGCACCACCAAGGTGCTCGTGATCGCCGTCGGCCTGCTGTTCGTCGGATCGGCGATGGGTTTCAAGATCGGTCCGCTGCTGGCCGGGCTCGGCGTCGGCGGCCTGGCGTTCGGCCTCGCCGCCCAGGACACGCTCAAGAACTTCTTCGGCTCGGTCAACGTCGTGCTCGATCGGCCGTTCCAGGTGGGCGACTGGGTCAAGATCGGCGACGCCGAAGGCACGGTCGAGGCGGTCGGCCTGCGCAGCTCGCGCATTCGCACGTTCTACAATTCGCAGGTCACGATCCCCAACTCGGACATCATGAACGCGACGATCGACAACCTCGGCCGCCGTCGCTACCGCCGGATATCGTGCCACCTGGCCGTGACCTACTCGACGACGCCGGAACAGCTCGACGCGTTCTGCGAGGGCGTCCGCGAGCTGATCCGCAAACACCCGTACACCCGCAAAGACTACTACCACGTCTACGTCAACCGCTTCGGCGCTTCGTCGATCGACATCCTGTTGTACTGTTTCCTCGAAACCCCCGACTGGAGCACCGAGCTGCGCGAGCGCCACCGGCTGTTCCTCGATATCATCCGGCTGGCCGGCCGGCTGGGGGTCGAGTTCGCGTTCCCCACCCAGACGATCCACCTGCACCAGGAGACCGGCCCGCCGCCCGAATCCCCGCTGCCCCCCACCATCCCGACGCTCGGCGAGGAGGCCATCTCGTTCGGCAAGCGGGAAGCGGCCGAAATCGTCAGGCAGGAGTTCGGCGAGACGATCGAAAAACCGCCGCCGGTGACGTTCTAGAGGCCACTGACCAGCGGATCGAGAAAACACAACGGCGCTGAAGCGCAAAGGCACTGCGGCAACCGGACAGCAGCCGGTCTCGCACGCAGGGAATCCGCGCAAGACGCGACAGCGCCCAACCTGTCGGCAGAAAAGGGTCCACTGCGTGCGGACTTGGCCGCCCGCGCCGCGCCTTGCCCGTTCCGGCCCGTGCGCGGCGCAGGCGGGACAGGTCAAAACGCATAGAACTCGGGCCGGCGGTCGGCGAACGGGTCGGTGCCGGGGGCGAAGTGCTTGTCGGCCGCCTGGGCAAGATCGAGCACAAACGCTCGCGCACCGTCCGCCGGGCCGCCGCCCGACGACGCCACGGCGTTGCCGTCCGGGGCGTAGGCCCGCAAGCCGCCCGCGCCCACGTGCACGACGAAAATGCGATTTTCCGCCGCTCGACAACGCAGTGTGCGCTCGCGCACGTGATCGCCGAAAACCGCGACGCAATGTACGCCGGCAAGCGCCAGCACGCGGGTCGGCGCGAAGCCGTCGCAGTCACGATCGGCCAGCGCGCCGATCAGCGCCCGCCCCACCGTCACGGGCTTCGGCCACGGTCCCGCCAGCAGGACCACGGGCCCTTGCGGCGCCAGGGTCTTCGGTTGGGCGTCTCGGCCTGGCCAAACAAGCACCAGCGTCGCTCCGGCACGGTTTCCCGAGGTGAAACGCTCGGGTTCTCCGGGTTCCCCCGCACCCGGCACAAACACGACGCGCAGCGGGCCGGCATCGAGGGCCGGTCGCACGGCCGGACGGGCGTCGAGCAGTCGCTGCCGCTGGGTAGCGGTCATCCGCAGGCGTCGCGGTTCGCGCAGCTCCACGTCCGCCACGATCAGTTGCGTGCGATCGGTCTCGCAGCGGGCGCGCACCTGGCCGTCACCGTCGCAGACGATGCTGGAGCCGACGAATCCGGTGTCGCCCTCGCGGCCCCACTTGCTGGCCGACGCGATCGGAATCCCCAGTTCGCGGCAGCGTTCCGGGATGAGCAGCTCCGGCTGGGGGTTCCACGGCCGCTCGGCCGTGCCCACGTTCACCCACGCCGTCGGTTGCAGGATCAGCCGCGCCCCGCGGGCGGCAAGCGTCGCCGGGATCTCCGGCAGACGGGCGTCGGCGCAGATCATCATCCCCACCGGCCCCCACGGCGCGTCGGCCGGCTCGATCCGTTGTCCCGGTTCAAACAGGCCGCGATCGCAATCCCACAGGAAACACTTGTCACAGGTTCCCCGCAGCCGCCCCTCGGCGTCGATCAGCGCGGCGCGGTTGAGCAACCCCGGCGGCCGCTCGTCGATATATCCCGCACAAACGGCGATGCGGTGGCGGCGGGCAAGCGCGCGGATGTGCTCCAGGAAGAACTCCGGTCCCGGCAGACCGCTGTCGCGCGCCTCGAAATACACCGCCGGCGACGCAAGCACATACGCCGGCCAGACACACTCCGGCAGCAGAATCACGTCCGCCGAGCGCCGGGCGGCGTCGGCCACCAGCGCCGCGAGGCGGTCGAGCATCTCGCGCCACCGAGAGATCGTGGTTCCCGGCGTTTGCCCCACAGCGATGCGCAAGATCGCGGACTCCCGTGGCGCAGGCATTTTCCCCATCAGTGCTCACCGGCGGGCGATGCCCACGCCGAATCCGCGGCGGAGAGCGACCAGGCGAGATCGAACAGGCCGGCACCCTCGACGGCCTCGTCGCCGCGCTCCCACACGTCGGCGCGGAACACGATCCAGTCCGGGTACGCGATGCCGGAGACGAAGTACGGCAGCCGATCGGTGGCACGCATGCCCGCGGGACCGGTACCGCTCACGACGCCAACGCAGGCGACCTCGGAGCCCGCCCGCGGGCGGATCATCAGGCAGGCGAGGTCGTCGCCGGAAAGCCGCTTGTCGCCGACCTGGACGGCACCGCGGCGAACCTGCACCGGGCTGTCGCCCAGCAGCGCGGACCAGGCCCGGTTCGTGTCGGCGTTGCCGTAGAGCACGACGTTGCGGTCGGGCTGGGCCCGGGGGTCGAAGTCGCGGTCGAGCACGATCGGGAACGCGGCGTTGCCGCGATACCAGAACGTCTCGCTGTCGAAGCGGGCCTTGGCGAGCGCCCACGCGTTTTCCTCGTCGCTGCCGGCGGTGCCGACGACGAGCACGACGTGGTGGCGAAAGGCGTTTTTGAACAGGCCGTACCGACGGGGGCCTTTCTGTTTCGAATCCGCCGGCGGGGCCGTCTTCCACGCGTCGCCGGCGCGGACGAGATGGATCGGCTCGCCGCGGTAGTCCACCTTGATCTCGGGCGCCTGGTCGATCTGGAGCGACAGCGGACCGGGCAGCAGCACCTGCGCCGGCGCGAGCGTCAGCCGGCGCACGTTTTCGGTCGTGCCGAACAGCACGCGACGGCCGGGGTCGATCTGGAGCCGGACCCGGCTGGGCACCAGGAGTTTCCGCTGCTGCTCGATCGTGACCCAGTGGCAGGTCGCGTTGACGCCGGGGCAGGTCGTGACGAACTCGACCAGCCGCGGTGCCAGGGGGCGCGCATGACGCTGAAAGAACTCGAACAGCTCCATCAGGTCGAAACAGTCCTTGCCGACCTCGGGCGTGGCGTCGTAGACGTGGCCGCCGCCCGGCTGGACGTGCAGCGTCACGTCGTGATGAAACTCCTTGAGCTTCTCGTACATTTCCCTGGCGAGCTTGAACGGCACGACCGTGTCGGCGTCGCCGTGGATCATGAACACGCCGAAGTGCAGGCAGTTGCGCAGCAGGAGCTTCGTGCGGCTCGGGTTGGCGCAGCGGTCGAGCAACGCCTGGACCGGCGTCGGGTCCTCGTAGCTGATTTCCCCGCCATAGGACCAGAAATCGGGCCAGCTCGCGCCCGGACCGATGGCGGCGAAACGGTCGGGAAAGTGTACGCCGAGCTGCCAGACGCCGTGCCCGCCCATCGAGTGTCCGCTCAGGTAGATGCGGGACGGGTCGGGTTTGACCAGCCGCGTGGCGTGGTCGAGCACCTCGATCGCATCGAGCCGACCCCAGTCCTCCCAGTCGAAGCCGAACGGGCGGCGGTTGGTCGCACCGGCGATGCTGATCCAGTTCTTGGCGAAGTAGAGATTGCGATAGCCGGTGGCCTCGTCGCCGGCGCCGTGCACTTGCAGCATCAGCCCGCCCGCCGACGGCACCGCCGGGCCGATCCGCGGCCGCAGGGCGTAGTACTGCACCGAATCGTCGATCGCCGAGACGAACGTCACCTTGCGGAACTCGTCCGGCTGGCGCACGGCGATCTCGAACGTCGCCGCCGGGCGTGACAGGCGGCCGGCCCCGCCGGGGCTGCCCGGGATGCGATAGCGGATCACCTGGCCGTCGGCGTGCACCGCCGGCAGCAACGCGGGCACCTTCGCGATCGACAGCGGCGGCATCCAGCGCGGCGTGAGCCGAACCGCCGGCGGCTGGCCATCGGCGGTGGCGACCGCGACCGGCGGCGCGCTGTCGGCGAGGTCGATCGCGTGCGTGGTCGTGTTGAGCACGACGATGCCGGCATCCAGCGACTGGGCCCGGCCGGCGACCGCCTCGGGCAGCGTGGCGTCGTCCATGTTCAGCATCACGTCGTGCGTGGCCGGTTCGAGCGAGACCTTGAGCGTGCCGCGCCCGCAGCGAAACAGCAGCTCGTTGTCTCCCGCCCGCAGGACGATCGGGATCATCACGTAGCCGTACCGATAGGGGTTGGCGACGCGCGGCGTGCCGTTGACATACGCGATCGAGTGGCCGACGGCGCGCAGAATCGCCCGCCGCGGCCGGTCCGACGTGACGCGGGTCAGCGCCCAGCCGCCGCGGAGTGCGTCGTTTTCGAGCTTCTGGCCGGGCTCGATCGTGATCGGTTGCCACTGCTGCTTGTCACCTTTGGCGGTGAGGACCGTCGCGCCGGCCTTCGGCGGGCTCCAGTCACCCCGGACGATCGCAGCGGTGACGCGGTCGATGAAGAACGGCTGGCGCTGTCCGGGACCGGGGTGCGCGAGCACGAGCCACTCGGTCGGCTGGATGGCCCGGGTGATGCTGGGCAGCTCGGCGGCCTGCGCCAGCACGCAGCCGATGCCGCTGGCAAGCAACAACGGGATCATGGTTCGGCGCACGTGGTTTTCCTCCCTCGAATCCTGGTTTGGGTTCAGACGCCCGCCGCCGGTCGCCGCGCGGGCAGCCGATCGCAACGGTGGCCAAAATAGAGTACCGCTTGCGCTGCGCGCGAGCCAGCCGCCGGCACGCCGCGCGCCTCCGGCACGGCGTGCCGGCGCGGCCTCGCCAACGCGGTGCCCCCGACCGGGGACGTTATGATGGTCCTGCGCCGGTCAGGTGTCGGCGCGAAGTGTCCGCTGGTTACACCGCCGGCAGGGCAAGGCAATCGATCCCGGAGCAGGCACAGACCCCAAGCAGAAAGGACCCGAAACACCCATGATCGAGTCTGACCGACGCAAACGGAATCCGCTGTGCACAAGCGGCCAGACCCGCGTTCGGTGGTGCACCGCCGTCGGCGTCGCATGGGCAGCGCTGGTCGCGGCGCTGGCCGGTTGCGCGGCGCCCGAGACTGCGGTACCGATGGAAATGGCGCCGGCCACGCAGCCGCGCTCGCGCCCGAGCGACGCCGAAGCGCTGCGGCGCGATCCGATGGCCTATCTGCGGGACGTGGGCCGGCGTTGCGCGGCGCTTGGGCAGTACACGCTCACGTTCACGCGCGAGGAGCGGCGCGGGCTGGGCATCTTCAAGACCATGCACGCGCCCGAGCGGATTGCGTGCCGCTTTCGCCGCGATCCTTTCAGCGTCTACATGAAGTGGCTCGACCCGGACGTAAAATACGGGGAGTCGGTCTACGTGGCCGGCCGGGAGGACGACAAGGTGCGCTTCGTACCGCGGCACGGGTTGTTCGGCCTGCCGCCGACGATCACGCGCGTCGCGCTGCAAACGCCGGTCAGGTGGGGCGAGGCCCGCTATCCGCTGAGCGATTTCGGGCTCGGCCGGATGATGGAGCGCACGCTGGCGACGCTCGACCGGGCCGCCGGGCGGGTGAAGATCAGCTATCTCGGCCTCGTGCGCGTGCCGCGGAGAGCGCGCTGGGCCCACGGGTTGCGGTTCGATTTCGAGCCGGGCGTCGTGGCGACCCCGCTGCGCGAGCTGTACATCGACCCGCAAACGCGGCTGCCCGTCTGTACGCGGCTGTTCCGCCCATCGGGGGCGCTCGAGGCCGCCTACTGGTGGGAGGACGTGGACGTCGCCGTCTGTCTGAGTGACGACGACTTCCTGCTCGATGCGGAACGCAAACCGCGCGCGTCGGGGAAGCCCGACGGCGGCCACCCGGCGCACGCGGAGGCGCTGCCATGAGAACCGATCGCGCGACGGACGATGCCCGCTACATGCGCCGGGCGCTGGCGCTGGCCCGCCGCGGCCGGGGGGCGGTCGAGCCCAACCCGATGGTGGGGTGCGTGATCGTCAAGCGCGGGCGCATCATCGGCGAAGGGTACCACCGGCGGTTCGGCGGCCCGCACGCCGAGGTCGAGGCGCTGCGGCGCTGTCGCGAGTCGCCGCGCGGGGCGGCCGTATACGTCACGCTCGAACCGTGCTGCTATTACGGCAAGACGCCGCCTTGCACGCAGGCGCTGGCCGAGGCGGGCGTCGAGCGCGTGGTGGCGGCGGTACGCGATCCCAACCCGCGCGTCGCCGGCGGGGGCGTGCGCGCCCTGCGGGCCGCGGGCATCGAAGTGCGCCTCGGGTTGCTGGCCGACGAAGCCCGCGCGCTCAACGCGCCGTTTTTCAAGCTCGTGGAGCGTAGGCGGCCGTGGGTGATCCTGAAGTGGGCCCAGAGTCTCGACGGACGCATCGCGACGCGCACGGGCGATTCGAAGTGGATCTCCGACGACATCTGCCGCCGGCACGCGCACCGCGTTCGCGCCCGCGTGGACGCGATCATCGTCGGCCGCCGAACCGCGCAGATCGACGATCCCATGCTGACGGCGCGCGGCTGCCCGCGGCGCCGCGTGGCGACGCGCATCGTCGTGGACACCGGCTTGCGGCTGCCCGCTTCGACCCGCCTCGTGCGCACCGCCGCCGCGGTGCCGACCTGGGTGTTTTGCGGCCGGGAGGCCCCTTCCCGGCGGGCGGCAAGGCTCGAAGCAGCGGGTTGCCGCGTGCTGCGCGTCCGCACGAGTCGCGGGCGGGTTTCGCTTCCGGCGCTGCTCGATCGGCTGGGACGGGCGCAGATGACCCAGGTGCTCGTCGAGGGCGGGGGCACGCTGCTGGGGAGCCTGCTCGACCAGCGGCTGGCGGACGAAGTGCACGTGTACGTGGCGCCCCTGCTGGTGGGCGGCGCCGCGGCGGTCTCCGCGCTCGGCGCCGCGGGCGCGCGAACGATCCGCGGCGCGGTCGATCTGGCCGGCCGCCTGACGCTGCGGCGCCTCGGCTCGGGTTGGCTGGGCGAAGCGCGCCTGCCGTGAGGAAGCGCGACGGACAAGTCGAAATGCTCCCCGATGCGCAGGTGCCCCGGAAAAGTCCAGCACGGCTTTTCCACGCCCTGTGACGACGGCCGCGGAACGACCGCCGCGGCTCACCTTGCGCCACTGCGCATTTGCTGTTCGCGATTGCCGCCCAAGCGGTATACTCTCCTTTCGAATGCCGGCGGCG
>CAYRXN010000016.1:0-11072 GCA_964428275.1 uncultured Planctomycetales bacterium | reverse complement strand
CAGCGGCAGGCCGGTGAGGTCGGCCACCATGGTCTGGAAGTTGAGCAGCGCTTCGAGCCGGCCCTGCGAAATCTCGGCCTGGTACGGCGTGTACTGCGTGTACCAGCCGGGGTTTTCCAGGATGTTGCGCAGGATGATCGGTGGCGTGATCGTGTCGTAATAGCCCGTGCCGATCAGCGAGCGGTAGCGCTGGTTCTGCGAAGCGATGCGGCGCAGCTCGGCCAGTGCTTCGTGTTCGGCGCAGGGGCCGTCGAGCCGCAGCGGCTGGCGCAGGCGGATGTCGGCCGGGATGGTCTGGTCGATGAGCGCATCGAGCGTGTCGCAATCCAGCGTCGCCAGCATCTGGGCGATG
The DNA here is from genome assembly GCA_964428275.1 of uncultured Planctomycetales bacterium. Classification (GTDB taxonomy): domain Bacteria; phylum Planctomycetota; class Phycisphaerae; order UBA1845; family Fen-1342; genus JALSRY01. Next base: position 10,720 of record CAYRXN010000016.1, on the reverse strand, counting down.
TCGTCGTTGCGCGGGCCGATGTGGCGGGCGATGAACGAGGCGCCGTCGGCGCAAAGCTGTGCGTGGTCCATGTTCCCTGTCCCTTGCCGCCGATGCGGACCGGGCGCAACGGGTGTCGCGCCGGCCCGGTGTCTGTGGAGTGTGTCGCGCGGTCCAGCCGCACCCGGGATCACTGGGCGATCATCTTCTCGTAGGCGGCGGCGTCCATGAGTTTTTCGAGCGGCGCCAGGTCGCTGCACCGGACCTTGACCATCCAGCCGTCGCCGAAAGGATCGTTGTTGACCAGTTCGGGCTCGTCGGCCAGGCGCTGGTTGACCTCGATGACCTCGCCGCTGACGGCCGAGTAGAGCGAGCTGGTGGCCTTGACCGATTCGACCTCGCCGAAGCTCTCGCCGGCCGTGACCGACTCGCCCACCTCGGGCAGCTCGACGTAGGTGATGTCGGTCAATTCGTCGGCGGCGAACTGCGAGACCCCGATGGTCACGACGTCGCCATCGACCCTGAACCACTCGTGCGTTTGGGCGAATTTGCAGTCCTGCGGAACCGCCATCGTCTGGTACTCCTGCCTGGGTGGGTTGGCATGTCTTTCCCCGCGGCGAGCCGGCGCCGTGCGGGTCGTGCATTCTAGCGCGCCGCGGGCCGGGGCAACAGGCCCGCGCCGCGGCCTCGTTTGCCAGGGGCTACCCGTTTCGGCTATCGTGGTGGCGGATCAGGCGGGAACCGCCAGGCGCGTGCGCCGCGGACCCCGCGACACGAAAGGAACGGCCGATGTCTCCCTTCTTCGAGCGGACCATGTACGCCAACGTGCCCGCCGGCGTGGCGCTGCCCACCGTCGTCAACGCGATCATCGAGATTCCCAAGGGCCGTCGCAGCAAGTTCGAGATCGACAAGAAGACCGGCGTCATGCGGCTCGATCGCTATCTCTATTCGTCGAGCCACTATCCGGGCGACTACGGTTTCATCCCGCAGACGCTCGCCGAGGACGGCGACCCGCTCGACGTGCTCGTGATGGTCAACGAACCGACCTTCAGCGGCTGCCTGATCGAGACGCACGTGGTGGCCCTGTTCCGCATGAGCGAGGGCGGCGTCAACGACTACAAGCTGCTGGGCGTGCCCAACACGGACCCGCTCTACGAACACATCCGCGACCTCGACGACGTGCCGCCCCACTTCCTGCGCGAGGTGGAGCACTTCTTCGCCACCTACAAGGAGCTCGAAGGCGTTTCGATCAAGACCGACGGGTTCGCGCCGGCGTCGGAGGCGATCAAGGAAGTCAGCGCCTCGGTGGACCGTTACGTCGAACAGCTCGGCCGCCGGGCCATGGGCGATCTGGCCTGATCTCCGCGCCTCCCGGCCGCGGCGAAGCTTCCGTCTTGCGCGACTGGATCTCTACAGACGTGTCCGCGATCCACGATCCCAACCCGCTCGACCTGATGTTCTTCGTCGCCGACCGGGCGGCCCGCGGACTCGGGATTCCCAACCTCAACATCCAGATCATCCTCGAACTCGGCGGGCGGCTCGACGTGGTTCGGCTGCGCCGCGCGGTGCGGGCGCTGCTGCGGCGTCATCCCGCGGCGGGCGGCCGCCTGGTGGTTGCGCCCCTGACCGGCCGGCCCTGCTGGCGGCTTGCCATCCCCACGGAGCGCGACCTGAAGCGGATCGTCCGCGTCTACGACGATCGTTCGGCCGGCCCGGCCGGCGTGCACCGCCGCATCGAGAACCTGTACAACGAGTCGATCACGGCGCCGGACCTGCCGCCGGTGAGGTTCTGCGTGCTCCGGGCGGAGGCGGCCGGAGACGTGCTGATGGTGCGCTTCCGGCACGCGCTCATGGACGCGCGCGGGGCGACGTTTTTCCTGGAAGACCTGGACGAGCTGTACGCCCGCGACACCGCGGGCGCGGAGCCGGATGCCCCCGCGGGCGGCGCCGACGACGACTACGCCCGGCTGGCGGGCGCCCTGCCGGCCGGCCGGCGACTGCGCGAGACGCTCGCGGCGCTGGCCGGCGTTCGCCAGGCGGTCCCGGCGCCGGCTGCGCTCGCCGACCCGTCCGTGCCGTTGGCGCGGGCCGGTCCCCTGCGGATCGTGCTTCGCCACCTCGGCGCCGTCCAGACGCAGGCGGTCCGCGACGCGGCCCTGCGCGTGTGCGGATTTGGGCGTTTTGGCGATTTTCTCCGCGCCTGTGCGCTCAAAGCGCTGCGCAGCGTCCTGCCCCGCGTCCCCGATCCCGCCACGCCGCTGAGCACGCTGCACCTGGTCAACCACCGCAAACGCCGCGCCCGCGCGCCGGTCTGCCGCAACCTGACCAGTGCGGTTCCGCTGGCCGTTTCCGCCGGGATGGCCGACGACCTCGTCGCGACGGCGGACCGCTTGCGTGACCAGATGCTCGAACACATGGCGGGCGCGCACGCGGCCCGGCAGTTCGCGGTCCTCGCGGTGCTCACGCGATTGCCGATGGCGCTGGCGGCGGCCGCCGTTCGGCGGAGCTGGACCGCGGCGGCTTCCGGCGGCGGACTGTTTCGCCCGCCGTCGCTGCCGCTGGGACTGATGGGAGCGTTCACCCGGCCGATGGAGACGTTCTGCGGGCAGAAGCTGGAGAACTACTACGGCCTGGCGACGGCCCGCCCGCGGCCGGGCTACACGATCGACGTAAACCTCACCGGAAGCGGCATGAACCTCTGCGGGGCGTACTACGAAGGCCTCGTGCCGCGCGACCGGATCGAACGGCTGCTCGATCGGACGATCGATCTCATGCGCCGCGCCGCGCCGTCCTGACCGTGGCACGGCGGCCGATGGTTTTTCCGCAACCGGCCTCGGCAGACGTCTGTACGATTCGGCGAACGCGGGGCACAATGTCTGCGGTCGATCTGGCAAGATAAAGGAGCACGCCGTGACGACAACTCCCGACGAGAATACCGGTTCTGCACCGTCGAGCCCGGAGCCCGGCGGCACCGCGGCATCCGCCCCCAAGTCGGCCAGCCGCAAGACGGCCGTCGGTCGGGGCGACTATCCGCACGAGGTGAAGTTCGTCACCTACCCCAAGTTGCTGTTCATCTGGCCGCTGGTACTGGCCGGTTTTCTGCTCTACCCGCTGGGGTCGCCGCACGAACCGATCTCGGCGAGCGTGGCCGCCTACGAGGCCCAGCAGGACGCGCCGGCCGCGGACGCGCCGCGGGCCGGGCGAACCGCCGGCGAGCAAACCGGCTCTGACCAGGCTCCGCCGGCGCGAAGCAACCCCTACGTCTCGCACCGGCTGGAGGTGCTCGGTTGGATCTACATCTGGGTGCTGCTGATCGTCACGCTGACGCTGGGCGTGGACATCGGTCGCAACGAAGCCGGTTTCTGGGTCGTGCTGATCGCGGCGATCTGGGTGCTGGGGTTGTGGCTCCAGGACGTCAAGGGTTTCACGCTCTTCGGCGATATCTACCGCTGGTTCGCGGGTCTCGATGTGCAGTACAACCGCAGCCTCGGGCTGGCGATCAGCATCATGCTGGCGGTTCCCTACCTCGTGATGATCTTCTGGGCGCGCGTCAACGACAAATGGCGGATCACGCACAACGAGTTCGAACACTACGCGTTCGGCAAATCGGACGATTCGCTCGGGCGCGGCGCCAAGACCATTCGCACGTCGTACCCGGACGTGCTCGAACTGCTGCTCGGGCTCGCCGGCACGCTGATCGTCTACAACGCGACGGGCACGCGCGAGCTGCGCCGCATCCCGCACGTCATCTTTCTGCCGCTGGTCCGCAAGCGGCTCGACCGCATCCTGGAGAAGACCGCCGTCACCACCGCGCAGATGGAAGAGGAAGAAGAGGAAGACGACGACTATTGAGCCGCGGCGGGCGGCGCTTCGGCGACCACGAGGGACCGTCGGTCCTCAGCCCGCCAGCAGGATCGAAAGAATGTTGTACGCCACGTGGCAACCGGTCGAGATGCCGACGCCGCGCAGCACGAACAGCAACCCCAGGTAGGCCCCGGCCCCCGCGGTCATCACGTACGCCGGCCACGCGAAGGGCGTCGCTCCGATCGGATTGAAGTGGCACGCCGCAAAGAGCAGCGCCCCGGCGATGACCGCGCCGCCGGCGGCGGCCGGCCGCGGCACCACGAGCCCGTGCCGGAAGAGCAGCATCAGCCCGCCCACCAGGTAGAACCGGAACACGAGTTCCTCGTACACGCCCGCCCCGAGCACCACGACGACCTGCGCGGCGCGCCCCCCCAGCACCGCCTCGCCTCCGGTCGTCTGCGCGAACACGCGGCCGAGCACGAACAGCGGAATGGTCAGCACGATGCTCTCGGGGATCATGAGCAACACGACGCGCAGCGAGGGACGCGACCGGCCGGGCCTCACGGTCTGCCAGACGACCAGCGTGACGACCACCGCGAGCCCCGGCACCCAGGCGGCATCGGTGCCGAACCAGGCGACGAAGTGCTGGATCAGGTTGTGCGCAACGAGCTGCGGAATCGGCGTGTGCGCGGCCCCGAACAGCCACACGCACACCTCGTAGACCACCACCATCGGCAGGATCAGCAGCAGGCAGGCCATCGGCTCCTGCGACACCAGCCAGTACGAAGCCGGCTGGGCTGGCAACTTCGGCCGGCGACCGCGCTTTAGCGAGCGGGAGACTCGTGCCATGCGGGAATTATGGCCGCCGGGGACGTTCTTTCACAGGGCCCGCGGCGGGCATACCGGGCGGGCCAGCGACTCGCCGTGATGACGCGATACAAGACGGGGGCGCGGGCCGGCACCTGCCGTTCACGGATTCCGGGGCGTCCCGGCCCGGCTCGCGCACGGGCAACTCCTACGGCGTGCGCGTCGGAAACTCGACGATCGCGCTCTTTTTGAGCGGAATCTTCGCGATGTACTCGAAGAACTTCTTGACCCACTCCTCGTCGAGTTTGCCGAAATGGTCCTCGAACTCCGCCAGGCGCTCGGTCGTGGTCGTGCGGACGGACCAGTCGTCCTCCTTGTTGGCCAGATGCCGCAGGAACTTGCCGTATTGTTCCTTGAACTGTTTGCGCAGGTAGTAGTTGAGCGCCCAGCCCATCACGTAGTCGTGAATGCCCGAACCGTCGGCCAGGACCAGGTTCTTGACGAACGTCCACGGAACCCGCTCGGCGTTGCGGCCGTACATGCGATGGTAGGAGTTGAGCCGCGTGTAGTTGATCGAGCCGAAGCTGCCGCCCTCCTGCGTGGGCGGGACTTCGAACTGCACGCAGAGCCCCTCGGTCATCCACTTGCCCGTATCGGCCCCCTTCGGAAAGATGCCGATGTTGAACTGGATCGCGTGCGTGGCCTCGTGCTGAACCACTTCCAGGTTCGTGAAGTTCGACCAGCGCTTGAACGCGTTTTCCGCCTTGCGGCGTTCCTGGAACGGCGTGTTGCGGTCGTTCATGACCTTGAGGATGTTGGCCACCGGCGGCCAGGTCCGCATGTCGAAGAACGCGCAGCGGTTGTTGGTACGCATGTAGAAACCCAGCGCGTTCTGCGTCATGAAACCGTTGAGCGTCTGGTAGGCCCGGTACTCGTCGAAGGTGCCGAAATAGTAGATTTCGAACTTGTGCTCGGGCTTCTTCGGCGGGATGTCGTACATCCGCATGAACGTGACGTTCCACTTGTAGACGATCTCGAGCCGGGCCACGAGCCGCTGGGCGGCCGGTCGATCCGACGTGTACACGCACACGAAGTGGGGCGTTTCGAGAACCTTGGCCTTCTTGCCCGCGATCCGCTTCATCTCCTCGAGCGAGACCTTGTCGAGCGCCAGCGGTTCCATGAGGTCCACCGGTTCGACGTAGTCCCAGACGTACAGATCCTCGACGGATTCGCTGCCCAGGATCTCCTTGATCTCCTCGTCGGTGATCGCCCGGCGTTTGAGTGTCGCGAGATCGCTCTCGTCCGCGCCGCCCGGCCCGCTCTCGACCGCCTCGATCCGCCGCACCATCGTCTTCTTGATGGTCTGCACGATGCCGGCGCCGACCTTGACCTTGTAGGCGTTGCCCGCATCGGTGACTTCTCCGACGACCTCGCGGCCGTTGACGAGCACGATGCGGTAGGTCTTGCCCGCTTCGAGGCTTTCCTGGGCCCGCGTCACCGCCGGCTGCGCCAGCAGCAGCGCGGCCGCCAGCGTCAGCGAGACAATCGCGTGCGATTTGCAAGTAGGCATATCCGATCCTCAAGAGAGAGCCGTGCGTCCGTTCCTTCAGCCGCCTGTCGTATTATAACGGGGCGTGGCGCCCGAAGTGAAGCAGGCGCCGGGGTGGTGTTTGTTCCCCCGCCTGAGCACAGGTATCATGGCTGTTGCGCCAGTGCGGCGAGCGGCGCAGCGGCGGTCCCGCTGTTTCCGCGGGGGTTGGCGATCCGGCCGCGGAAGCGTGCATCAGCGAGGTGGCTAGTGACCCGGCGTATCTCCGAGCAGCAAATCGAAACCCTGACTCTCCGACTCGGCCACGAGCTTTTCGATCGCATGGAGCGTGGCAAACCCTCGATCTTCCAGTCCCAGTGGTGGCAGGAGCTCGGCCTCGCCCAGTGCATGAAGAACGAGTGGCTCAAGATCCAGGCATTCCGCTTCATCGACGTGCTGCCAACCGTCGGCTATGAGCCCCGCGAAATCGCCCGGCACATGAAGGAGTACTTCGTTGCTTCCCCCGGAGGCTCCCGCGATCACGGTCACGCCGACCCGCGCGCCGCGCGTGCCGCCGCCCTGGCCGAACTCGACGCCGGCGACAGCGAGAAACGCCTCATCCGCCTGGCCGAGCGGGTGGTGAACTTCTCCGATCTCGACGGGCTGCGGCCGCGGCTGCTGGCGTGGGTCGCGTGGCGTGGGGCGCTGAAGATGGCCGGCCGCTTCATCGCCGGAACGACCGTGGACGAGGCCCAGCGCGCCATCCGCCGCCTGCGCGACCAGGGGCTCGCGTTCACGGTGGACGTACTCGGCGAGGCGGCGCTCTCGCGGCGCGAGGCCGAAGGCTACCACCAGATCTACATGGACCTCATCAGCGAGCTGCCGCACCACGCCGCCCGCTGGCCGCGCGTCGCGGCCATCGACGAAGGTGACGGCGTCGTCCTGCCGCGGGTCAACGTCTCGGTCAAGCTCACGTCGCTCCATCCCGGCCTCGACGCGATCACACCGGAGCGGAGCAAGGCGGTCGCCAAGGAACTGCTGCGACCGCTGCTGCGCAAGGCGATGGCCGGCGGTGTGCACATCCACATCGACATGGAGCACTACGCGATCAAGGACTTGACGCTCGACATCTGCCGCGAGCTGTTCACCGAGCGTGAGTTCCGGGACTACCCCCACTTCGGCATCGTGCTCCAGGCTTACCTCAAGGATGCACCGCGCGACCTGGAGGACACGATCGCCTGGGTCCGCCGGCGCGGCACACCGGTATGGGTGCGGCTGGTGAAAGGGGCCTACTGGGACTCGGAAACCGTCTGGGCCGCGCAGGCCGGCTGGCCCTGCCCGGTCTGGGAGCAGAAGTGGCAGTCCGACGCATGCTACGAGCGCATGACGCGCCGCCTGCTCGAACACTGGCGCTACACGCCCGCCGCATTCGCCAGCCACAACGTCCGCAGCCTGGCGTACGCCATGGCGCTGCGCCGCCTGTGGCACGTCCCCGCCCATGCGTTCGAGACACAGATGCTCTACGGCATGGGTGACCCGATCAAACAGGCCCTGGTGGATATGGGCGAACGTTGTCGCATTTACACTCCCTATGGTCAGCTCATGCCCGGCATGGCGTACCTGATTCGCCGCCTGCTGGAGAACACCGCAAACGAGGGATTCCTGCGCAGCGCGACGCAGGACACACCACGCGAACTGTTGCTGGAAGCCCCCGAGGCGGTCGGCGCGCGCACCCCACCGTTCGAGCCCCCGATCATCATCAAGTACGAGCTTGAGGAACCGATCATGGATCCGTTCGAGAACGTTCCCAATACGGACTTTTCGCGCGAGGAGTCCCGCCGGGCGATGCAGGCGGGGCTGGCCAACGCCCGGGCCGCGATGGGCGGCGACGAGCCACTGCGTATCGGTCCGGACCGCGTCGAGACCGGGCGCTGGTTCGAATCGCGCAACCCCTCGCGTCCCGGTGAGATCGTCGCCCGGCTCGCCCAGGCCGGCCCCGCCGAGGTGGATCGGGCGGTGGCGGCCGCGACGACCGCCCTGGCCGATTGGCAACACACCGAACCAGCGGAGCGGGCCGACGTGCTCTTTCGCGCCGCCGACTTGCTCACCCGGCGGCGCTTCGACCTCGCGGGCCTGCTGGTCTACGAGTGTGCCAAGCCCTGGCGCCACGCCGACGCGGAAGTCTCGCGGGCCATCGACTTCTGCAATTACTACGGCAAGGAGATGCTCCGCCTGGCCGATCACCCCCGCCGGCGTGATATCCCCGGCGAAACCAACGAGTACGTCTACCGCCCTCGCGGCGTCGCGGCGATCATCACGCCCTGGAACCTGCCGCTGGCCTGTGCCGCGGGCATGACGGCAGCCGCGGTGGTCACCGGCAACACGGTGGTCCTCAAACCGGCCAGCGCGGCTCCGACGACGGCGGCCCGCCTGACCGAGCTGCTGCTGGAGGCCGGTCTGCCGCCGGGCGTGCTGAACACGCTCTACGGCCCCGGCGCGGCGGTCGGCGAGGCGCTCGTGTGCCACGCAGGCGTTGCGACGGTGGCCTTCGCCGGCTCCCGTACCGTCGGAGAGCACATCTACCGCCTCGCTGCCGAGCATCCGGCGGACCAACCGGCGCTCAAGCAGGTCGTCGCGCATCTCGGTGGCAACAACGCCATCATCATCGACTCCGACGCCGACCTCGACGAAGCGATCAAGGCCGTCAAGCAAAGCGCCTTTGGCTACGCGGGACAGCGCTGCTCGGCCGCCCGGCGATGCATCGTCCTCGATTCGATCCACGACCGCTTCGTCGATCGGCTGGTCGAGGCGGCCCGCGGCGTGGGCATGGGGCCGGCTGACGACGCCGCCACGTTTGTCGGTCCCCTGATCGACGCCAGCGCCGCCGCGGTGCTGCGTGAGATCACGGAAGAGGCCCGGCGCGTGGCGCGTTGCGTACTCGACGTGGACGCCTCCGGAACCGCCGAGGAGAACGAAGGAGCCTGCTTCGTCGGCCCGCAGATCTTCACCGAGGTGCCGCCCGACGCGCGGCTCGTGCGCGAGGAGGTCTTCGGCCCGGTCGTGGCGATCCAGCGGGCGCGTGACTTCGACCACGCCATCGAGCTGTTCAATGGAACCGATTACGCCCTGGCCGGCGGCGTGTTCTCACGCAGCCCCGCCCACATCGAGCAGGCCCGGCGGCAGTGCGAATGCGGCAACCTCTACATCAACCGCCGCATCACCGATGCCCGCGTCGATCTGCAACCCTTCGGCGGATCGAGAATGTCCGGCACAGGACACAAGAGCGGCGGCCCGGACTACCTCGTCCAGTTCTGCCGGCCGCAGACGATCACCGAAAACACGCTGCGGCGCGGCTTCGCGCCCAGCGAGGAGGTCGTCGAAACGCTGGGGTGACCCGGCCGCGGTGCGACGATCTGAGACCACAGGAGCAGGACCGGCGGCCGCCCTCCCGCACGGGCACGGCGGCCCGGCGAAACCACAATCCACGCGCGACACGATCGGCGTCCGAGTCTGGCGGTGGCGCACTGCGCCAATCCGCGCGCTGCGCATACAAAGAGAAGACCCGGCACGAGGCCGGGTCTTCAGTGAACTGATTTCGGAAACGCGGTGCCGGCGAGCTACTTGATCTCCACCGCCGCGCCGGCGTTCTCGAGCTCGGTCTTCCACTTCTCGGCTTCTTCCTTGCTGACGCCTTCGAGCAGCGGCTTGGGCGCCTCGTCGACGAGGGCCTTGGCCTCCTTGAGACCCAGATCGCTGCGGGCGGCCCGCACGACCTTGATGACCTGGAGCTTCTTGTCGCCGGCGCCCTTGATGATGACGTCGAACTCGGTCTGCTCTTCGGCCGCGGCCGCACCGGCGCCGCCCTCGGCCGGACCGGCGACCATCACGGCCCCGCCGGCGGCCGGCTCGATGCCGTATTCGTCTTTCAGGTAATCGGTCAGCTCTTTGGCCTGCACGAGCGTCAGCGCGACGATCTTGTCGCCGAGGTCCTTGATGGCCGCGTCGAATTCACGCGTGGCGGTGGCTTCTTCGGACATTGTCTTGATACTCCCAACGTTGGTTACGTCTCGATCGCCCTGATAGCCGGAACCCCGCTGGTTCCGTTTAATCCGCCAGGCGGAGCAGTCAGGCGCGCATCGTTGTTTTACGTTCGCCGTGCCACCCGCCCCCGAACGGGCCGGGCCGCACGCCGGCATCACGCGGACTGCGCGACGATCTCTTCCCCGTTTTCCAGCTTCTCGACCAGCGTCTTGAGGCAGCCGGCGATGTTGGCCCCACCGGCGTTGGCCGCGCTGGCGATATTGGCCGCCGGCGAGAGGATGATCGCGGCCACCTTGGCCTGGAGGTCGCGCTTGGTCGGCATCTTGGCCAGCCCGACGACGCGCTGCTCGTCGAGCCATTCACCCTCGAGCACCGCCCCGCGCAGCCGCAGCCCCTTGATCCTGGGCAACCAGTCTTCGATGACCTTGGCCACGTCGATCAGCGATTCGCCGCCGGTGAGGATGGCGGCCGGCCCCTGCAAGGCCTCGGCCAGCGGCTTGAGCGGCCCGTCGCCCACAGCCCGCCGAAACAGCGAGTTCTTGATCACCTCCAGCCGCATCT
>CAYRXN010000015.1:0-12960 GCA_964428275.1 uncultured Planctomycetales bacterium | reverse complement strand
CGCACCTCGCCCAGCAGGCCGCTGCGCACGATGTGCCGCGCGAGTCGGCTGGTCCAGTGGCCCAGGTAGGTGTGGGCCACGCCGAAGGGGATGTGGCGCGCCCGGACCGCGGCGGCGAGACGCTCGGCCTCGGCCAGCGTGACCGTCAGCGGTTTCTCGCAGAACACGGGGATACCGGCTTCGATGCACTTGATCGCCGGATCGAAGTGGACGTGGTTGGGCGTGACGATGAGCACGTAGTCGAGCCGCTGGCCGATCGGCCGGTCGGCCTGGTCGGCGATCATCGCGTCGTAGCCGGGGTACCCGCGGATCGGGTAGGGCCAGTTCTCGGCCTCGCGCATGGCGACCTCGGGGTCCGGGTGCAGCGCACCGGCCACCACCCGGCGGGTGCCGTCGAAATGGATCGCGCGCTGGTGAGGATGGACGATGAACGCCCCGCCGCCACCGCCGATGAGTCCGACGTTCAGGGGTCTGCTTGCCATCGGATAGGCCCTCGATCAAGGTGCCGCGGTCACGCGGAGCCTCACGCGGCCACCCCGCGCCCGGCTCCTGCTGCGCGCAATTCTGGGGCCCGGCCGCTGGAATCTCAAGCGCACCGGCGAAATGGTGGAAGCAGAGAAAGGTAACGAGGCGACAAGGCGAGGGACCGAGGGATTGAGGGACGAGGGGCCAGAGGGACGAAGGCAATCAGGCAACGAAACAGGATCAGGCGTCTTGCGTCCTGCCGGTGGGAAACAGGGGTGGCACACCCGTCTTGCATCCGACCCGCCCCCGGCTCCTCCGGGGGGGCAACATGGTCGCCGGCAGGCGAAGCGGGCCTCACCCCATCTTGCGCAGGTCCAGGATCAGCTCGACCTCCCCCAGCGGCAAACCGAGCTTCTCCGCGGCTGCGATCGGCGTCGCGCCGCCGTCGATCAGCTCGTAGATGGCGCGGAACCGCGGGTCGTCGGCCATCGGCGACTTTCTCGGCCCCCCGCCGTCTCCTCCCTCATCCTGTGGCACCGGTTTACAACCGCCACCTCCCCCCGCCTGTCCCGCCCCCTCGACGGCGGCCGGTTCGCCCGCGCCCGCTTCCTCGACCGCCACCCCCAGTCGGCTGGTGAGTGTTTCCAGCCGCTTGATCCGGTCGTCCGCATCGCGGATCACCGCTTCGAGTTTGGCGTAGCGCGTATCCACATCCGCCCCGATCCGCCGGGCGAGTTCCTCGAGCTGGACCAGCAGGTCATCCCCCGCGCGGTGCGAGTCGCGCCGCCGGATGAAACGCTCCTTCTGCGCATCGACCAGCTCGCGGCCGCTGAGGCGGGCCCGCGTTCCCCGGCGTCGCAGCATCATCATCATGACGACCGTCCCGCCCAGTATGAGCAGGACCGACCACATGCTGCTACCGCTGACCGTGGGAATGCTCAGGATCATCAGCCGATTGCCGCCAACTCCGCAGGGCTTCCTGCTGCACGACGTGGAGCGCCACGCCCGCCTTGCGGGCCGCCGCCGCACAGTCCTCGTATTCCGGCCACACGCGCACGACCCGCTCGCCGCGCCGGCCGATCTTGACGCGCACGGTGCCGAAGGGCGTCCCGACCGGCTGGGTCTCGCGGGCCAGCTTCAGCCGCGCGGCGGTACCGAGCCGAACGCCCAGCGTACCGGTTTCCGCAAAAACCACTTCCGCAAGCGCATCCGCATCGCCGGGCCGGCACACAACCGTCAGCAACTGACCGGGCCGGCCCTTTTTCATGATTATCGGCACGATCGTCACGTCGAGCGCACCAGCGGCCAGCAGAACCTCCGCCGCGTGGCCGAGCACCTGCCCCGTCGCGTCGTCCACCTGCGTCTCGAGCAGGGCCACGGTGTCGCACGTTTCTCCGTCGGCGGCCGCGGCGGGCTCGCCGATCAGCACGCGCAGCATGTTCGGCCGGGTCTTTCCCTGGCGCGACCCCGCCCCGCTTCCCACCGCCGTCAACGTCATCGCCGGCAACGGGCCGAACCGCTCGGCCAGCGTCGTCAGGATCGCGGCCCCGGTCGGCGTGGTCAGCTCTCCCGGCTCGGGACAGTCCGCAAGCGCGACGCCGCGCAAGAGTTGCGCGGTCGCCGGTGCGGGAACGGGCATCACCCCGTGCGCACAGGTCACGGTACCGCTGCCGGTCGGGATCGGCGAACATTCGATCCGGTCGACGCCGAGCGTTTCGAGCGCCGCGCACGCGCCGACGATGTCCACGATCGCGTCCGCCGCCCCCACCTCGTGGAAGTGCACGCGCTCGACCGACGTGCCGTGCACGCGCGCCTCGGCCTCGGCGAGCCGGCGGAACACGGCCCGCGCCCGCTCAGCGATGCGTCCGCCGAGCCGGGCGTTCTCGATAATCTGTTCGATTTGCGGCAGATGCCGGTGCGCCGTTTGCGAGCCGGCCTCGACCACGACCCGCGCTTGCGTCGCCGCCAGGCCGTGTCGCGTCGTGGGCGCGGCCTCCAGCCGCACGCCGGGCAGTTCGAGTCGATCGACGACCCGTTGCAGGGCGTCCAGCGGGCAGCCGGCGTCGATCAGCGCCCCGAGGATCATGTCGCCGGCGGCCCCGCAGAAACAGTCGAAATATGCCACGGACATCGCAGCCTCCCGAACACTGCCGCCGATTCGGGCCTCAGACCACCAGCGTCAGGCGTCGGCCCGACGCGGAGGCACATCTTCGCCGGCCAACCGCCGGTACGCCAGGATCATCGCTTGCGTGCCGCGGTCGCCCCCGCCGGGAAGCGCCTCGACGCCGCGGAAAAGCTGCTGGGCGAGCGCAGCACCGGGCAGCGGAACGCCGGCCCGCCGGGCAGCCTCCTGCACGATGCGCAGGTCTTTCTGGATCAGGCGAATCATGAACGCGGGGGCGAGATCGCCCGAGGCGATCTTCGGACCCAGGTTCGCCAGCGCCCACGAACCGCCCGCACCGCCGCCCAGCGTGGCAATGGCCTTCTCCAGATCGAGCCCGCTGCGCCCGGCGAGCAGCAGCGCCTCGCACACGCCGATCATGTTCACCGCGCAGAGGATCTGGTTACAGGCCTTGAGCGTCTGTCCGCTGCCGACCGGGCCGACGTGTACGATGTTCCGGCCCATCTTCGCCAGCACCGGCCGCACCCGCTCGAACGCCTCCGCCGGACCGCCGACCATGATCGTCAGCGTGGCCTCGCGGGCCCCGACGTCGCCGCCGGTCACGGGCGCGTCGAGCAGCGTAATCCCCCGCCGACCGAGCCCCTCCGCCAGCCGGCGCGTGACCTCCGGGCTGATGGTGGTCATGTCCACGACGCACGTGCCGCGGCGCAGGGTCTGGACCGCGCCGCGCGGCCCGACGAGCACTTCCTCGACATCGGGCGTGTCGGTCACGATCGTCAACAGCAGGTCGCAGTGGCGGCCCACCTCGGCCGGGTCATCGCACCACGTGGCGCCCGCTTCGATCAGCGCGTCCGCTTTCGAACGCGTGCGCGAGTAGACGTAGAGCGGATAGCCGGCGCGCAGCAGGTGACCGGCCATCGGCGCCCCCATGATGCCAAGTCCGATGAATCCGACGGCGGGCAGTTCGCTGGAAGTCATGGATGCTCCGGGAGAGGATCGGCTCGCTGGCCGCCCCCGCCGACCAGACGCCCGTATTGTCAGGAAGCTGCCGCCCAACCCCTTCCCGCCGCAGAGAAGAGCAGGAGACAGCTCTCAACCACTCATGTTCGCGTCCCGCGAAGGTTGCTCGCGGGCGACACCGGCGCCCCGTTTTCTTCGGTCACGATCGAACGCCGCGCGGCGTCTTGGTTCCTCGTTCTCCACGGTCCACGGTTTCCCCCCTGGCGTGCGCGAACGTCTCTCGTTCTCCCGCCCCGGCCCGGACACGCGCGGCGGTGCGCGGCGTCGTGTTGCGGGCCTACGCGTCTTCGCCGGCCGGGTTTACGAGCGGCGGCGCCGGCGGCTCGGGCGCGGCGGCCGGAGGAGCGGTCGGGGGCCGTGCCGCGGTCGCCGGCGGCGGTGTGGGAGCCTTGCCGGCGGCCTGCCGGGCGGCTTCTTCGGCCGCGGCCAACTGCTGGTTGCGCGCGTGGACGTCTTCGAGCGTCGGCTTGAAGCCGTCTTTTTCGAGTTTCTCGAAAGCGCGCTTGTTGGGGGCCAGAATCGTAATCATGTGCCGGCCGTCCATGCTCGGCGGCCGCTCGACTTTGACCAGATCGCCCAGCTCCTCGATGATCTGCCGGAAGATGACGACGCCCACCTCGCGCCGTGCCCGTTCGCGCCCGCGGAACTGCATCGTCAACTGGACTTTCGCCCCCTTGGCGAGGAACTTGAGCGCCCGGTTCAGCTTGATCGCACGGTCGTTGTCGTCGGTCTTGGGCCGCATGCGGACTTCTTTGAGGAGCTGCTCGCTGCTCTTCTTGCTCCGCTTCTTCTGCTCGTACTTGAACTTGCCGTAGTCCATGATGCGGCAGACCGGCGGCCGTTCCTTCGGCGCGACCTCGACCAGATCGAGGCCGACCCGGCGGGCCCGCGCCAGCGCCTCGCTGGTATCGACGATTCCCAACTGTTCGTTGTTCTCATCGATCAGACGAACCTGGGGCAGACGAATCTGCTCGTTCGTGCGATGGTAGTGTGCCTTGCCCTTAGCCATACACTCCGTTCGTCAAGCGGGCGAAGCCTGACCCTCTTCGCCGGGCGCCGCAGCACCCCGGGTGACGATTTCCTGCGCACACGCGGCCAGGAATTCGGGCATCGTGCAACTTCCCAGTTGCTTGCCCTCGCGCGTGCGGACGTTGACCGTGTGGTTCTGTGCTTCCTGTTCCCCGATCACCAGGATGTAGGGAACCTTCATCAGCGTGGCCTTGCGGATCTTGGCCCCGATCCGCTCGCCGGAGTTGTCCAGTTCGACCCGCAGGTTCGCCTGCCGGCACAGGTCGAAGACCTCGCGGGCGTACGCCGCGGATTTCTCGCTCACCGAGCACACCGTCGCCTGGATCGGCGCCAGCCACAGCGGGAACGCGCCCGCGAAATGCTCGATCAGGATGCCGACGAAACGCTCGAGGCTGCCGAACAGCGCCCGGTGGACCATCACCGGCCGGTGGGTCTGGTTGTCCGCCCCGACGTACTCCAGCCCGAAACGCTCCGGGAGATTGTAATCGACCTGGACCGTGCCGAGTTGCCACTCGCGGCCGATCGCATCCTTGACGATGAAATCGACCTTCGGGCCGTAGAAGGCCGCTTCGCCCTGTTCCTCGGAATACTTCATCTCCGCGGCCCGGACGGCGTCGCGCAGCGCGTCTTCGGCGAGTTTCCAGTTCTCCACCGCCCCGATGTACTTGTCGCTGTCCGGGGCGCGCAGCCCGATCCGCACGCGGTAGTCGTTCAGCCCGATCATCCCCAGCGCGAAACGCGACAGGTCGATGCAGTCGGCCAGTTCGGCCGGCAGTTGCTCGTTGGTGCAGAATACGTGGGCGTCGTCCTGCGTGAAGCCGCGGACGCGCGTCATGCCGCTGACCTCGCCCGACTGCTCGTAGCGGTACACCGTGCCGAACTCGGCCAGACGCACCGGCAGATCACGGTAGCTGCGCGGCTCGGACGCGAAGATGCGCACGTGGTGCGGGCAGTTCATCGGCTTGAGCAGGTAGCCGTCCTCCTGCAACAGCCACGAGCGGATCCGCGCCAGCCGCTCCTCACCCGGCGCGTCGAAGGGATAGCCGGCCCGGGCCAGCTCGGGGTACTCGGCCGCCAGCTTCTCCCACAGCGCCCGCTCCTGCTGCCCGGCCGGGCCACCCTTGGCCGCCGCCGCCAGCTCCCAGAGCGTGTTCAGTTCGCGGGCGCGGTCCGAATCGAACAACGGCGGGTACTGCGCCTCCTTGTAATACGGAAAGTGCCCGCTGGTCCGGTACAGGTCGAGCTTGCCGATGTGCGGCGTATAGACCGGCTGATAGCCCCGCCGCAGGAGCTCGTCGAGGATGGCCTGCTCGAGCGCCCGCCGGATGATCGCCCCGCGCGGCTTCCACAGCACCAGCCCCGTGCCGACGAGCGGGTCCACCGTGAACAGCCCGAGTTCCTGCCCGATGCGGCGGTGGTCGCGCTTCCTGGCCTCTTCGAGAAGCTGAAGATGCCGGCGCAGTTCCTTCTTGGTGGGCCAGGTGGTGCCGTAAACGCGCTGGAGCATCTTCTTCGACGCGTCGCCGTGGTGATACGCGCCGGCCACCTGCATGATCTTGAAGGCGCCGATCTTCGACGTGCTGGGCACGTGCGGCCCGCGGCAGAGGTCTTCGAAGCAGTTCGGCCCCGGTTCGGTCCCGGTGACGTAGAAGCTCAGCGTGTCGCCGTCGGCCCGGCGGGCGTTGTCGAGCTTGTACTCGTTGCCTTCCGCTTCGAGCTTGCGCAGGGCCTGGTCGCGTGGCAGCTCGTAGCGCGTGAACGGACGGTCTTCCTTGACGATCTCCTTCATCCGCGCTTCGATGCGCTCGAAGTCTTCAGGCGTCAGCGGGTGGTCGAGATCGATGTCATAGTAGAAGCCGTTGTCCACCGGCGGCCCGTAGACCAGCTTCGTCCCCGGCCACAGGTCGCAGATGGCCTCGGCCATCACGTGTGCGCAACTGTGGCGGGCGACGTAGAGCCCGTCGTCGTCCTTGAACGTCAGGACGCGAAAGTCGATTTCCTGATTCTCGAAGCGCGTCGCCAGATCGACGATCTCGCCGTTGACCTTCGCCGCCAGCGCGGCCCGGGCCAGGTTGGGGCTGATCGCTTCGACGATCCGGGCCGCGGTGATCCCGTCAGGATGCTCGATGACAGTTCCGTCGGGCAAGCGGACTCTTACCATGGGAAGCTCTTTCTCATGGGCGCGACGTGCCGATTGCCGACTCGGGATGTGAACGCATACGGGGCAGAAACCCTCAGTGATTCAAGCGTCAGGACGATGCCACCCGAGCGCGACGTCTCCGCACGCCGCTTCCCCGGTGGCTAGGTTGTTTGAATCGCCGTCATCGTCCTGTCTCACAGAGAGGCGGCGACCTTCATGGCCGCCCCCACCTCTCAACTCTCAATGTATCCGCGCGCCCACGGAAGTCAACCCGCAAGTCACGCTTCCGCACGTTCTATCGGCTGTTGCGATCAAATGAGATAAGTGGCGCTGACCGCGAAAGATAACGGCCGTAACTAAAGGGACGGAGGGACCGAGGGATCAGGGATTGAGGGATCAAGGGACGCAGGGGCGAAGGCGACGAGCATGCGAACGGCAATTCGCCATTCGCAATTCGCCATTCGGCATTCGCCCTGCACACGCCCTTGCCGCGCTGCGTACGATCGGGCAAGATGATCCTGGACTTACGGAGGGTTCCGCATGAGACTCGGTTCGACCCGCAACCGCAATTCGCGCGGCCGTTGCCCGCAGACGGAGTCGGGCCCCACGCTCGACCGCCGCGACCTGCTCAGGCTCACGCTGGCCGCAATCGCCGGCTTGGGCCCCGCGGCCGCGGCGCTGGCCGCCCCGCCGGGGAAAGGGAAGAGGCCGTTGTTCAAGATCTCGCTCGCCGAGTGGTCGTTCCATCGGGCGCTTTTTGGCGGCAAGCTCGACCACCTCGACTTTGCCCCGCTGGCCCGGAGGAAGTTCGGCATCGACGCCGCCGAGTACGTCAGCACGTTCTTCCGCGACAAGGCGCTCGACCAGGCGTACCTGCGCGAAATGCAACGCCGCGCCGGCGACGCCGGCGTTCGCAGCCGGCTCATCATGATCGACGGCGAGGGGGCCCTCGGCGATCCCGACGCCGCCAAGCGCCGAAAAGCGGTCGAGAACCACCACAAGTGGGTGGCCGCCGCCCGCGCGTTGGGCTGTCAGACCATCCGTGTCAACGCCGCCAGCACCGGCAGCTACGAAGAGCAGATGAAACTCGCCGCCGACGGTCTGCGCCAGCTCACGGAGTACGCCGCCAAATACGACATCAACGTGATCGTCGAGAACCACGGCGGGCTGTCATCGAACGGGGCCTGGGTGGCCGCGGTCATCCGCCGCGTCAATCACCCCCGCTGCGGAACGCTGCCCGACTTCGGCAACTTCCGCCTCGGCGGCGGAAAAACCTACGACCGCTACCGCGGCGTGAAGGAGATGATGCCCTTTGCCAAGGCCGTCAGTGCCAAATCGTATGACTTCGACGCCCAGGGCAACGAAACCACGATCGACTACCTGCGGATGATGAAGATCGTCGTCGGCGCCGGCTATCACGACTACGTCGGCATCGAGTACGAAGGCTCGCGGCTGAGCGAGGAGGACGGTGTCCGCGCCACGCAGCGCCTGCTTGAGCGCGTGCGGGCGAAGCTGAGCACCTGATCGGGCGTTTCGCTCTCCTTGCGCATTGCCGGCCGCGCGCCCACGACCACCCCGTGAAGAGTCCAAGCGAACAAGCGGCGTGGCACAGGAAGAGGCCTTACGAGCCCCCCTGGAGCAGCTTCGCGACGGCGAGGCCGATCCCGACCAGGCTCTCGCCGGTAATCACTCCCGCACACAGCGCGACCCAGTAGCGTTCGCGCCATCTCGGCGCTATCCAGCCTGCGACGGCGGCCGCCGCGCCCCCGACGAAGATGACCAGCGACACGCTCGCCGGCAGCACGAACGCCAACCCGACGCCGGTCGCGCTGGGGACCGCCCGCCGCCACCGGGCGGGCAACAGCCGCTCCCCCATGACCAGCGCCACCGCGACGCAGGCGGCGATCGTCATGGCAGCGCGCGTTCCCGCCGGCAGCTCGTCGAACCCGCCCACGAACAGCTCCGCGACGGCCTTCCAGCTCTTCACCGCCGGCATCGGCCACTCGGTTCCGGCCGCCATCGTCTGCAACGCGTGCGCATCGGGAACCAGCACCAGGTACGCCACCGCGCCGGCGGCGGCCCCCACAACCGCCCCGACGACCTGCGCGAGCGTTTGCGACCGGGGCGACGCCCCCAATTCCTGACCGCACTTGAAGTCGTTGAGCAGGTCCGCACATTGGCTCGCGGCCCCGCCGGCGACGTTCGCCGCCATCAGGTTCGGAATCGGCGAATGGGGCCGCAGCAGTCCGAACGCAAGCTGCGCAACCTTGCCCATCGGTCCGACGGCGCCGATACCGGTTTCGCCCGAGACGCGACCGGCAACCATCGCCAGCGCGAACGTCAGCAGCACGGCCAGCACGGCGACCCACACGGCAATGCCGAAAAGTCCTCGCTGAAGCAGCACCGACAGCAGCAGCACGCCGCCAAAAGCCAGCACCAGCCGCGCCCGGCGACCGCCCGCCACCGCCGTGGTGCCGACGGAATACGCGTCGCGGAACGCACGACCGATCGACCGCCAGGAGAACAACGCCGACATCAGCGCCCCGACCACCATCAGCGTCACGCCCGGCCACAGCAGCCAGCGGTTCATCGCGCCGAACGAGGGCGGCGAGGCGATCAGACCGGCGTGAATCGCCCGGGGAGCCACGACGCCATAGGCGACGACCGCGCCCGCCAGCAGCGAGCCACACACGCGCAGACCGATCAACCCTCCCACTCCCACCAGCAGCGGCATCGGAATGATGGCAAACCCCAGGCCGCCAAGCGCGTACCCCCCGATCGCTCCCGGCAGCGGACAGGGCCGCACCAGTTTCAGTGCCGCCGCCACCTTGATCCCCCCGGCCGCCACGACCGCCAGCAACAGGGCCAGCAGGCGCCGGCCCGCTTCGCGCCCCCGGCGATGGAGGTCGCGCAACATCTCCGCCGTCGCAACGCCGGGCGCGAACGCCAGTTTCTCATCCTCGATCATCACCCGGCGCAGCGGGATCGCCACGCTGATCCCCACCAGCATGACCGATAAGACCCAAAGCGCCATCCACGGCCAGGTCAGCGTCTTTCCCGTGAGCAGCGTCAGCGCCGGCAGCGGTGCGACCAGCCCCGCCGCAGCAACCGCTGCCGCCGCGGAGCAGGCCGTCTGGTTGATGTTGTTTTCCAGGACCCCCCAGCCCGCGGCGCGTGGTGAGATTCGACCGAAGCCCTTCCAGAAGCCGAAACCCAACAGGGCCGCCGCGATGGACGTGCCGACCGTCGAACCGATCTTCAGCCCGACGTAGACGTTGCAGGCGGAAAAGAGCGCCCCGAGCACCGCCCCGGTGAGCAGGGCGCGCAGCGTCAACCCGTTACCGCCGACCGCGGCCATGCCTGCAGGCGTGCCCAGGGGAAGCGGCGCGTCCCCCGGCGGCCCCGGGTCGGCGGTCACGTCGCCGTGCGCACCAGCCTCCCTCGGCTGCCCGGCCGACGTGCCATCACCGCGAGTGCTCACGCATTCCTCCCGGGCAAGGCCCACGAGTCCCGGGGCCGTCGCCAACGCGTGGTCCAATAACCCACCCGTTGTCGGCACCGTCCGGCACCCACGCCGGCAAGCCACCCACGGCTACAGGATAACACGGCTCTGTTGGTTTGGGCACCGCCTGCCCTGACTGCTCGGACACCACCGCGCCGACGGCTACTGTCGCGTTACGTGGCAGGCCCATGCCGCAGCTTGCCCCCGGGGGCCAGGTAGCTGGTACCTGTTCGCCGATGCACCTCGAGGTCGCAGGCGAATCGAGGCTCCCCCCACCCGGCTTCCGCCACCATCGCAGGCGGAAGAACCGGTCCTGCACCACGCCTCAGGTGGTGACGATTCGATCGATTTCCGTGATGACGACGATCATGTCCACCACTCCGCTCACGTGATGATGTCGATGAAGTCAGTGACCGAGCTGACGATCAGAACGACCAGTTCGACGAATGACATGGTTTCACTCCTCGTTAGCGTTCGCACATGGTTTTCCACGGCGCATCTCGAACCCGCCCGCGAACCGCACCGGAACCGATCACGTAATGATGTCGATGAAATCGAGCATCGAGTCGACAATCGCAACAACAAGGTCGCAGAACGACATGGCTACCTCCATCGCGTGCTGGATGTGACGGGCGTTGTCAGGTTGTCACGATCCGGTCGATTTCCGTAATGACGACGATCATGTGGGGGCCTTTCCTCAGGTGATGATGTCGATGAAGTCGGCCATCGAGTTGACAATCGCAACGATAAGTTCATAGAACGACATGGGTTACCTCCATTGTCCGAATTCGGTGCCTGGGCTCAGGTAGTCACGATGTGGTCGATTTCCGTGATTACGACAATCATGAGAAACCGCCTCCTTGAACGGGGAAACTGGTAGTCCGGAGAAAGTGGCAAGGCGACCCAGGCCTGCATGGGCAAGCTGGATAAGCTTCACGTGCCACCTCCGCGTTAGACCGGAGAAAAAGAATTGTTGCGTGCCTGCCCCAGAATGAGTTATACTGGCGTAGACAAGCCCGCTGACCGGAGCGAAGCGCACCGCCAGCGATGAAACCCAAGAAGGTTCAACTACTGTGAAGGAGTAGTTGCCCCTACAACCTCGCCTAAGTTATAGGGTACATGGAAACTCATACTTGTCAAGCTTTTTCGGACGTTGCGTGTGAGCACTGAGCAGCCCATCCAAGACGACGAGCGCGCGGGTCGCCGGACGCCGCACGACGCGCGTCCGTGTGCGCATTGCGGCGAGTTCGGCACGCTCGCGCCGTGCATGGATGGGTTGACACGTTGCAGCGTGTGCGGGTTCGTCTTCGCGAGCGGCCGCCGGCCTCAGCGGCAAGCACCGGGCTCAGCCAGCGCCATCCTTCCGTTTGCCCCGGATACAGTTCTGCGGGGACGTTATCGGCTCGTCGAGTTCCTCGGCTCAGGACAGCACGGCGCCACGTTCCTCGCGCACCACGAATTCCTTGACCACCCCTGCGTGGTCAAGGTTCTTCCAATCCCCAGCGCGAACCCCGACGACGTGGACGTGAGACGGTTTCGGGCCGAAGCATCCGCCGGCTTCCGAGTGAACCATCCCAACGTCGTGCGTGTACTCGACGGGGACTCCGAAGACAACATCTGGTATTTTGTCATGGAGTACGCCGAGGGGATCAGCCTTGCCCAGACTACCGCCAACGACGTGCGCGCAGATTGGCGACAGGCAGTCGAGTTCGCCATGGACGTCGCCCGCGGGCTCGAGGCCATCCATGATGCCGGTCTGGTCCACCTCGATGTGAAACCGGCCAATCTGATTCTCGGCCCGAGCGGCCGTTTGCGACTGACAGACTTCGGCGTAGCACGCCTGATTCACGCATGCCCGCGCTTTCTGAGCCCAGACCAGGCCAGCGCCGATGGTACGCTGGAGTATGCGGCGCCGGAGGTGATCGAGCGCCGCCCGGACGTCGGACCGACCGCGGACTTGTACTCCCTCGGGGCAACGCTGTTCGAGCTCCTGCACGGCAAGCCACCGAGGGGGTACAGCGTTTATCAGACGCTGCTATCCGCGCACGGCGACCGCGTGGCCTGGCCTGAGGCGAACGTAAGCGAGATGCCGCGCTGGTTCCGGGAGGCCATCGAACGGCTGCTCGACCCGGACCCCCGCCGGCGTTTCCCCTCGGCCCGGGCGCTGATCGAGTTCATCGAAAACCCCTCCGCCTCGCCGGCCGCGACCGTGGCCGACCAGGCTCCGCCCCGGTATCCCGAGCCACGGGGCCTCGTCGTGATGCCATTTGAGAATGCTTCCGCCGACGCCGCGGACGAGTGGCTCGGACACGCCGTCGCGGACCATCTGGCACGCTCCCTGGCCCAGCTCGAGGGCGCCTTCGTCGTCGACGTGGAGCAGTTCGTACACACGCTCGACCGCATCGCGCGGCGGGATGCCGGTTCACGCGGACAGCAGCTCCGTGAGGCCGGCCGTCTCAGTGGAGCCGCGTCCGTGATTACCGGGCGCTTCACCCGCAAGGGCGACCAGATCGTTCTGTCGGCGCAGATCTATCACGTTCGCCAGCCGCGAAACGTCGTGCTCCCGCAGGTGGAAGGTCCGCTGGCCTCGCTGGCGCGTATCGAAACGGGACTCGTCGAGGAAATCGCCGGGCGCCTGGGGCTGGCGCTCCCCGGGCCGACCTCGTCCGAGGTCACACCCCG
>CAYRXN010000014.1:0-2655 GCA_964428275.1 uncultured Planctomycetales bacterium | reverse complement strand
GGGTCAATGCTTCGAAGCGAAGAAACTTCGGGTGCTGCGGGCGGGCGTCGGGTCGGGTGAAAAGACGCTCGGAAGGCCGGCGGGCGCGCGGCCTTCCGAGCCGGGGGAGGAAAGGGCGATCAGAAGAGTCCCACCACTTTGCCGTCGACGAGATCGACTTTCGTGCCGGCGGGTTCGCTGGGAAGGCCGGGCATGGTGCGCATCTCGCCGCAGAGCGGATAGAGGAAGCCCGCGCCGACCGACGCGCGGATGTCGCGAATCGGCAGCGTAAAGCCTTCGGGACGACCTTTCAGCAGCGGGTCGTGCGAGATGGAGAGATGCGTCTTGGCCATGCAGATGGGGAACTTGCCGTAGCCGAGTTTCTCGTACTGTTTGATCTTCTTTTCGGCGACGGCGGTATAGCTGACGTCGGCGGCCCCGTAAATCTTTTTCGCGATGGTCTCGATCTTTTCCTTGATGGACAGGTTGAGATCGTAGAGGAAGGAGAAGTTGGACGGTTTCTCGGCCGCGGCCACGACGGCTTTGGCGAGTTCGGCGCCGCCTGCTCCGCCGCGCGCCCAGACTTCGCTGACCACGGCGTCTTCAGCGCCGGCGGCGATGGCGATCTTGCGGACCGCTTCGATTTCCTTGTCGGTGTCGGTGGTGAAACGGTTGATCGCAACGACGACCGGCACGCCAAAGAGCCGGGCGTTTTCGATGTGTTTCTGCAGATTGCAGCAGTCCGCTTCCACGAGACCGACGGCTTCCTCGGAGTATTCCTTCGGCAGCGGTTTGCCGGGCACGACTTTCGGGCCGCCGCCGTGCATCTTCAGCGCGCGGATCGAAGCGACCATGACCACGCAGTCGGGGATCAGGCCGCTGACGCGGCATTTGATGTTGAAGAATTTTTCCATGCCGCAGTCGGCGCCGAAACCGCTTTCCGTGACGAGGTATTCGCCCATGCGGATACCGATGAGATCGGCCATCACGGAGCTGTTGCCGTGGGCGATGTTGGCGAAAGGTCCGGCGTGGACGAGACACGGCGTGTGTTCCAGGGTCTGCATCAGGTTGGGTTTGATGGCGTCCTTGAGCAACACGGCCATAGCGCCGGCGACTTTGACGTCTTCCGCCGTGATGGGTTCTTTTTTCGTGTTGTAGGCGACGATCATGCGGCCCAGGCGTTCGCGCAGGTCTTCCAGGCTGTTCGCCAGCGCCAGGATCGCCATGACTTCGCTGGCGACGGCGATGTCGAAGCCGGTTTCACGCGGGAGTCCATCGGCTTTGCCGCCGAGGCCGATCACGATGTTGCGCAGGAACCGGTCGCTGACGTCCACGACGCGGCGGACGGAGATCGTCGTTGGATCGATGTCCAGCGGGTTGCCTTTGAGCCAGGAGTTGTCGACGAAAGCGCACATGAGGTTGTTGGCGAGGCTGACGGCGTGGACGTCGCCGGTCATGTGCAGATTGAAATCTTCCATCGGGACGACCTGGGCGTATCCGCCGCCGGCCGCGCCGCCTTTGATGCCGAAGACAGGACCAAGCGACGGCTGACGAATGGCCGTCACGACTTTTTTGCCGATGTAGTTGATGGCCTGCGACAGCCCGATGGTGGTGACGGTTTTGCCTTCGCCCAGCGGCGTCGGCGTGATGGCCGTCACGTCGATGTATTTGGCTTTCGGGCGGTCTTTCAGCTTTTCGAGGACATCGAGGCTGATCTTGGCTTTGTATTTGCCGTACAGCTCGATGTCGTCCTCGTCGAGTCCGGCCGCTTTCGCGATGTCGACGATGGGCTTCAACTCTGCTTCCTGGGCAATTTCAAGATCGCTTTTCATGGTTCCTCCTGGAGTTTCGGGGTTCTGGAAACGCGCAGACGCTGCAAGCCGCAAAGCGGGCGGATCATCCCGCTGCGCGTTTGGCGAGGGTGACGACGTTGCGAATCAGGATCGCGTTGGTCATCGGGCCCGTGCCGCCTTTGGGTTTGGTGATGAAACTGGCGATCTCGGAAACGGGTTCGAAATCCACGTCGCCCTGAGTGACGAAACGGATTTTTCCGTCTTCTTTGCGGAGCGGCTCGCCGTTTTCGTCGAGCCCGGCGGGCACGCGATTGACGCCGACGTCGATAACGACGGCGCCGGGTTTCACGTGTTCGGCTTTGATGATCGGCGTCAGGTCGCACGGTTCCGGTTTCGGCCCTTCGCCGTTCTTGAATTTCTTGAAGGATTTCCAGTAAGCGTTCCAGCGGAACGCCGTGGCGCCCGTGGCGGAGATGAGGATGTCCGCATTGCGGGTCATGGCGTTCTTCGTGGCTTCGTCGGTGAAGACGTGGGCGACGGAGACGGTGGCGTTCAGGCCGAGAAGAAGAAGCGTCGTGGGTTTGCCGACGATCTGGCTGTGGCCGACGACGACGGCGTTGGCGCCCTGAATCTCGACGCCGCTGGCTTTGACAAGTTCCACAGCGCCGACGGCCGTGCACGGGCCGATTTCAGGATTGGGATAGAGGAGCCGACCGAGGTTGCCGGGGGTCATGCCTTCGGCGTCCTTGTCCGGTGAGATGGCCGCAACGAGCGTCCGCTCGTCCACGCCTTTCGGCAGCGGCATGTGCAGGAGGATCGCCGACACGCCGGGATCGTTGTTGTGCTGCTCGATGCGGGCGAGAATCTCGTCCTGCGTGGCGTC
>CAYRXN010000013.1:0-3919 GCA_964428275.1 uncultured Planctomycetales bacterium | reverse complement strand
CGGCGCCGCGCACGCCGACCTGCTGCGCGAGGGCCGCGCTGGTGAAAAAGCCGAACGAGGTCCGGCCGTCGTAGGCCAGCCGGTCGTGCTGCCAGATCTGCATGTCGTACTCTTGCAGCAGCGTGTCACCGGCCTGCGTGCACTTGGTGAGCCGCACGCGCACCGTCAGCGTGCCGGCGTCGGGCGTGATTTCCTCGTGCAACACGGCCTGCCCGCCGAGGTTGCGGAAGTGCAGGTCGTGCTCGCTGTGCAGCGCCGAGCCGAGATACGCCGCCAGCCAGCCGCAGGGTTGCAGCGCCGCCTCGAGCAGCACGCTCAGCGGCATCGTGCGCTGGCGGTTGGCGCGGAAGTACCACGCGTCGGGCGGAACGTCGTACTGCGATTCGATCCAGCCGCCGGCCTCCAGCCGCCACGGTTCGGCGTGGATCTCGGTCACGCGCGACATGAACGAAAACGGAGGGCCCGGCAACCGGGCGATCCGCCGGCGGTCGTCGAAGACTCTGTAGCGCTCGCCGAACGCGACCGACGGCTTGCCGACCGCGAACGCGAGGATGCGGTCGGTGTCGAAGACGGCCGCCCGCGGCCGACACACCGGCCGCCCGTCGCCGACGATGCGAACCGCGGCCGCGTCCCCGCCCCTCGATCCCTCAATCCCCGCTCCCCCGTGCCCTGCGTCCCTGCGTCCCTGCGTCCCTTCGCCGGAAGGGGCAGATCGTTCGGCTGCATCTGGTGCGCGATGCGACGACAGCACCTCGCCGGCAGAAGGTTTTTCTGCATCATGTACTTTGCATCTTGCATCGGAGCTTCGACCCTTCCCCGGTTCCTCCCGGGAAGGAAGGGAAGCATCCGGGTCGGCCCCCCTTGATCCCTCAATCCCTGCTCCCTCAATCCCTTCCTCCGTCCCTTTCTCCGCCCCGGCCCACATCTGCTCGATCCGCTCGCGGCTCAGGCCGGTCAGACGCAACGACATGTCGGTGAACTGCACGATCCGCCGGCCGTCGGCGTACATCAGCGCGTCGGCGATGGCGTAGGGCTCCGGCCCGTAGCCGAGCTCCTTGACCTGGATTTCGTAGGTGACCACGCGCGTGCCCGGCGTCACGGGGCCGCGGCACTTGAGCCTGGCCGGCACGCCGACCACCGGCTCGCAGCCGATCTGGTCCGCCTCGCCGACCCAGCCCAGCCGCATCAGAAAGACCCGCAGCGTGTGGGCGCAGCACTCGTACATCAGCGTGCCGGGCATCACCATGTCGTCGACGAAATGGCAGGTCAGGAACCAGTCGTCGGGGCGGATGTCGGCCTCGGCCCGGATCAGCCCCAGGCCGTAGCGCCCGCCCCGCGGATCGAGCTCGACCACCCGATGCACCAGCCGCATGCGCCCGCCGGGCAGCCCCAGCGGCCGGCGCAGCGGCAGCCCGGCAAACAGCGGCCCGAAGCAGCCCGCCAGGTCGCCGCGTCGCAAGGCGTCGAGCTGCGGCGCGCTGTAGCGCTCGGGCTGCATCGGCGCCGGCGGCTGGAAGTCGGCCGGCACGCGGCCGGCGGCCGGCTGCTGCTGCTCGGGCGTCAGCACGATCCCGCCGGAGTTCTCGATTTCTTCGGCCGTGAAGAACCCCGCGCAGCCGCTGCGCATCGTCAGCAGCGGCTCACCGCCGATGGTGGCGTCGAAGCGGAAGAAGAACAGCCACGTCTCGCCCTGGCGCACGAACTTGTCGATCGCGATTTCGTAGCGGATCGTCTCGCCGGGTCGCGGCAGCGCGCGGTGAAACGTCACCGTCGCATCCAGCAGCCGATAGGCGCGCCGCCCGCGCACCTGAAGGTCGATGCCCAGGTAGCTGCACAGGAACAGGTCGGCCTGCCCCGCCTCGACCGCGATGCACACGGGCATCCGGCCGCCGTCGAGATACCACGCCCCGGGGCGCACGTCGTGCTCGGTGACTACGGTGCCGGCCGAGAGCGAACATTTCTCGCCCGTGACCGCCAGAATGCGATCGACGAGCATCAACGGCTCGTCGGGCAGCCGCACGCGCACCGGGAACGTGTCCACCTCCGCAAACTCCGGCCCGAGCACCTTCGCCACCGAGCCGACGGCGAACTCCATGCACATCTGGCGCGAAAAGGCCACGGCGGCGCCGGTGCTCGAAACGTCGGCGGATACGGCCCATTCGCCGCTTGCCATTTGCCATTCGGCATCCCCCCCGATCGCCGCCAGCATCCGGGCCTGGAGCGCCAGCGCACGCCCCAGGCCTTCGAGCGCGGTCTGTGAGAATTGCAGAAACGCCTGGTGCGCCCGGGCCGTTTCGACGCCGCCGGCCGCCACCGCCGCGGGCAGTTGCGCTGCGGGCCTGGCCCGGGCTTCGTCGCGGGCGGGGGCCGAACCGTCGGCCGTGGCCGGCCGCATACCATTTTCCCTTCCAGGGAGGGGCTGGGGGAGGGTCGGGGGTCGAGTGGCGAATGACGAATGGCCGGTGGCGAACTCGCCCGCTGCGGCGGCGGCACGGCTATCCGCCGGCGGCGCGTGTTCGGGAGCTTCGACCCCCCCGTGGTCCTCCCCGGAAGGGGGGACGGTTGGCGGTTCGGATGCGCTGCGCCCGGTTGCCCGACGGTCGCCCTCATCCGCAGACACGGCCTTGGCCGCAAGCAGTGGCGGTTCGGCCGGCGGGCCGCCAACGGGGACGATGATTCGCGTGCGCGTTGCCGCCGGCGGGACGCAAGTGTCCTGCCGATCGCGGCCTGCGACCCTCAATCCCTCAATCCCTTCCTTCGTCCCTGCGTCCCTGCGTCCCTTTGTCCCTTCGCTTCCCCTGTGGTCCCCCCTGGAAGGGGGGACGGTGGAGGCGCCGGGCGCGGGCGCGTCTCCATACAGCCCGGACAAGTCGGCGACCGCCCGATGCGCCACGAGCGTCGCCAGCGCGTGCAGAACAGAGGCCACCTCGTCCTCGCCGCGCGTGCTGGCGGCGACGGCCACGTGCGGCCGGTCCTGGAGTATCCGCCGGATCATGCGCGTGCACGAGTTGTGCGGGCCGGCCTCGACGAAGACGCGCACGCCGTCGGCATGGGTCTGCTCGATCAGCCTGGTAAAGTCGAACCCCTCGAGCGCCTGCCGCGTGATCGACTCGGCCGCGGCGTCACGCGACAGCTCGTAAGCCGCCCCGGCCGCCGCGCTGTAGAACCGCACACCCGCCGGCGGCGTCGTGTCCAGCTCGTGCAAGGCGCGGTAGTCGCGTTCGACGGCCGCGGCGATCTCGCAGTGCACCGTCGAGGCGCCGCCGATGGCGATGGCGTCGCAACCCAGCCGCTGCACGACGCGCTGCACGTCGCGCCGCCGACCGCCGATGACGCACTCATCGGGCGTGTTGCGGATGAGCAGATAAACACGGCTCTTGCCGGCTTCTGCGGCCTGCTGCGCGATGGCCCGCTCGACCTCGGCGGCCGCGCGGTTGACGACCACCACCAGCCAATCGACCGGCTCGTCGTCGGGCAGTTGCCACAGCCGCCGGGCCGCCTCGCACGGACCGGCCAACTGACGCGAAAACAGCGGCGAGGCCAGCAGCCGCCCGAGCATTTCGTCGCGGTCGCGCCAGGCCCGCGTCGCCAGCAGCCCGGTCGTCTCGCCCAGGCTGTAGCCGATGATCGCGTGCGGCCGCAGGCCGGCATCGCGCAGCACATCGTGGGCGAGCACGCCAAAGGATACCTGGGCCATGATGGCCGCGACGGTGTCGTCGCTGAGCCGCTTGCGGGCGTCGGCGAGCCAGTCGTCGGAGAAGTCCGCCCGCCACGGCACGGTCAGCGCGCAAGCGAACTGCCGCGCCGCGCAGCGGCTTTCGGCTTCGAGCCGCTCGACCACCTGCGGCCAGGCGAGCATGAGCTGCCGCCCCATGCCGATGAAATGGTTGCCCGAGCCGGGGAAGACCAGCGCCACCTG
>CAYRXN010000012.1:0-5607 GCA_964428275.1 uncultured Planctomycetales bacterium | reverse complement strand
CTGCCCGAGCGGGCCATGACGCGCGACATCTCGTGGGGCGTGCCGGTGCCGCTCGACGACCCGGACGCCAGGGGCAAGGTGCTGTTCGTCTGGTTCGACGCCCCGATCGGCTACGTCTCGTTCACCGCCAAGCTCTGCGAGCTGCGCGAGGGCGACGCGGCGGCCTATGCCAGGTGGTGGTCCGACCCGGACACGGCCATCGTGCACTTCATCGGCGAAGACAACACGGTCTTTCACGCCCTGATCTGGCCGGCGATGCTGATGGCCGACGGGCGGCACCAGTTGCCCTACAACGTGGTGGCCAACAACTTCATCAACATCCGCCTCAAGGGCGACGAGGCCAAGGTCTCCAAGAGCAAGACGCCCGAGGATTCGCCGGTCTGGATCGAGGAGTACCTCAAGCGCTTCGATCCCGACGCGCTGCGCTACTACCTGACGGCCATCGCCCCGGAGACGGCCCGCACCGCCTTCGACCCGGAAGACTTCGTGACGCGCAACAACAGCGAGCTGGTGGCGGCGTTCGGCAATTTCGTCAACCGCTCGCTGACCTTCGCCGCCAGGTACTTCGACGGCAAGGTGCCCGACGCCACCGGCCAGACCGACGCCGACAAGGCCCACCTCGCCGCCGGCGACGAGGCGCTGCGCAAGGTCGGCCAGAACATCGAGCAGCACCGCTACCGGGCGGCGCTCGAAGAGATGATGGCCTACGCCCGCGCGTGCAACCAGTATTTCGGCACGCGCGAGCCGTGGCGGACCCGCAAGGAAAACCTCGCCGACTGCGGCGCCGCCATCGCGACGTGCATCCACGCCGTGCACTACCTGGCGGTGCTGAGCTATCCGTTCATGCCGGGCGCGGCCGAGCGGCTGGTGGCGATGCTGGGGCTGGACCGCCCGGAGTGGCGCTGGCAGGCGCCGGCGCCGCTGCCGGCGGGGCACAAGCTGGGCGAGCCGCAGATCCTGTTCGCAAAACTCGAACCGGGGTGCATGGCATGAGACGCGCGGCCACGAGCAAACGCTGGCGGCGGCTGGCGCTGGCGGGCGGACTCGCGGGTGTGCTGCTCATCTTGCCGGCCTGCGAGCAGCGACAGGCGGCCCACAGCGCGCCAGTCCGTCCGCCGGCGATCACGCTCGACAGTCCCGAGCAGGCCGTGCAGAGCCTGTTTTCCGGGCTCAAACAGCTGCACGATCGGATCGCGGCGCACGACAAGGCCGCAGCGACGCATTGCCGGCAGGCGCTGCGCGCAGTGGTCGCCGAGAAGGAACTGATCGCGCTCATCGACCGCCACCCCCGGATCAAGCTGGCGATCAACGAAAACGGCAAGGGCGACGTGGTGGACGGGATGGTCCGCAACTGGGCGTCCGCGACCTCGTACTACATCGACGGCGTCCATCTCGACCGGATGTACCGGACCAAGGCGGCCAAGGCCGGACGGGTCGCGGTGGTCGTACCCGCCAGCGGGCCTGCGGACGATGCGCTCATTCAGGTGACGTGCGTGCGCGGCACGGATGGACGCTGGCGGGTTCTGCGCGTCGAGTTCGTCGTCGAGGCGCCGCCGCTGGTGCCGGCAACCCGGGAGGCGTCCGGGGCCAGGCCATAGGCGCCTGCGGACGGATCAGGAGACGCCGGCAACGCCGGGGCTGTTGATGCGTTTCGGGGCCCGCCGGCGTCAGAGAAAACTGCGGCGTTTGGCGTCGATGTCCGCGATCATCTTCTCGAAGGCCTCGGCGAAGAGCCGGACGCCGTCGTTGAGCAGCGTGTCGGTCACTTCCCTCATGTCGATGCCGATTGCCTTGAGCTTCTCGATGACGGCGTAGGCCTCGTCCACGTACAGATCGAGCGTCCGCGCGGGCGTGCCATGGTCGCAGACCGCCTCCAGCGTGTGGGGCGGCACGGTGTTGACGGTGTCCGGACCGACCAGCCCATCGACGTACTTGGTATCGGCGTAGGCCGGGTTCTTGGTGCTGGTGCTGGCCCACAGCGGGCGTTGCAGCCGCGCGCCGGCGGCCTTCAACTCGGCGAAGGGCGCGCCGCCGAAAACGTGCTTGAAGCGGTCGTAGGCGATCTTCGCGTTGGCGATGGCCGCCTGGCCGCGCAGCGAGGCCACCTGCATGTCGCCGGCTTCGAGCCGCTCGGTCAGGCGCTTGTCCACGAGCGTATCGACGCGGCTGACGAAGAACGACGCGACCGACGCCACGCGGCGAACGGGCTGGCCCGCATCGAGCCGGGCCCGCAGGCCGTCGAGGTAGGCCTGCATGACCTGCGCGTACATCTCGATCGAGAAGATCAGCGTCACGTTGACGTTGACCCCCTCGCCGATCAGCGTGCGGATCGCCGGCAGGCCGGCGGCGGTTGCGGGCACCTTGATCATGACGTTGGGGCGTTCGATCGTCCGAAACAGCCGGCGGGCCTCGGCGATGGTCTTGTCGGTGTCGTCGGCGAGCTGCGGATCGACTTCGAGGCTCACGAAGCCGTCGCCGCCGTCGCTTTCCTCGTAGGTGGCTTGCAGTTGGTCCGCGGCGTCGCGGATGTCGCGGATCACGAGGGCCTCGTAGGTTTCGTACGTGCTTCGCCCGGCGCGGGCCAGCTCGCGCAACTGCGTGTCGTAATCGCTGCCGCTCGCGATGGCCTTCTGGAAGATCGACGGGTTCGAGGTCATGCCCGTGACGCCGGCGTTGATCCAGTCGCGCAGCTTGCCGCTGGTCAGCAGATCGCGGCTGATGTAGTCGAGCCAGATGGCCTGTCCCAGTTCGGTGTACTTGCGGATCCGATCCTGCATCGTATCGTCCCTCGTGGGCGACCCGCGGGCCGCCGGATTCCTCATGATCGAAACCCCCATCGGCGTATTCTAGCGGGTTTTCGCCGCCGCACGCCAGACGCGCCGAAACCGGGCCGGGTTGCGGGGCGCCGCCGCCGTCCGGCGGAGCAGACGCTTCGTCGCGGCCAGCGCCTCCGGGTCGATCGCCGCCAGCGAGCGCGCCCGCGCGAGTGCCTGCGCGGCCAGTCCGCCGTCGGCGACCACCTCGTCGCAGAGGCCGGCGCGCAGGGCCTCGTCCGCCGCCAGCATCCGCCCGGAAAGCAGCAGCGATCTCGCCCGTCGCGGTCCCACCGCCGCGGCGAGCGTCGGGATCACCACCGGCGCGACCAGTCCGCGACGGATGCCGGGATAGCCGATCGTGGCCGACGCGGCCATCAGGACGTGGTCGCAGACACAGACGAGCGCCGCGCCGCCGGCCGCGGCGACGCCGTTGACCGCGGCGACCACGGGGCACTCGAGCCGCTGGATCAGATCGAGCAGATCGGCCAGCGGACCGGTGTCAAACCGGCCCGAGGCGGCCAGCGCCGCCTCCACTTCCGTCAGGTCGAGCCCGGCGCAAAACGCCGGCGGCGCCCCGGTCAGGATCACGGCCCGCACGGCCCGGTCGCGCTCGGCCTCGCGGAGCCGCTCGGCGAGCCGGACGATCAGGGCGCGCGAGAGCGCGTTGCGCCGCGCGGGCCGGTCGAGCACGAGCCGCAGCACGTCGCCGGCCCGTTCGGATTGCAGCATCGCGTCCATGAGCGCTGTGTCTCGTGTCCGGCTCGGTGCTCTGAAGACGGCCGGGCCCAGATGCGGTCGGTCAGGCCTTCACGACCCGTTTGCGCGAGCGCTTCTTCTTCGCGGTGGCGTTGCGCGTGTCCACGACGAGCGGCGCGTGGCGGCAGACCATGTCGTAGTCCACGTTGCTGTGATCGGTCGAGATCAGCACGCAGTCGTACTTCTTGAGGCTGCTCGGCGTGAGCGGGACGCTGCGCATGTGCTCGATGCTGTGCTCGCGCATCGGCTTGCCGGAGGGGATGAACGGGTCGTGGTAGGCGACCTTGGCGCCGCGTTGCTGGAGCAGTTCGATCAGCGTGACCGACGGCGACTCGCGCACGTCGTCCACGTCCTTTTTGTACGCCAGCCCCAGCACCAGCACGCGCGAACCCTTGAGCGGCTTGCCGTGTTCGTTGAGGGCGGCGGCGACGCGTTCGACCACGTGCTCGGGCATCTGCGTGTTGATCTCGGCCGCCAGCTCGATGAAGCGCGTGGGATAGCCGAACTCGCGGGCCTTCCACGACAGGTAGAGCGGGTCGATCGGAATGCAGTGGCCGCCGAGCCCCGGCCCGGGATAGAACGGGTGATAGCCGAACGGCTTGGTCTTGGCTGCCTCGATCACCTCCCACACGTCGATGCCCATGCGATCGAACAGGAGCTTGAGCTCGTTGACCAGGGCGATGTTCACGCAGCGGTAGACGTTCTCGACGATCTTGCACGCCTCGGCCACGTCGCAGCTCGAGACCGGTACGGCCTTGGACACGACGGCGTCGTAGAGCGCCACGGCGATGCGCTGGCTGTTGGGGCCGGCGCCGCCGACGACCTTCGGGATATCGCGCGTGGTCATGTCCTTGCGGCCGGGGTCTTCGCGCTCGGGCGAGTAGGCCAGGAAGTAGTCGCGGTCGAGCTTGAAGCCGCGCGCGTCGAACAGCGGCTGGAGCACCTCGCGCGTCGTGCCGGGGTAGGTCGTCGATTCGAGCGTGACGAGCTGGCCCTTGCGCAGGTTCCGGGCGATCTCCGTGGCCGTACCGACGACGTAGGACATGTCCGGCTCGCGCATGCGATCGAGCGGCGTCGGGACGCAGATCAGGATCGCATCCGGCTTGCGCAGCATCTTCATGTCGGTGGTGGGCGTGAACTTCTTCTGCCGAATCAGCTTGCGGAAGTGTTCCGCAGGCAGATGGCGGATGTACGTCTTGCCGGCCTTGAGCGCCGCGACCTTCGACGGATCGACGTCGAAACCAATGACCTTGAACCCCGCCGCGCAGAACTCACGCACCAGCGGCAGCCCGACGTAGCCGAGCCCGACGATTCCTACCAGCGCCTCGCGACGTTCGATTTTCCGCAAGAACTCATCGACCAGTTTCATGGGGGGATGCTCCCTCTGTCAGTACAGACCGCGTGATCAGCAGACGCGTACGTTACCCGCCGTGCGCGCGGCGAACAAGCGCGCCAGCGGCTGTCCGGGGAGGAGATGACCGGAACACGTGGCGAGGGGGATGTCCGGTGGGCGAGCACCGCATCCGCTTGCCGCGGCAGCGCAGGCGAAGGCGCTCACGACCGCGGGGGCCGGGCAGAACCCGACATGCAGAAAGACGCCCGGCGCCGAGTGCCTGAAGACCACCGCCCGTTTTGCCGCCAGTCGCCGATCGTTCCTGCCGAAAGAGTATGGGATTTCAGGTTTCCCCATCGTCGGCCGAGCCCTCGGCGCCGTCGGCGAAAAAGCCCGGCCGATGTGGGGAACGCAACCATCTGGCGGGTACGACGAGGATACCCATGCGGCCCCACGGCATCATGTTTCACCATTTCCACGGCTGGGACCACCCGGCCGGCGACGGGTCGCTGTCAGCGGAAGAACTCTCCAATATGTTGACAGCACAGGACTTGCATCGCATTCTGCCCGCTCGCCGCTGGGTTGAACGGGCGTGTGCCGGCACGCTTGAAGACCACCACCTGTGCCTCACGTTCGACGACAACCTGCGTTGCCAGTTCGATGTCGCGCTGCCCGTGTTGCGCGACCTCGGCCTGACTGCGT
>CAYRXN010000011.1:0-22778 GCA_964428275.1 uncultured Planctomycetales bacterium | reverse complement strand
CCGGGTGCGACTACGTGGAACAGTTCAGCATCGCCGGCGACGAGGGCCGGCTGCGTCCCGACCTGGTCGTGCATCTGCCGGGCGCGCGTTCGATCGTCATCGACTCGAAGGTCTCGACCAACGCCTATCTCGACGCGCTGGCCGCAACCGACGAAACCGAGCGGAAGGGCCACTTGCAGCGCTACGCCCGCGCGATCCGCCAGCACGTGCAGCAGCTGTCGGGCAAGGCCTACTGGAACCAGTTCGAGCACACGCCGGACTTCGTCATCATGTTCATTCCGGGCGAGGCGTTCTTCTCCGCGGCCCTCGAACACGACCCGTCGCTGGTCGAAGACGCGATGCGCGCACGTGTGATTCCCGCCTCGCCCACGACGCTGATCGCGATGCTGCGTACCGTGGCCTACAGTTGGCAGCAGCAGGAACTGATCGAGAATGCCCGCAAGATCGGCGAGACCGCCCGCACGCTGTTTCAACGCGTCGGCACGTTCGCCGAGCACCTCGGCAAGACGGGCGACAACCTGCGGCGAGCCGTCGAGGCCTACAACGCCGCGGTCCGTTCGTGGGAGTCGCGCATCGTGCCGATGGGCCGGCGGATCAGCGACCTGGGGGTGACGGCCAGGAAGGAAATCGCCGTGCTCGAACCGATCGAGCCGACGCCGCGCGGGCTGCCCGAGCCGAACGAACCGACCGCGGGCGCATGAACGCGGCGGCCGCGGCACGCATGAGGCATTCGGCGGCGACTCTGCTACACTACGCGAAATCGTGACCGCCTCCGGAGACGCCATCGCAGCGGGAGAAGCCGTGGAAAACACAGCGACCGACCTCACCCCCGTTCCGCCGCTCAATCTGGCGGAGAACTTCCGGCAGATTCGCGACGAGTTGCTGCCGGTGATCATCGAGATTTGCGACTCGGGCTACTACGTGCTCGGTCCGCGGGTGGCCGCGTTCGAGCAGGAGCTGGCGGCGTATTGCGGTGCCAGGCACGCGCTGGGCGTGTCCTCGGGCACCGACGCCCTGCTCGTGGCCCTGATGACGCTCGGCATCGGGCGCAACCACGAGGTGATCGTACCGGCGTTCACGTTCTTCGCGACCGCCGGTTGCGTGGCCCGTGTCGGCGCGCGGCCGGTGTTCTGCGACATCGATCCGCAGACGTTCAACCTCGACGTGGGACAACTCGAAGACAAGCTCACGCCGCGCACGAAGGCCGTCATCCCCGTCCATCTCTACGGCCAGGTCGCCGACATGCGCGCGATCCTCGACACCGTCAACCGGCACGGCATCGCCGTCATCGAGGACGCCGCCCAGGCCATCGGCGCCCGCGAGGCCGGCGGCGGTCAGAAAGCCGGCGCGATCGGCACCTTCGGCTGCATCAGCTTCTACCCCACCAAGAACCTCGGCGCGCTCGGCGACGCCGGCGCCCTGCTCACCAACGACGACCGCCTGTACGAAAAAGCCACCAAGATGCGCCTCCACGGCGAAACGACGCGCTATCACCACCAGTTCGTCGGCGGCAACTTCCGCATCGACCCGCTCCAGGCCGCGGCCCTGTCGGTCAAGCTCAGGCACCTCGACGCCTGGAACCAGCGCCGCCGGGCGCTGGCCGAGCGCTACGGCCGACTGCTCACCGAAGCCGGCGTGGTCGGCACGCACGTGCGCCTGCCGCGCGACCTGACCGGCTCGCACGTCTACCACCAGTACGTCCTGCGGGTCAGCCGCCGCGACGAGCTGTTCGCGTACCTCCAGCAGCGCAAGATCGCGGCGGGCATCTACTATCCCGTTCCGTTGCACCTCCAGGAGTGTTTCGCGCACCTGGGCTGCCAGCGGGGCGATTTCCCCCACGCCGAACGCGCCGCCGACGAGGTGCTGGCGCTGCCGATCTACCCGGAGCTGACGGAAAACCACCAGGAAGTCGTCGTAGACGCGATTCGGGCGTTCTTCGCGGCCTGATGGCGTGCGCCGGGAGGATGCCGGGCTACGGCCGCTCGCCGGCCGGGGCGGCCGCGCCGGATGACTTGGGACCGGCCATCGCCCGCAACTGCGACTCGGAAAACATGGCGGCCAGTTCGGGACTCTGCCGGGCGCGGTCGAGCAGGGCCGGATCGAGCTGGAGCGCCCGGCGAAGCTCGCGCGCCGCGGCGTCGCGCTGGTGCTGGGCCGCGACGGCCCGGGCCATGAGGAAGTGGGCCTCGGCCCGGTCGGGTTCGATCTTGAGCACGCGGGCCAGGTCCCGGGCGGCGGCCACCGCGTCACCGCGCTTCAGGGCCGCGACCGCCAACCCTTCGATCGCCGGCGCATAGGTCGGAGCGGCGGCCAGCGCTTTGTGAAAATACACGACGGCAAGCGCATCGTTGTCGGCGCGCAACTCGACGACCCCGCGCCAGTACCACCCCTCCGGCCGCCGGGTGTGCTTCGTGGCGCGATCGAGCGTATCGCGGGCGCGTTGGGGCCGGCCCGCTTCCAGCAGCGCAATCCCCCGCCAGAGCAGCAGTTCGTAGTCATCGGGATGGTTCACGAGCAGGTGGTCGAGGATGGCGACCGCCTCGGGCAACCGACCGGCGTGGATGTCCGCCGCGGCGCGCAGGAAGTTCACGCTCTCCAGCGCGGTCTCGGGGACGGCGGACATCCCGGCGAGCAGCCGATCGAGCGCGTCCCAGCGTTCGAGCATCACCAGGGCGCGGCCGAAGCGCAGCCGCAGCGGCAGCGGCAGCGCCGTACCGTCGCCGAGCGCAGCGAGTTGGGCGGCGGCGCCGGCCCGATCGCCGCGGGCCAGCCGCTGCTCGACGCCATCGAGTACCGCGGCGGCGGCGGCGACCGGCGGGTTCCTGTAGATGGCGGCGGGTGCGGCCGGAGAGGCGGCGGGGACGTTCGCCGGCGGGGGCGCGGTGCCGGCGGCGCCGGAACGCGTCCGCGGCGACGAACGGAGCGCCTGTTTTAGCGCCGCCAACTCCGTGTTCACTCGCTTGAGGTCGAAGCGCAGTTTCGCGATCGCGTCCTGCTGCCGGTCGAGCTCGTCGAGGAGGTGGCGGGTCTGGTTGTTGGCGAGCACGGTGACGATGACGATCAGCAGAAGCAGGCCGCACGAGCTGATGATCCACAGGGCGTAGAGGCGGCCGATCGCTTCGGACACCGACCGCTGGGGCTTTTTCTGCGCAGATGGAGTGGTCATGCTGGAGGCTCCGGAGGGGCTCAGGGCTCTGGGGGATCCTGGGCCGGTGGCAGAGGGTTCTCGTCGGGAGGCTCGGGCGGGCCGCCGACCGCGTCGCGAAGCTGGCGGGCGGCCGCCTCGACGTGCTCGTCGCTGAGCCGATACTGCCCCCAGGCATCCACGTACTCGCTGGGGCGCGTGTCTTCGTGCCGGGGGCCGAGCAGGGCGCGCCCGACGCGCACCATGACGTACGATCCCAGCAGGAACGCCATGAAGACGATGAACGATTGCGTCAGCATGCGGAGCAGCGCTTCGAGCTCGCGGACACGCATCTCGGGCGGCAACGGCTGTTCGGCCACCGGCGGCAACTGCCGCGGGCGCCCGGCGTAGATGATGTAGACGATTCCGGCGGCCGAGAGCGCCAAACCCACTACGACGAACGCGATGGCCAGCTTGCTCGGTCCGCGTCTGGAACGCATGAGGACTCCCTAAACCGCCCAGCCCAGCCCGCTGCGCGGGTCGTCGGTGATCTCTTCGGACAACTCGCGCAGCAGCGTGCGGGCCCGCGCGGTCAGGCGCTGCGGCGCGACGATCCGCACGACCACGTACATGTCGCCGCTCTTGGCTCCGGGCCGGCGAATCCCCTTGCCGCGCAGCCGCAAACGCTTGGCGCTCGATGTGCCCGGCGGAACCGTCACCACCGTCGGACCGTCGAGCGTCGGAATCTCCACCTTGGTCCCCAGGGCGGCTTCCGTGATCGTCAGGGGCAGGTCGAGAAAGACGTCGTCGCCCTCGCGCCGGAAGTACGGGTGCGGCCGCACGCGGCAGCGGATCATCAGGTCGCCGTGTCCGCCGGGGCCGGCGTGGCCCTGGCCGCGCACGCGGATGCGCTGGTCGTCGTGCACTCCGGGCGGAATGCGGACCTCGATCCGCTGCGAGCCGCCGCCACCACCGCCGCTGAGCACGACGTCGCGCTTGCAGCCCCGGGCGGCCTCTTCGAAGCTCAGCTCGACGACCACCTCCAGATCGGCCCCGCGCGGCTGCGGGCGGCGGTTGACGCGCGCCGTTCGACGCCGCGTGCCGGGCCGGCGGAAGAACTGTTCGAAGATACTGCCCAGGTCGCCGAACTCGATGTCGATGCCGTCGAAGGGCGTCGGTCCGCCGGCGCCGGGGCTGGTCCAGGTGTGGAAGTCGGGGCGGGGTCCGCCGGCCCCGAAGCGGTCGTACTGCGCCCGCCGTTCGGGATCGCCGAGCACTTCGTAGGCGGCTTGCAGCTCCTTGAAGCGTTCTTCGGCCTGTTTGTTTCCGGGGTTGCGGTCGGGGTGGAGCTGCTTGGCGAGCTGGCGGTACTTGCGCTTGATCTCATCCTGCGACGCGGTGCGCGAAACTCCCAGAATCTCATACGGATCCTTTTGCGCCATCCCGTTTCCACTCCCGTTTCGCATGCGCGTCCCCCTCGTGCTACGAACCTCCGCTTCTCGTCCGCCGTGCCCGAAGAGGCATCCGCGACAACGGCGGCCGAGACGCCCCGGCCCCGACGTTACCGGCCCTTGCGCACGGCGCGCCGGTGCCACCCTTCTCTTGCTGCCTGCGGGCGGGGCGCCCGGGTCACGCCTGGATTCCGGGCAACCGCCCGCGGCGCGCCGCCCATCGCGTGGCGCCCGAATCAGCCACCACGCTAGCGGAGCCTCTTGAGTTCCTTGACAGCCTCCTGGGCCCAGATCGTGTCGGGGAACTCGTCCAGGATGCGCCGGAGCAGCTTTTCGGCCTCGCGGTAGCGCTTCTGGCCGATCAGGGTTCGCGCGCGTGCCAGGTCCTGCCGGCACTGCCCTTCGGCCTGATGATCGACGATCAGCGCCCAGAACGCCTTGTTGCGTTTCATGCGTGCGATCATCGCCTCGGCGTACTCGGCGGCCTGCGTATCGGGGTACTGCGTGACGATTTCCTGGAGCCTGTCGTAGCTTTCGCCAAAACGCCGGGCCACGAGCTTGTCACGCGCTTCGAGGTAGAGCCGGGCGGCGGCATCTTCGCCGCGGAAGCGGTCGGCGGCCTGCTTGAAGCGGTCGTTGTCCTTTTGCAGTTGTTCGTAGCGGGCCTTGGCGTCCTTGTAGCAATCGAGGCCGCGGTAGCGGCGGATGATCTCGCGCAGCAGCTCGACGGCCTTGTCGTACTTGTGTTGTTCCAGCAGGGGATCGAGCTTGGCGAGTTGCTCGTACCCCTGGAGTTCGAGCAGGTCGGCGATCTCGAACAGCCGCGACTTGAGCGGGTCGCCCAAGACGGCGAACCCGAACGCATCGCGCAGCTTCTTGTACGCCTTGGGATACTTGTCGGTGCGGATCAGCTCGAAGGCCTGGTCTTCGAGCCGGTAGACGCGGCGGGCCTCGGTGGGGTGGGTCTTCCACGGCGGCGTCTTCGTAACGACGTCGATCACCGCCTTCTGCATCCCGCTGAGGTCGCCCTTGCCCGAGCCCTTGAAGGCGATCTTGCCGCTGGGGTCGATCACCACGAACCCGAAGCCGCTGTCGTAGCCGTACTCCGCCGCCGACTTCGACCCGACCGCGACGGGGAACATCACCTTGGCCTCCTCGATCAACGGTTGCGTGACCTTGCGGCTGGCGTCGGTGACGCCGATCGTGTACACGCCGCCGGCCTGGCCGATCCGCGGGTTGTTGTTGAGCATGTTGACGTACGGCAGGAGGATTTCACCGCCGTTGTGCCAGGATACCCAGAAGAACACGACGACGACCATCCCGCGCAGCTCGACGAGCGAGGGGATATCGTCTTCGGATTCCACGTTGAGCCATTCCTTGGCCTCGATCGACGGGGCATAGGACCCGACCGGGGCCTTCTCGTCTTCCTTGTTCTGGGCCCGGGCCACCTGGGCCAGCAGAATCCCCATCCCCGCCAGCAGAATCAGCGTGTTTCGCATTCGCACACTCCGCGCTACTCGTCTCGCACCCGCGGCCGACCCGGCCGGACATGTGCCCGGGCCGCCGCCGCAGAATTATAACACCATTGCGGCGTGAATGAGACCGGGCCGGGGCCGTGCGGGCGCAAGCGTCAGCGCAGCAGCCACCAGACGAACGACACCAGCAGCAGGACCGCCAGCAGGACAAGCCACGGGCTGCGCCGGGCGCGGCCGCCGGGGGTGATCCAGTCGCCGCAGTGGGGGCACTGCTCGGCGAGTTCGGAGATCTCGGCCCCGCAATGCGGGCAGGCGACCGTTTCGTAGTCCTCGCTGTCGCCGGCCAGGTCGCACTCCTGCGGCCCCTCGGCGTCGTCGAGTTCTTCGTCCCACGGCTCGTTCCACGCCGCTGTCACTGGCGTCTCCCCGGTGGCCCGCAGCGGATGCGGGTCAGTCGCTGCTGGTCATTTCACGATCGGCAGGATGCGTTTGAACAACTCGGTGTCGCAGCGGTCGAGCATGCCGAAGATCGCGGCCTCGACCGTCGTGACGGTCGCGCCGGCCCGTTCCATCCGCCGCAGCGCCGTCTCCCAGTCCAGCGAGCGGCGGGAACCGACGGCGTCGGCGAGGACGAAAGGGGTCATCTGGGCGTCGAGCAGGTCGAACACCGTCTGCTGGACGCAGACGTGCGTTTCGATGCCCACGAGCAGGACCTGCGGGCGGTCGAGTTCCATGATGTGCTCGCGCGCGGCGGCGTCCTGCCAGACGCTGAAGGTGAGTTTTTCGAGCCGGGTCGCGGCCGTCGTCACCTCGCGCAGCGCGGGAACGGTCGATCCCAGTCCGGCGGGATACTGCTCGGTCAGCGTAATCGGCAGGCCGAGTTCGGTCGCGGCCCGGCACAGGCGGGCCGCCTGCTCGACGACGCGCTGGTGCTCGTGGATGTGCGGCAAGAGACGCTCCTGCACGTCTACCACCAGCAACTGGGCCCGGCCCGTGTCGAGTCGCCAGGATGGTTTCATCACGCCACCTCCGTCGGCCCCCGAATCCCCCGGAAGTATGGCACACACCGGCTGGGGTGGCAAACGCGCGTACTCCCCCAAATGTAGCGTGTCACCGGAAAAGTCTGGACGCTCAGACGGCAAGTCGCTAGGATATTCCGCGAAGGGTTTCGATTCGCGAGGAGGCCACACGTCATGGACGACAAAGACGCGCTGCGCATTGCAACGGATTGCCCGGCGGCCGATACCGAACTGCTCCACACCGACGATCGCTCCGCACCGGAGAATCTCCCCGACCTTCCAGGTGAGGCCAGCCTTGCGCTCGTGCCCCCCGAGGACGCCGAGGATGCGGGCGAAGAAACCGGCCGGCCTTTCGAGCAGGCCTTCGAAACGCCCGAGGCTCCTGAGCCGGATGGCGACGCACGCGCCCGGCAGATCATCGAGGCACTGCTGTTCTCCAGCGACGCGCCGCTTTCGGCGGGGCGGCTCGCCTCGCTGCTGGACGGCTGCACGCCGACGAAGGTGCGGCTGCTGATCGCGGACCTGAACGACCGCTATCGCGACGCGGGGCTGTCGTTTCGGATCGAGTCGATCGCCCGCGGCTACCAGATGATGACGCAACCCGAGTTCGAGCCGTGGATCGCAAAGCTCAACAAGCAGCGCAGCGAGACCCGGCTCAGCGCCGCGGCCATGGAGACGCTTTCGATCGTCGCGTACAAGCAGCCCGTGATCCGGGCGGACGTCGAGGCCATTCGCGGCGTCGCCTGCGGCGAGGTGCTCTCGCGGCTGCGCGACATGGGGCTGGTGCGCATTCTCGGCCGGGCGGAGATCGTCGGTCGCCCGTTGCTGTACGGCACGACGAAGAAGTTCCTCGACGTGTTCGGATTGGCCGACCTCGATGACCTTCCGCCGCTCGAGGCGCTCTCGCTCAAACCGAAGTCCAAGCCGGTCGAGGAAGTCGAGCCGGTGGCGCCGCCGGCGGTTCCCGAACCGCCGAAGGCCGACGAGCCGACGGAACCCGCGCCGGCCGCGATCGGCGCCTAGGCCCCCTGCCAATCGCAAGAATGCTCACCAGCCGCAGGCTCCCGGCCCGCGGCTGTCTGCTTGCGCGAGGGTCACGTCCTTCCCGCCGGCTCGAACACAACGCTGCCGGGGTATCCCGCGCGTCCCGGTGCCGTCGCTCAGCGCCGGCGGGCAACGACGAACTGCGCCATGGCGCGCAGCGTCTCGCGGGCGGTCGTCTCCGGGAGGTCGTCGAGCAGCGCCACCGCCTGTTGCACCAGACGGTGAGCGATCTGCCGGGCGTAGGCGATGCTCTCGGTCTGCGTGAGGATCTCCGCGATGGCGCGATGCCGCGCCGGATCGCTGCCGCGCAGCAGGTCGCACAGGGCCGCCCGGCACCGGGGTTCGGCGGTGCGCAAGGCGTGGATCAGCGGCAGCGTGAGCTTGCCCTTGTCCACGTCCCGCCCGAGCGACTTGCCCACGACCGCCTCGTCGCCCAGCAGGTCGAGCAGGTCGTCGGTGATCTGGAACGCCCTGCCCAGCGCTTCGCCGAACCGGCGGAATCGCCGCGCGCGGGTTTCGCCGGCGTTCGCGTAGTGCGCCCCGAGCAGGCAGCAACTGCCGATCAGCGAGGCGGTCTTGCCGGTGATGATGTCGAAGTATTCGTCCTCGGTCAGATCGAGCCGGCCGGCGGTCCCGATCTGCCGCAACTCGCCTCCGCACAGCGCGACCGCGGTGCGGCCGATCTCCTGCGAGGCGAACTGCGAATCGAGGCCGCTGCACAGGCGAAAGGCGTGGCTGAAGAGCAGGTCGCCCA
Organism: uncultured Planctomycetales bacterium; assembly: GCA_964428275.1. Classification (GTDB taxonomy): domain Bacteria; phylum Planctomycetota; class Phycisphaerae; order UBA1845; family Fen-1342; genus JALSRY01. The sequence goes on along the minus strand of CAYRXN010000011.1, from coordinate 13,911 downwards.
GCAGGACGGCCGACTCGTTGCCCCAGCGCCGGCTGACGGTCGCCGTTTTTCGGCGCAGGTCGGCCTCGTCCAGCACGTCGTCGTGGACCAGCGTGGCGATGTGAACCATCTCGACGACCGCCGCGAGCACGTGGTGGGCCGGGCGGATGCCTCCGCAGGCCTGGGCGGTGAGCAGTACCAGCGCCGGGCGAACCTGCTTGCCGCGGAAGTTCTCGACGTAGGCGCTCAGCTCGGCGACGTAGGGATTGTCGCTCTCCAGCTCGGTTTGGAAGATGCGCGTGGCCTGCCGCAGGTCGTCGGCGATGTCGGCCAGCAACGCGGCGATCGGCGTGACGGCCGGGTTCGGCTTGCAGATAGCGGCGGTCGGTTTTTCCCGTGACATCTGAGCGTCCCGCGTCTGCCCCGCTCCGGTCGCCCGACCGGCCTCGCCAGGGTCGGCGGACCGACAAGTCCAAGTCTATGTTTATGAGAACCGGCCCCCGGCTGTCCAGCACGTGCAGAAGGTTTCACAACTATTGAAACCGACGCCGTCCGCCGGACTCGCGGGCCGGGGCCGCCCTCCGGGATCGCCGGGCCATCCGGGGCGGAAACTTCGGTCCGCCGCCGATCGGCACGGCCGCCTCGAACGGCGAATGGCCCTCCGTCCCTCAGTCCCTCCGTCCCTCGGTCCCTCAATCCCCCAATCCCTCAATCCCTCGCCCCCGGCGTTCCACGGGTACGCCGGTCGGCTGCGGTTCACGTTCGTGCTGCGTCGGCCGGCGCGCAAAAAACGAGGGAAACGACCGTCATCCGATCGCTTCCCTCGTTACAGGAGGAGGAGTTAGCTTGTACTAATACATAGGCCCTCCCCTGGGCGGATTTCCACCCCCGGTTCGATTTTTTTTCGGCCGGGACGCCTCGGCGGGCAAACCGGCTTGCGGGAGCGTGTTCGCACGCCGCGTGGGCCGGTGCAAGCGAGGCCCCCCACGAGGTGGCGCAGAAAAAAAGGAAACCCGCTGAGCCAGCGGGCATCCTTTTACAGGAGGAGGAGTTTGGCAGCTTTCGCTTACCGATTGTTTATAGGCACCCCCCGGCGAGGATTTCCACCACAATTCGGAGTTTTTTTCCTTGCCCTGCGCAGGCCGGTACCCTCCGGCGAGGCCGCACGTTGACACGCCTGCGCCACGCGGTTACAAGGAGCTCGTCGGTCTTGTTCGGGCTGCGCGGGTACCCGCGCGGCGCCGCAGCCCGGCAGAGCACCCCGTCTCGAGCGCCCGTAGCTCAATTGGATAGAGTAGCAGACTTCGAATCTGACGGTTGGAGGTTCGAGTCCTCCCGGGCGCGTTCGCGCGCCGCGCGCCAGGCTGCCCCGTCGCCCGGCAAGCCGTACAACCGTGCGGCAGCCCCCTTCTCGGGCCGCCGGCCTCACGGCTGATAGGTGGCGGCCAGCATCGTCACATCGTCAAGCGGGCGGCCGATGCGGCGGAGCGTGTCGTGCCGCGTCGCCACGTACGACAGGCACGCCTCCACACCCGATTCGCCCAGGCGCCGGTACCACGGTGCGAGCATCACGCCCTCGTCGGGAGGTACGGACTCAGACGGTGTCGCCCCGCAAGACGCGGGCCTGGAGAGGGTCTCCACGCCGTCGCTGTAGAACACAAGCGTATCGCCCGGGTCGAGGCGAAACCGCTCCAGGCCGTAGGTCGCCCCTTCCACGACCCCGACGAGCGGCCCCGCCGGTCGCAGGATCTCGCAGCGTCCTCCCGCGCGCCTGACGATCGGATAAGGCGCCCCACCACGCGCCAAGGTGCCGCGACCACTGGGCAGGTGTATCACCGCGTACACCGCGGACACGAACTGAAAGTCGCTGAGGTCCGCCTCGAGCAGCTCGCGGTTCAGACGCCGGAGCACCTCCCGCGGCAAGCGATCCGCGAGCGGTGCGCCCGTGGCGGCCTCGGCCCGCCAGGCACGTTTGATGAACACGGTCAGCAGGCCGGCCGAAACGCCGTGTCCCTGCGCGTCGGCCAGCGCGATGGCCACGTGCTGCTCGTCCAGCCGGCGGACGTCGTAGATGTCCCCCGAAACATACTCGAGCGGTTTGTAGAGCGTGCGAATCCGCAGCGGTGCACACGCGGGGATATGGGCGGAGAACAACTCGTGCTGCACGCGCGCCGCCAGACGCAACTGCTCCCGATACTGCTCGATGATCCGCTCGCGCACGCCGGGGGGTGGCGTGCGCCGACGGCGCAGCGCGTCGAGCGCCTCCCGCATCGAGATCATGGTGGTGATCCGCGCCGCGAGGTCGTCACCGCCGGCCTGCGTGCTGTAGGACACGGGAAGCGACGCGGGATGCGCCGCCGGGCGTACCGGGCCCACATCCTGCTGCAAGACGAGCGTTGCCCGGGGGTTGGCCGCGATGCGCTCGAGCAGCGCCCGCATGCGACCCGGCTCCGCGGCGTTGCCGCCGGAAGCGACGACCACCACCGCATCGGCGCGCGACTCGACGCCGTACCGCAGCACGTCGTCGGCCCGCCCGAAGCTGGCGCTGACTCCCGCGATCCGCAGGGCGTCGTGCAGTCCCTCGGGGACGGCCTGCCCATCCAGAACGACCTGTACGTGACCGGCAACCATCGCATCCGCATCCATTCTGTGGCCGGCGCGCACGCAGCGCACCGCCAGAGGATGCATCGGCCCGATCGGCCGGCGACTTTGTCATCTGCGGAGGGGTCGCGGAGCCAGCCGCGCCAGCGGACGCCTCACTCCGCGTCGTGGGTTTCGTAGGCAACGATGGCCTGGTGGAGTTCTTCGGCGCTGCCGGCCTTGTCCACGGCCTGGCGAAACGCCTCGATGTTCATCAGGCGGGATATCTTCGCCAGGGCCTGGATGTGCGGGCCGGTCTGGTCGGGCGGGCTGATAAGCAGCACGACAAAGGTTACCGGGCGTTTGTCGAGACTCTGGAAATCCACGGGTTCGATCGGTTTGCCCGCCGCCATGACGAGCTTCTTGCATCCGTCGCTCTTTCCGTGGGGAATGGCCAGCCCGTAGCCGATCCCGGTCGTGCGTTCGCTCTCGCGCTTGAGCACGGCATCGAGCGCGGCGTCACGATCCGTCAGATCACCCGTTTCCGCAAGCAGATCGACCAGAGCGGTGATCACGCCCTGCTTGTCCGTGGCGTCGATCGGAACGCGAATATGGTCGGTGGTAAGCAGCTTGGACAGTTCCATACCGAACCTCAACCTTCGTGGCAGAATTCGGCACTATATCGGCAATGCCCTGCCTACGCCAGTGGCCCGAACCGGCGTGATCACGTCGGGGACGGGGATCCGCAGCGCCGCCCCCGGCTCCCGTCGCGGTCCCCGGGTTTCGGGTCCGCCGGCCTTCTCAGTTGCCGGAAAGCCCGTGACGACCGACGAGCTGCCACGGAACCCCGTCACATCCTCATCGAACCCGAGCCACGTGCGGAGATGGCTCGCACCGTGGATAGAAACGTGCCCCGTTGACGTCCACCATCACGACCGCCCGCAATCCCGGAACCAGGGCCGCTTCGAGGTACGTCGTATCATCGGGAAGGTAACTTCCGCCGGCAAAGCGCACCTCGGCCAGCCCCAGCTCGCCCCGCCGCCGAACGGTGCGCAGCTCGACAGGCCACTGCCCGTCCACCGGCAGACCGGCGTGGCTCGCGATCACCACCACGCAGCCGCCTTCGAGCGCGGGGCAGGGACCGATTTCGCTCGCCGCCGCGCGGAGCGCCTCCCATTCGGCCCGGGTGTGGATCGTCAGCAGCCCCAACCGCGGCCCGAGCGGTCGATAGGCAGGCAGCATCCTTACCGCATCGGACGCCACGGCCCGGCGGCGTTGGCGCAGCGCCGCCGCGTCGGCGGTTTCCAGATCTCGCGGGTGCAGCGTCCGGGCGGGCGGCAGCTTCCGGCACGCGGGGATCGCGGCCAGCGCGACGAAGGCCAGCCCCGCGGCAACGCCTCTGCACCCCGCTCGCCCCAGCTTGCCAGCCATGCCCGTCAACCTTACTCTCCGCGTTTGCGGGTGCCTGCGGAGGGCAGCCCGGCGTGTACATCGACCAACCGGGACAGTGGCAGGAGTACGGGATGATCGTCGGCGTTCCGAAAGAGATTAAGTCGCACGAATACCGTGTGGCGGTCACGCCTGCCGGCGTGGAACAGCTCAAGCGTTACGGACATCGAGTGCTCGTGGAGCGGGGAGCGGGGGCCGGCTCCGGCATCCCGGACGAAGATTATCAGGCCTACGGCGCCGAGATCGTCAGCAGCGCCCAGGAGGTCTACGGGAACGCCGAACTGATCTGCAAAGTGAAGGAAACGCTGCCGCAGGAAATCGAGATGCTCACCGAGCGGCACGTCATCTTCACCTACATGCACTTCGCCGCCGACCGCAAGCTCACCGAGGGCGTGCGGGACAGTGGCTGCGTCTCCATCGCCTACGAGACGATCGAGGACGACAAGGGCCGCCTCCCGCTGCTCGAACCCATGAGCGAGGTCGCCGGGCGGATGAGCATCCAGGAAGGCGCCAAATACCTGGAAAAACCCATGATGGGCCGCGGCATCCTGCTGGGCGGCATTCCCGGCGTCGAACCGGCCAACGTGCTGGTCATCGGCGGCGGCATCGTCGGGAGCAACGCCGCCAAGCTCGCCGCAGGGCTCGGGGCCCGCGTCGTCGTGATGGATATCGACCTCTACCGGCTGCGCTACCTCGAAGACGTGATGCCGCCGAACGTGCGGACCGTGTACAGCACGCCGGAGGCGATCCGCCGGCATCTCTCGGAAGCCGACCTCGTGATCGGCGCCGTGCTGATCCCGGGAGCGCGCTGCCCGACACTCGTGCCGCGCGATTACCTGTCGCTCATGAAGCAGGGCGCCGTGATCGTGGACGTCGGCGTCGACCAGGGCGGCTGCTGCGAAACCACCCGCCCCACCACCCACGCCGAGCCGACCTACGTCGTGGACGGTGTGGTGCATTACGGCGTCGCCAACATGCCGGGCGCCGTCGGCCGCACCAGCACGTTCGGGCTGACCAACGCGACGATGCCCTACCTCATGAAGCTGGCCAACGACGGCTGGGAGCGCGCCGCCGCAAGCGACCCCGGCCTGGCGCTGGGAGTGAACATCGTCCACGGCAAGATTACCAACAAGGCCGTCGCCGACGCGTTCGACCTGCCGTATACGCCGTTCGAGCCGAAAGCGGCGTAAGCGGCGCGCCAGCGGCTTTCAAGCGGTGCGACCTGCACGCGCGGCGATTGCGGACGGACGGCTGCCAACCACGGGAAGAACCGGACCCGATCGGCCACAGCAGGCCGCGCCGGCCAGGACCTGCGGCGCCTGGCCGTACCGGAGGAGAGCCGGAACCCCACGGCAGCCTGCCCGGCGGCGACTACCGGCACCGGTGACAAACCGGTGCCCCACGGAGAGGGTGAGCGGTTTCGGAGCTTGCCGGGTTGCGGGCCGGCCGGCGCGGCTCGCCCCGCCGGCCGCAGCGCCATACGATCTGGCGGCGGTCCGCTGGCACCGACGCCGCAGTAGCGGGCCTTGAACCCAAGCCGAATCGAAGCATTCGGCCGAACCTGCAACCGGTTGGGCGGGTTTCCGCCGGCCGCCAGGGGCATCGAGCATGAAGAAATGGATACTGTTGGCGATGGTCATGGCGCTGATCGGCGCGGTGTGGTACTACGTGCGCACCACCGTGCGCTTCACGCCGGAATCCGCCAAACCCAAGTTCGGCAAGATCACCCGCGGCGACATCCGCGTACCCATCAGCGCCTCGGGGCTGATCGAGGCCAACAAGCAGATCATCATCAAGTCGAAGGCCTCGGGGGAAGTGATCGAGATCGCCGTGGCGCCCGGCGACTTCGTCAGGAAAGACGACACGCTGGTCGTGCTCAAGAAGGACGACGAACAGCGCCGGCTCGTGCAGGCCCAGGCGGGGCTGACGCGCGTCAGGGCCCTGCTCGCACAAGCCAAGGTGGCCGTCGAGCGGGCCCGCGAGAACATCATCAGCGCCCAGTCCCGCGTCGAAGAACTCAGACACAACGGCGAGCTGATCGACATCGACCTGGACTTCGCCGAAAAGCACCCCAAGGCGTTCAACGTCAAGGACATCGCGACGTTCCGGCTCCGCCGCAAGATCGTCGACGCGCAGATTCGCAGCGCCGAGGCGAGCGTCAAGATCGCGCAGGCGGCGCTGAAAGACGCCCAGCAGAACGTCATCATCCAGCAGGCGGCGGTCGAGGAAGCCACCAAACAGGTCGAGGATGCCCAGGAACGGCTCTCGGAAACCACGATCGTCGCGCCGCAGGACGCCATCGTCACCGAGGTTCGCGTAACCGAGGGCATGCTGGTCCAGTCGGCGACGCAGGGGTTCACCGGCGGCACGCCGGTCATGACGCTGGCGGACGTGTCCAAGCTCAAGGTCCTGGCGCGGGTGGACGAGTCGGACATCGGCCGCGTGCTGGACATCTCGCCGGTCGATGCACTGCCCGAGCTGCCGGGGTTGCGCGAGGCGGTGCAGGAAGACAAAGAGGCACTGGAGCAGCGTTCCGGCATCGTCACGTTGACCGTGGACGCCTTCCCCGAGGAGACGTTCGAGGGGCGCATCGAGCGCGTCGAGCCGCAGGGCCAGCTCAACACCGGGGCCGCCGTGATCCAGTTCAACGTTCACGTGATCGTCACGGACGAAAACCGCAGCAAGCTGCCGCTGGGCACGCAGGCGCAGGTCGAGTTCACCGTCGAGAGCGCCACCGACGCCCTGCTTGTCCCCGCCGAGGCCGTGATGACCTACCAGGACCAGCGCGGCATCTGGGTCAAGACCAAACCCCCGGCCGGCTCGCGTGAGACGTGGGGCAAGAAGTTCCTGCCCTGCCAGTTCGGCATCACCGACGGCGATAAGACACAACTGGTGCGTACGCTCGGCGGCAACCCGATGCCCAAGGCGGGAGTCGAGGTGTTCACACGCCTGCCGCAGACGAAGAAACGCGGGCATCCGTAAACGTCCGTCGCCCGGACGCCCCCGCGCGCGTGTGACGATCAAGAAAATCGCGCAGCCTGGCGAAGCTGCCAAGAAGAAACGTTTGCCGTGGCACTGATCGAGACAGTCGGCCTGACCAAACACTACCGCATGGGCGAGTCGATCGTGCACGCGCTCGACGACGCCGATCTGGTGATCGAACGCGGCGAGTTCGTGGCCATCACCGGGGCCTCGGGCAGCGGCAAGAGCACGATGATGCACCTGCTCGGCTGCCTCGACCGCCCCACCGCCGGCACCTACCTGCTGGACGGCCGCAACGTCGCCGAGCTCAGCGACCGCGAACTGGCCGCGATTCGCAACCGGTCGATCGGTTTCGTGTTTCAGACGTTCAACCTGATCTCGCGTACGACCGCGCTCGACAACGTCTGTGTGCCGCTGTTCTATGCGCGCTGCTCCAGCCCGCGCCCCGCCGCCCTTCGGGCGCTCGAGCGCGTCGGCCTGGGCGACCGCGTCACGCACAAGCCCAACGAGATGTCCGGCGGCGAGCGCCAGCGCGTCGCCATCGCCCGGGCGATCGTCAACGACCCGATCCTGCTGTTCGCCGACGAGCCCACGGGCAACCTCGATTCGCGCACCGGCGAACAGATCATGGACATCTTCCGCGAGCTCAACGACCAGGGCGTGACCGTGGTGCTCGTCACCCACGAGCCCGACGTCGCCGTCCAGGCCCGCCGCATCATCCACATGCGCGACGGCCGGATCACCTCCGACCGGACGCGCGCACAGTACATCGCCGAGCACAAGGCGGTCCTGGCCGCGGCGGCCGCGGCGGCGCAGTCCGTCCCGGACGACGGCACCCCCGCCGACGCCCCCGGCCCATCGCGCGAAATGCTCACCGACACCGGCTCCGGACCACCGGCCGCGCGGCCGGCCCCGCCCCGGCCCACCTCGCGGCCGGTCCTGATGTCCGGCGCCAACGGGGCCTTGTGGTTCGGCCTCATGGGGCTGTTCTTCCTGATCGTGCTGGTGGCGTGCGCGGTCTACGTGAGGCTTACGGTCGATCCCAAGCAGCTCAAGCCCGGCACCACACCGCCGGCGGAAGCGATGGTGGCGATGCTCGGCATGGTCGGCTCGCTGCTGGCGGCTTTTGTCAGCGGGATCGTCGGTCTGGTCTGGGGACGCTCCGTGCTGCGTAGAATCCGCACCGTGCCGGGCAACTGGACCGGACGGCGACGGGCGATCTGGGGAAGCGTTTGCGGCGGGATTTCCGTCGCCATCTCGATCATCCTCGTCGTCGTCCCGATCGCGGCCATGCTCCTGAAAGCGGGCAGGTAGCCGCCGGTTCACCGCCTCGCGGTGACCGTGTTCACCCTGCCGCGCCCGGGGCGATACCCGCCGCGGCCGCTACGGGCGTGATGTCGTCCGGCACGGCTCGGCGTCGTTCGGGGCCCCCTCGTAACGCCGCTCGTCGCCGTCGGGCATGTGGACCCACACCTGGTTGCGGCCGTTCTCCTTGGCCTGATAGAGCATCGCATCGGCCACCGCGATCAGGTCGTCCGGGCCGGCGTGGCGGTCTTCCCGCTCGCCCACCCCCAGGCTGATCGTCACCGGGATCGTCTGCCCCTCGAACTCGAAATGCGATTCGGCCACGGCGCGCCGGATCCGGTCCGCCAGCGCGGCGGTGCCGGCCGCGTCGTTCTCGGGACTGATGATGCAGAACTCCTCGCCGCCGAACCGGCCGAGGATGTCGTACGGACGCAGGTTGTCGCGGCACGTCCGCGCGACGTTCTTGAGCACGTAGTCGCCCGCGGCGTGTCCGTAGGTATCGTTGACCGACTTGAACTTGTCGATGTCGAGCATCACGCAGCCCAGCGGACGTCCCTTGCGCTCGCCCATCGACCACATCTCGGCGAAGCGCTCGAACAGGTGCCGGCGGTTGGCCAGGCCGGTCAGCATGTCGGTGTTGGCCAGTTGTTCGAGCTGTCTGTTCGCGGCGCGCAGGTCGGCCTGGAGCATGAAAATGCGTTCGCCGGCCCGCAGGCGGGCCAGCAGCTCCTGTTTGTGGTACGGCTTGGTCAGGTAGTCGTCCGCCCCCGCTTCCAGCCCGGCCACGATCTGTTCCTTCTCGCTGTGCGCCGTGAGCAGAATGTAGTAGACGAAGCCCAGCGCGTCGGTCTCGCACAGCCCCCGCACCGTGCGGCAAAGCTCCAGCCCGTCCATCTCGGGCATCATCCAGTCGGCGACCACGATGCACGACCCGCGCTGCTGGATCGCATCGAGCGCGATCCGGCCGTTCTCGCACGCGGTCACTTCGTACCCCGCCTTGCTCAGGTGCCGGGCCAGCAGCATCCGTGAAGCGGGTTCATCCTCTGCCAATACGATGTGCGGTAGCTCTGTCTTTGCCATGCTCTGTTCCAAAGGCGTTCGAGGTCCGATCTGATGCTCCACCGTAGCATGTATCGTCCGCAGTGGCGCCACGGCTCAGTAGAGCACCATGTTTTCCACCCGCGAGGCCCTCCGTGGGCATGTGCCCGGCAGAAAGCGCACGCAGCGCGACCGGCGGGGCCGAAGTGGTGGTATTATCGGGTGGCTTCGTGGCCGGCGGTCGCCGCGCGACGCGCTCCCGGCGCCGGGATGGACGCGCGCCGGGCGTCGGGCGACACGACGTGCCAACGTCCGCAAATGTCGGCCCGCCACGACCATCGGATGACCAGGTGAGCCCCCGCGAACCCGACCAGCGCCGAAAACAGTTGTGGCTGCTCGCCCGCGAGGGCGAGGCGGCCCGCGACACGCTCGCCGAGGTCGCGGTGCGAACGCGCACCTTTCGCCTCTACCACTACGCGATCCCCGCGGCGCTGCGCGAACGGGTCCGCCCCGGCACGATCGTGCGCGTGCCCTACGGCCGGGCGAATGCGCCGCGGGAAGGCTGGTGCGTGCGGGTCGTCTCGCGCCGCCTGGATCATACGCTCAAGTCGATCGAAGCGGTCTCGCCGCTCGGCGTCCTGCTGACGCCCGCGCAGATCGAGTTGGGATTGTGGGTCAGCGATTACTACCTGTGCCCGCCGGCGCAGACGCTCGATGCGCTGGTGCCGGCAATCCTGCGCAACGCCCGCCCCCGGCGCGTTCGCTACGTCCGCCGAACCGCCGCGCCGCCGAGCGGGAGATTGTCCGATAAACAGCGCGCCCTGCTGGAAACGGTCGGCGACCGGGAGATGCCGTTGCGGGACGCGCTGGGCGCCGCCGGCGTGCGCGACTCGACGGCGCGCGCGCTGGTCCGGCGAGGGCTGCTGGAAATCGTCACGCACGAAGAGGTCGAATCGTTCTTCGATCCGGGCGCCCCGCCGCCGGCGCCGGCCGACGTGGTGGCATCCCCGGAGGACGCGTTCACGCTCACGTCCGGGCAGCGGGCGGCGCTCGACGCGATCCACGCGGCGACCACACGCGAAGCTGCCTTTCGCGTGTTTCTGCTGTTCGGGGTTCCGGGCAGCGGCAAGACCGAGGTGTACGTGCGTGCCATCCGCCGGGTGATCGCCGCCGGCCGGCAGGCGATTCTGCTCGTGCCCGAAATCGCGCTGGCCACGCAGGTGGTCGAACGCCTCGCCAGACGGTTCGCGCGGGTCGCGGTCGTGCACAGCCGGCTCAAGGCCACCGCCCGGCGGGACACCCTGCGCGCCATCGCCTCGGGTGCGGTGGACGTCGTGATCGGCACGCGTACCGCGGTGTTCGCGCCGTGCCCGCGACTCGGGTTGATCGTGGTCGACGAGGAGCAGGAGTCGAGTTTCAAGAACCTTCAGGCCCCGTTTTTCCACGCGCGCGACGTGGCCGTCAAGCGCGGACAGCTCGAACGGATTCCCGTCGTGCTCGGCTCGGCCACGCCGGCGCTGGAGACGTGGCACAACGCCGCGACGCTCGCCCATTACGAGCTGCTGCGGCTGCCCGACCGGGTTCCCGGCGCGCGGCTGCCCGCCGTCCGCGTGGTGCAGGTCGAGACGCGCCAGGCCGGCCCCGGCGAGCCCCTGCTGGCGCCCGCGCTGCTGCGCGAGCTGCGCGCGACGCTCAGCCGGCACCAGCAGGCGATTCTCCTGCACAATCGGCGCGGCTACGCGGTGTTTCTGCGCTGCGCGCGGTGCGGCATGGTCGTTCTTTGTCCGCGATGCGGGGCCCACATGGTCTATCACCGCTCCGACGACCGGATCAAGTGCCACCGCTGCGGCGTGTGGCAGGAGGTACCCCGGCGTTGTCTCGACGACACCTGCGGCGGACCTCTGCAGCGCAGCGGCGCCGGAATCCAGCGCATCGAGCAGGAGTTGGCTCGGCGGTTTCCCGACGCCCGGCTGCTGCGCCTCGACAGCGACACGATGCGGCGGCGCGAGGACTACGCCGAAGCGCTGGAGTGCTTCGCCGGCCGCGCGGCGGACGTCCTGATCGGCACGCAGATGGTCGCCAAGGGGCTGGACTTCCCGGCGGTCCGGCTGGTGGGCGTGCTCGATGCCGACGCGGCGGTCTGGTTGCCCGACTTCCGGGCCCCCGAGATGGCGTTTCAACTGCTGGTCCAGGTCGTGGGACGGGCGGGTCGCAAGGAGGGCGATTCGATCGCGTTGCTCCAGGCGGAAGACCCGGGGCACCCGGTGATCCGCGCCGCCTGCGCGATGGACTACGAAGCGTTCGCCGCCGCGGAGCTCGGTACGCGCCGGGCGATGTTCGATCCGCCGTTCAGTCGGCTGGTGCGGCTGATCTGCGCCGACCCCCGCGCGAGCCGGGCCCGCGATGCGGCGGCCGGGCTGGCCCGCGCGCTGCGCCGGCTGGCCGGCCGGGTACACGCCGACATCCGCGTGGACGAGCCCGAGGACTGCGTCGTGCCGCGTCTGCGCGAGATGTTCCGGGTGCATCTCGTCTTGCGTTTTCCGCGGTCGGTCGCTCCGGGCGACCTGCTCCGCCGCGCGGCGCAGGAAAAGCTCCTGGCTCCCCGCGTGCAGCGTTTCACGATCGACGTCGATCCCCTGGACATGCTCTGAGCACGCCCGGCGCCGCGTGCCCTCAGGGGCGGGCATGGGAACCGGGCCGGGTTCCGGGCACTTCGGCACGGCGGGGCGCCCCTGCGCAGGTGCGTTCCGCCCGACCCCGCGCTTGTTTTCTTATGCCGTTTGGTGCTAGGATTTATCGTCTCTACAGGAGCCGGCGGCCTCACCGGCGAAAGCCCCGCCGACACGGCCGCTGAGGCGGCGGGGCAGGCGGATGGAAAGGGGTCGCGGCCGGGTTGGGTTCCCGCCGACACCCCGTACAATTCGTGGTTGCCGGAGCGGGCAAGCGACCGGTGCAGCAACTGGGCGCGACCTCGGACCCCAAGGCAGAATCGGAGTGGACGTGAGCATCGATCCCCACGAGATGGACAACGACGAACTGAGGCTCGAACTCGACCGCGAGCTTGGCGAGCTCTCCCCCGAAGACCTCGGCATGCTCGACGCCAACCCGCCGACCGAGGCCCGTCCCGACGCGCACGGCCGCATCGACGGCTGCATCCTCTCGGTCCGCGGGGAAGATGTCTTCGTCGATATCGGCGGCAAGTGCGAGGCGTTCGTCAAGCGCGAGGAGTTTCCCGAGGACCAGCCGCCCGAGCCGGGCCAGCGCATGACGTTCATCGTGCAGGGGACCGACAGCGAATCCGGCCTGACGCGCCTCTCGCTGCGCGAGGCCCGGCTCGAAGCGGACTTCGAGAGCCTCCAGGCCGGCGATGTCATCGAGGCCCGCGTCACCGGCGTCAACCTCGGCGGACTCGAGCTGCTCGGGCCCAACCGGATCCGGGCTTTCATGCCCAAGAGCTGCGTCGAGCTCCAGCGCGTCGAGGACTTCACCCCCTACATCGGCCGCCGGCTCGAATGCCAGATCACCGAGATCAACCGCAAGAACAAATCGCTGGTCGTCAGCCGGCGCAAGATCCTCGAACGGCAGCGCGAGGAGGCCCGCCAGCAGCTCAAGTACTCGCTGGCCGAAGGACAGACCCGCCGCGGCGTCGTCCGCCGACTCGCCGATTTCGGCGCGTTCGTCGATCTGGGCGGCATCGACGGCCTGCTCCACATCAGCGACATGAGCTACGGCCGCCTCAAGCACCCGCGCGAGATGGTCAAGGAAGGCGACGAGATCGAGGTCCAGATCCTCAAGATCGACCTGGTGCGCGACCGCATCTCGCTCGGCATGAAACAGCTCACGCCCGACCCCTGGAACGTCGTCGAGGGGAACTACCGCGTCGGCGACACCGTGGACGGCCGCGTCACCAAGCTGATGAACTTCGGCGCGTTCGTGGAGCTCGAACCGGGCGTCGAGGGGCTCATCCCGGTCAGCGAGATGAGCTGGACGCAACACGTCCGCCACCCGAAGGACCTGCTCAGCGAGGGCGACTCCGTCCGCGTGGCGATCCTCGCCGTCGATACCGAGGCCCGCAAGATCACGCTCAGCCTCAAGGCGCTGGGCGAAGACCCGTGGAAAGACATCGCGCAGCGTTACCAGCCCGACGCGACCGTGCGCGGCGCCGTGACGCGGCTGGCCCCCTTCGGCGCATTCGTACAGCTCGAGGAGGGCGTCGAGGGGCTGGTCCACATCTCCGAGATGAGCCACAAGCGCATCCACCGGCCCGACGAAGTCGCCAAGGTCGGCGACGTGGTCGAAGTACGGATCAAGGCGGTCGATCCCGAGCAGCGGCGCATCTCCCTCTCGATGCGCCAGGCCACGCCCGACCCCGCCGCCCCGGCGTCCTCCGAACCCCAGCCGGCCAGACACGCCGCCAAACGCAAGAAACCCCTCAAGGGCGGGCTGGATTTCTAGGGCGCCCGCGTCCGCTCCGCGCGGCGCGCGCCCCGACGGCGGCGGCGCGCGACCAGACGCCGGTGGCGCGCGCGTGGAAATGCCGGACCACGACAGCCGGCCGGCCAACCCCCAGCGATCTTC
>CAYRXN010000010.1:0-4841 GCA_964428275.1 uncultured Planctomycetales bacterium | reverse complement strand
AAGCCGAGCTCGTCCGGGGGGCCGCCCTTCGCGCCTTCGGGGCGGCGCTTCTCGCCGGCGGGCGGCTGGGGGCGCCGTTGGCGAAGCACTTCCACCGGCTGCGGGCCGCGATCCGGCATGCCCGCTGTCGCTTGGGCGCGGCACCCGACCTGGCCGTGCCGCGCGCCTCTGCGAACCGTTATCCGCTCCCCCGCGGCGGGCGAACACGCTTCTGTTCAAGCTCTCGCCGCACGATGAGCGCGGACTGAACCGACGCCGTTGCATGGTACCTGCAAGAGGAGCGCGTTCCGGATTGACCGGTGCGCCATTTCGGGGCGCTCGGCGGCGGTGTTCGGAGACGTGTAGATGGCAATATGCCCACGGGGAGCGGAGGGAGGCTCGGAAGAGCTTCGGTGTCGGTGTGCTCGAGTATTCGAGCACACCCGAACGCCGGGTGCGGGGGGCGGGTGTCAGTCCTCCGGTTGCAAGACCGTCATGAATGCCTTTTGCGGGATGTCCACGCTGCCGACGGTCTTCATGCGTTTCTTGCCTTTCTTTTGCTTTTCGAGCAGTTTGCGCTTGCGGGTCACATCACCGCCGTAGCACTTGGCGGTGACGTTCTTGCGGTACGGCTTGATGGTTTCCGACGCGATGATCTTGCTGCCGATGGCGGCCTGGAGGCGGATTTCGAACTGCTGGCGGCCGATCTCGCGGCGCAGCTTGATCAGGAAGCGCCGCCCGCGGCGGTCGGCGATGCTGCGGTGGCAGATGAGGCTCAGGGCATCGACGACGGTCTTGTTGACCATGATGTCGAGCTTGACCAGGTCGCCGGCCCGGAACTCGATGATGTGGTAGTCCATCGTCCCGTAGCCGCGGGTAACGCTCTTGAGCTTGTCGTAGAAGTCGTAGAGCACTTCGGCAAACGGGAACTCGTATGTCAGCATCACGCGCGTCGGCGAGAGGTACTCGGTGCGCTTGTAGATGCCGCGGCGCTGGTCGGCGAGCTTCATCACGTTGCCGACGCCGTCGTCGGGCGTGATGATCTGCATCTCGATCCACGGCTCGCGGAGCTCCCTGATCTTGTTGGCATCGGGCAGGTCGCCGGCGGCCTCGACCCGCCGCACCTCGCCGGTGGCGAGCTCGACTTCGTAGGTCACGCTGGGGGCGGTCTGCACGACGTTGACGCCGCACTCGCGTTCGAGTCGTTCCTGAACGATCTCCATGTGCAGCAGCCCGAGAAAGCCGCAGCGAAAGCCGGGGCCGAGGGCGTCGGAATGCTGCGGATGAAACGTAAACGACGAGTCGTTGAGGCTGAGTTTCTCGAGCGCCTCGCGCAGGTCGTCGTAGTTCTCGCCGCTGGAGGGGTAGAAGTCGCAGAAGACCATCAGTTGCGGCGGTTCGTAGCCGGGCAGGGCCGCGGGGGCCGGCGCCAGGGCGTCGGTGATCGTGTCGCCGACCGTGACGTCGTGCAGGGTCTTGATGCTGGCGACCATGTAGCCGGTTTCGCCGGCGGCGAGCGTCTCGCAGGGGGTCATCGCCGGGCGGAACTTGCCGATTTCGCTGACGAGGTACTCCCGCCCGCGGCCCATCAGCAGGATCTTCTGCCCGCGGCGGAGCGTCCCGTGCACGACGCGCAGGTAGCAGATCACGCCGCGGTAGTCGTTGTACTGTGAGTCGAAGATCAGCGCCTGAAGCGGGGCGGCGGCGTCGCCGGTCGGTGGGGGGAGGTGCTCGACGATCGCCCGGACGAGATCCTCGACGCCCTCGCCGCTCTTGGCGGAAACGAACTGCACGTTGTCCGCGCTGATGCCGAGCACGCTTTCGATTTCGATCGCGGTGTCTTCGGGGTTGGCGCTGGGCAGGTCGATCTTGTTCACGACCGGGATGATCTCGAGATCGTTGGCGACGGCGGCGTAGGCGTTGGCGACGGTCTGGGCCTGAACGCCCTGGGTCGCGTCGACCAGCAGCAGGGCGCCGTCGCAGGCCGCCATCGCCCGGTCCACCTCGTAGTGGAAATCGACGTGCCCGGGCGTGTCGATCAGGTTGAACATGTAGGTCTGGCCGCCCACCTCCATGTCGATCGTGACGGCGGAGGCCTTGATCGTGATGCCGCGTTCGCGTTCGAGCTCCATCGTGTCGAGCGTCTGCTCGCGGAGGTCACGCTGAGAGACCGCGCCGGCGCGTTGCAACAGCCGATCGGCCAGCGTGCTCTTGCCGTGGTCGATGTGGGCGATGATCGAGAAGTTTCGAATACGGCTGCGATCCATGCGCGTACGGTCCTCGCCGGCCTGCCACCTGCGGGCCGCGCCTCGGCCCGCGAACCAGGTAGTATAGCGTTGGAGCGCTCCGCGGGGGGATCAGCGGGCCGCCGCCGGAAAGCCCAGATAGAGCGGCGCGAAGGCCTTGTGTACGCCGGCCAGAGCGTCTTCCACCCGGCCCTGAACGAGCAGCGCGCCGTTTTCCGGATCGATGTACCGGCCCGCGGCGCGCACCGCCTCGGCGAACCTGGCCACCGCGGCGGCCAGCCGGGCGTAACGCTGCCGGTAGGCCGCGGCGTCGGCCACGCCGGCAGGCGGCGACTCGAAGGACTTCAGCACCCGCTCCATGCGCGGCAGCAGCCGCTCCATCTCACCGTAACGCCGGGCGGCGATCAGCGGTTCGAGGCGGTGGATGATCGCGTTGTGGAAGTAGATCATGTGGTCTTCCGGCCCGAGCAGGCCCAGCTCGTCGTGCAGCAGGTACCACTCCGAGCGAATCGCCACCGAAACCTCGCAGGCGGCACGCTTGTCGCGCAGGGCCACGCGCGCCCGGGCGACCTCGATCAGGCCACGAATCGCCCGCAACCGCGCCCGGGCTCGGCCGCGGTCGGCCCCCGTTCGTTCGATCAGGCGATCCACGATCCGGGTCGCCTGCGACAGGTCCTTCTGGGCCAGCTCGAATTGCGTCGTCTTGCAGCCGTGGACGATGAACGCCTTGAACGCGCGCGCAAAGGCCGTCATCTCGGCGCTGTCCCACGCCAGGTACGCCATTGAATCCGCCTGGTCCTGCCGCGGCGGCTGTCCGTGGCTGATCGCCGCCGAGGGGCCGAGCAGGCAGATCACAACCAGCAGCGAGCACGAGCGAAGGTTGGTCATTGCAGATTGGCTCATCGGGCTACTCCTCGTCCTGGTTCGGGTCGCAACACGGCGGCCGCTGACACGGGCCTCGCTGGCGGACTCCGCGCGGTCTTGCCGCCCGGGGACCGCCGGCCATCACGCGCGAGACGGCAACCTGTCTCAAGGCTCCTCTTTTCCCCGGAGGCGTGGAGGGTTGCGGGACGGCTTCTACAGTGCCGGCAAGTCCGTTCGGTTTTCCGGCACGACGGCCTGGCACTCGATCTCCACCAGCCAGGTCGGCCGACAGACCGCCGCCGTGACCACCATGAGAGGCATGTTACCACAACGGGCGCGTACGTGCCGCTCCACGGCGGACAGGTCGGCCGGGTCGCGGACGTATGCGATCAACACGTTCACGTCCGCCGGCGTGGCGCCGGCCCGGGCGAGCAGCGCGTCGATGTTCTCCAGCGTGCGGTCGAGCTGGCGAGCGACGTCGCCGGTGTGCAGCACCTCCCCCCGCGGGTCGATGCTCGCGGTGCCGGAGATGAAGATCTGCTTGCGGTCGGCGTAGGCGATGGCTGTACCGCGTTCGAACGTCGCGCCGTATACGTGCGTCGGGCTGAGGTGGTCGGGAGCGCGCAGGAAAGCGACCTGCTCGGGCCGCAGGCCGCCGACGGCGTAAGCGTCCAGCATCACCCGTACACCGGCGTGCTCGCCGCGGCCCTCGATTCCCGTGCTGGCGATGAAATGGGTCTCGGGCGTCAGGCCATGTTCGGCGAAGAACGCGCGGCGGGCGGCGACCATCTCGGCATAGTGGTGGTCGATGTCGCGGACAAATACCCAGGTGCGCACCGCGTGGTCGGCCAGTGACAGGCCGCGCCGGCGCAGCAGCGTCGTGTAATGCTCGAACACGCCACGAGTCTGATCCGCCGGGGGGGCCGGATCGGGGTGCGTCAGGCCGCAGGTCCACAAGTGCGTCAGGCCGTTGTGCCGCCAGGCCAGCGTCGCGTCATCGAGTTGGGCCGTGGCCCCGCCGGCGGGGTCGTGCAAGAGGCAGGCCCACAACGCCAGCTTCGCCGGCGGCGCCGGCGGCTGCTCGATCCACGAGATGGCGGCGGGCGGACGGGGCGACCTGCGCCGCGACAGGGGGCAGCCTTCCAGCGCCGATGCCTGGTTGTGGATGTCGCTGCAAAAGAAACGCCGCCACACGCCGTCGGTTGGTTCCAGGTGGAGCTCGGCGATCGCTTCGTCGTAGGCCTGCGCGAGCCACCGGAGCTGCTGGCCGACCGGCGCCGGTTCAACGGGGCGCAGCAGCAGGTGGTGCTCCTCGACGCCGCCGGGTGGGGCGAAGCGCGAGCCGCGGAGCTCGACCGGCACGCGCCGCCCGCTGCGCCGAAACCACGTCATCCGGGCTTGGCGTGGCGAAACCGGTGGTGCCGAATCGTGCATCATGGCGACTCCTCGCAGACCGAGAAAAGCACGAAGACGCGAAGGTGCGAAGTAGAAAGGGCTATGGCCACTCTCGGCGCGCGTCACCGAATATCACGACTTCCACGCCCTGACTCCCTCGCTCCCTTTGTGAATGGCGAATGGCGAATGCCGAATGGCGCTTCGGTGCCTTACGCCCTTCGTCCCTGCGTCCCTTGGTCCCTTAATCCCTCAATCCCTGACTCCCTCGGTCCCTTTGTGAATGGCGAATGGCGAATGGCGAATGGGCCTTCAGTGCCTTACGCCCTTCGTCCCTGCGTCCCTTGGTCCCTTAATCCC
>CAYRXN010000009.1:0-6570 GCA_964428275.1 uncultured Planctomycetales bacterium | reverse complement strand
TCTTCGCTGCGCGCAGTCCGAGCTCCTCGCGCAGCTCGGCCGCGAGACCCGCCGCCGCCGGAAACGCCGGCGACGCGGTCGGCTCGCCGTCTCCCGAAAACGCGATGTCCCGGAGCTCGCGGAGCTTTGCCGGGACGTCTTTCCACACGCCCTCGGCGAAGATGTCGTCGCGCTGTCGAAGAAGCGTGCGCAGCTCGAACGCGAGGCGCTCGAAATCGATGGGCAGCGGACCGGGCATCTCCGAGCGATCCACCTGGCAGTAGACGCAGTTGAAGCTGCAAATCTTGTCGGGGTTCAGGTTTATGCCGATGCTCAGGCCGCGGCTGCGGCGCGATACCACCGGGTAGACGTACCGGAAGTCCCGCCACAACCGCGGGTGCGCGGCGTACAGACTCCGGGCGGTGTCGGGCTGTTGTTCCACGAGGTTCACTCCAAACCGCCGGCGTCCGCCAGCCGACGCTAATTGCCTTGCTAGCCGGGCGGCGCGGCGGTGTCAATGCCGCGCGCCGACGACGGCGTAGCGCGACGGCGGACCGTGCCCGCCCGGCCTTGGGCACCGCTCTGGTGGGGTTGAGATGTGCCGGCCCGGCGACGACCGAGCCCGAAGAAATGAAAGGGCCGCGAACCCGATTCACACGCGCGTCCGGAGCCGCTCCTTCCAGGCTCGTGCGAAGTCGGCGCTGGGTGGGCGACAGGTTGTGCGCGGCTGCGTCGCACAAGAAAAAACGCGTTTTCTTGACGGGTTGGAATACCCAAGACCCGTCCTAGGTTATGAACAGCGAAACACCCCCAAACTTCCTCACACGGGGTGGGGAAGGTCTGGCAGGATGTAGTTCGGCTCGCCCTTCTTGCCAGTCTGGATTCGGCCCGTTCCCAGGTCGGAGGGAACGGGCCGCCTTTTTGCGCCCGCCCCACGTCGCTGCGTCCCTTTGTGAATGGCGAATGGCGAATGCCGAATGGCGAATGGCCCTTCGCTGCCCCCCTACGTCCCTACGTCCCTACGTCCCTCGGTCCCTGTGTCCCTTGGCCTTCGTCCCTCCGTCCCTGCGTCCCTTGATCCCTCGATTCCTCAATCCCTCGGTCCCTTTGTGAATGGCGAATGGCGAATGCCGAATGGCGAATGGCCCTTCGCTGCCCCCCTACGTCCCTGCGTCCCTCAGTCCCTGTGTCCCTTGATCCCTTGATCCCTTGATCCCTCAATCCCTACGTCCCTGCGTCCCTTGGCCTTCGTGCCTCGTCTCCCGCTCTTCCCCCCGCCTCACTGCGCGAGCAATCTGACGTGCGCGGCGGCGCAGCGCCGGAGGACGCCGAAGTCGTAGCCGCCTTCCAGCACGCTCAGGATGCGCCCTTGTGCGTAGCGGTCGGCCAGTTCGAGGACTCGTTCAAGCATCTCTTCGAAGATCGCATCGGACCACGAAAGGATGCCCAGCGGATCGGCGCGGTGGGCGTCGAAGCCGGTCGAGAGGATCACGAGCTCCGGTTCGAACGAGCGCACCGCGGGGGCCACCGAGTCGCGCCAGGCCGCCCGGACGACGTCGTCGTCGGCCCCCGGCATCAGCGGCAGGTTGAGCGTCGTGCCGCGCGCGTCGCCTTCGCCGATCTCCTCGGCCAGGCCGGTGCCCGGAAAGAGGTACTCGGGGTGGCCGTGGAGGCTGATGTAGTAGACCAGCGGGTCGTGGTAGAACATGTGCTGCGTACCGTTGCCGTGGTGCACGTCCCAGTCGAGGATCAGCACGCGCGCGACGCCGGCCCGGCGGGCGGCGTCCGCGGCCAGCGCGACGTTGTTGAACATGCAAAACCCCATCGCCCGGTCCGGCTCGGCGTGGTGTCCCGGAGGACGCACGGCGCAGAACGCCCGGCGGTACGCTCCGCCGAGCATGCCGCCGACCGCGGCCACGACGCCACCGGATGCCAACCGCGCGATTTCGAAGCTCTCTCTGGAGATCGTGCAGTCGGGGACATCGATCACCGGCTGGCCGGCCCGGCAGGCCTGCTCGAACCGCCGCACGTAGGCCGGGTCGTGGCGGGCTTCCAGGGCGCCGCGGTCGATCGGCTCGGGTTCGATCGCCACCGCGTGCGCGAGCACGCCCGCGTCTTGCAGGCCCGCCCCCACGGCGTCGAGCCGCGCGGGGCATTCGGGATGTCCCGGGCCCGTGCGATGTTGTTTGAAGCGCGTGTCGTGACAGATCCCCAGCGATTTCATCGCAACAACTCCCTCCGTTCCGCAAGGCCACCCGGCCTCGGATCGCGGTTTCCACCGGATGCGAACCGGGTGCTGCCGGGGGCGCGCGGCGCGACCGCTCAAACGCTCGGCGGGGCGGGCCGGGCGATGCGGTCGGCGAACCGGCGCATCGCGGGGCGGACCACGCGCGACAGGAACTCGCGCGTCTGCTGCGGCGCCAGGCCCACGTAACGGCGCGCGTCGAGCACCCGCTGCCAGGCGATGCCCGCGAAGGCCGGATCGGCCCGCAGCCGTTCGATCAGGTCGTTGGGTCGGCCGTGCTCCTTGACCCGCCGGCCGGCGGCCTGCGCGTGCCGGCGGATCCGTTCGTGCAGTTCCTGCCGGTCGCCACCGCGCCCGGCCGCCTCCATGAGAATGTCCTCCGTCGCGATGAACGGCAGCTCGGCCGCGATCCGGGCGGCGATCGTCGCGGGATAAACCACCAGTCCGTCGAAGATGTTGTGCAGCAGCGCCGCGAGCGCATCGGCCGTCAGGAACGCCTCGGGAAACACCAGCCGCTTGTTGCTCGAATCGTCGAGCGTGCGTTCGAGCATCTGGGCCGCGTGCGTCATCGACGGCGACGTGCCCAAGCTCAACAGAAAGCGCGCCAGGCCCGTGGCCCGCTCGCAGCGCATGGGGTTGCGCTTGTACGGCATCGCCGAGCTGCCCACCTGCCCGGGCTCGAACGGCTCCTCGATCTCCTTGAGCATCGCCAGCACGCGGATGTCGTTGCAGATCTTCTGCACGCCGCCGGCCAGGGAAGCGAGCGCATGGATGATCTCGACGTCCACCTTGCGCGAAACCGTCTGCCCGCAGATCGGGTAGCACGCCTTGAACCCCAGCTTCGCGGCGAACAGGCGTTCCAGGCGACGCACCTTCGCGGCGCTGCCCAGCAGCTTGAGGAACGACGCCTGCGTGCCGGTGGCCCCGCGCAGTCCGCGGCAGCGCAGGCCGGTGCGCAACGCCTCGGTGCGCTCCAGATCGGCCAGCAGGTCCTGGAGCCACAGCGCGGCGCGTTTGCCGACCGTGGTGAGCTGCGCCGGTTGCAGATGCGTAAATCCCAGCGTGGGCAGGTCGGCGTAGCGCTCGCAGAAAGCCGCCAGCACCTCGACCACCGCCGCCAGCCGACCGGCGAGCAAATCGAGCGCCTCGCGGGTCAGCAGCAGGTCGGCGTTGTCCACGATGTCCATGCTCGTCGCGCCCAGGTGAATGATCCCGCGGGCCGCCGGCGCCGCGTCGCCAAACGCGAGGATATGCGCCATGACATCGTGCCGGGTTCGGCGCTCGTAGGCCGCCACGGCCTTGAAGTCGATCTCGTCGGCAGCGCTGCGAAGGGCGCGGATCTGGTTCGCGCGGATCGGCAGACCGAGCTCACGCTGCGCCTCGGCCAGCGCGATCCAGATCCGGCGCCAGGTGCGGTAGCGGTGGGGCGCGGACCAGATGGCGACCATCTCGGGCGTGGCGTAGCGCGTCACGAGCGGGTTGTGAAACCCCTCGCGCAGGTGGCGTCGCGTGTGCTGCTTGCGGGTGGGCACGTCATTCCTCCAGGGCCTGGCGCAGGTCGGCGATCAGGTCGGCGGCCGTCTCCAGGCCGATGTGCACGCGGATGAGCCATTCGGGCTCGGCGGCGCGGCTGCTGAACAGCGTCCCGCCCAGGATCAGGCTTTCGAAGCCGCCCCAGCTCACGCCGATGCCGAACAGACGCAGGCGGTCCAGCAGCCGGTTCATCGCCTCACGCGACTGGTCTTTGAGGGCAAACGAAAACAGGCTCGAGTAGCCCCGCAACTGCCGGCGGGCGACCGCGTGCTGGGGATGGCTTTCGAGACCGGGGTGCAGCACGCGGGCCACCTTCGGGTGCTCCGCGAGCATCCGGGCGACCGCGAGACCGTTTTCCTGGTGGCGCTCCATGCGCAGCGGAAGCGTGCGCAGCCCGCGCAGCATCAGCCACGCCGCGTGCGGATCGAGAATGCCGCCGGCGAGCTCGACCTCCTGCCACAGCCGCTGGCGCAGCTTCTCGTCGCGCCCGGCGACGACGCCGGCAACCACGTCGCTGTGGCCGTTGATGAACTTGGTCGCGCTGTGCAGGACCATGTCCACGCCCCGCTCCAGCGGGTTCTGGAAGTAGGGGCTGGCCCACGAATTGTCGAACAGGGTCACGATGCCGCGCTGCCGGGCAACGCGGGTGATCGGCTCGATCTCGGGTACCTCGAAGCGCCCGCTGGTCGGGCTCTCCAGGTAGATGACCCGCGTCTCGGGGCGAATCGCCGCGATGAAATCCTCGGGATGCACGCTGTCCACGAACGTCGTCGCGACGTCGAACCGGCGGATGTGGTTGAGATACCACTGCGTCGGGCCGTAGCAGTGTGCCACGGCGACGACGTGATCGCCGGCCTTGACGCACGCATTGATCGCAGCGCTGATCGCCGCCATGCCGGAGCCGAAGCAGTCCGCCCAGGCGGCCTTTTCCAGCCGGGCCAGCTTGGCTTCGAGAACCTGGTTGGTCGGGTTCCCGCCACGGGTGTAATCGTAGCGCCGCACGCCGGGCTTGCGGCGGGTCTCGAACGTCCCGGCGTCGGGGTAGATGAACGTGGAAGTCTGGTAGATCGGCGGGCTGGCGGCGCCGTGCTGGCGCTGCGGATCTTCGCCGAGGTGCGTGCAGATCGTCTCCGGTCCGGGATCGGGCACGGGGTCGGGCGCGTCCAGCGGCGGCTTGAGCGCCGGCCACAATTCCATCGCGTCACGGATCGGCGGACCGGCCGGCTCGGCGGCTTGCTCGTGAGGTGCGGGATCGTTCATGCACGCAGTGTCGCCAATCGGCAGGCGTGGTCAAGAACCAACGACGTTCTGGCGCTGAGCGACGCTTGACGGGACAGGCCCACGGCGCCGAGCATACCGACGGTGTTACCGCGCCCGGCACCCGGCGTGAACGCCGACGCGACGCGCTTATCGGACAAACCCCATCGAGACGGTTCCGCGCTGGACCGTGTGGAGCGGCGGTCGGCCGCGGGCATCGACGCCCGTTGGTTGCACCGCGAATCGGTGGTCTTGGCGGTGGCCGGCAAGCCCCGAGCGGCCGCTGACGACGCGGGGCCGTCCCGGACGTTCAGCCCCAGCACGACAAGAGCCGATAGACGGATATCCGTCAGCTTTTGGGATTGATTGTTATCTGTCACCCGTTATGCTTTTAATGTAGGGATGCGTTCCGGAAGAGTATGTTCGAGCGCGCCACAGGAGGTGTTGTGAAATCATCCGCTATTGCGATCCTTGCGGTCGTGGTGATTCTGGGTGCCGGAGCATGGCTCTTCTCGTACTATGAGACGCAGCCCGAAGCGGGAGCGCCGGTGCTGCACAAGGCGCCGGTCGCGTGTACCGCATGCGGAAAGGCATATATCACGATGCTGGGCAAGGAACCGGCGAAGTGTTTCTACTGCCAGCAACAGACCGTCTGGCACGCTCGGCAGTGCGCCAAGTGCGGAACGATCGTGCCGATTGTGGGAGGGGGAGCTCCGGGCCAGTCCGCGGCGCTGAAGTGTCCGAAATGCGGAGGGCGGGCATTCAAGGACGTTTCGCCGGAAGGGCTCGAAGAGCACTAGGATTTGTGGGAGCTAGCCCGTGCGCAAGAGAGCATTCACGCTGATCGAGCTGCTGGTCGTCGTCGCGATCATCGCGCTGCTGATCAGCATCCTGCTGCCGTCACTCCAGCGGGCCAAGAAACAGGCCCGCCAACTCCAGTGCCTCACCAACCTGCGCAGTCAGGGGCAGGCCGCTCGTTTCTACGCGGCGGACAACAAGGACTACATCCCGCGCGCGATCCAGGGCTTTGAACACCGGCCGTACAACGAGTATCACATCTACGCCACGTGCCTGCTCAAGTACCTGGGCTGGACGGGAAGCCTGGGACTGCCGATCGGCCAGGGACAGACCTTCGACGTGGTCATTTCCCAGGACAGGCTGTGGGGTTTCAACACGGGCCTGCCGCGCAACAAGGCGGGGCGCATCCTCAACGCGCTGTTCCGCACGATCCCGCAGTATCAGTGCCCGGACTTCCCGGACGAGGCAGCGGACGCGACGAACCAGCCGGGCACGAGCCCGATGGATTATGCCGCCAGCGCGATGCCGATCCCGTACACGATGATGAACGTCGCCTATGACAACGGCAACCTGGAGTGGTCGCCGGAGGACCACTTCGAGGGCGTCGGCGTCGGCTCCGCGACGTACATGGGCTCATCCCGACTCGACAAGTTCCCCGGCGGCTCGAACGCCGCGGCGTTGGTATACGTAACCGAAGCGCACACCTCGCTTCCGTGGAAAGGCGGCGGGCCCCGCTATCATCACTTCTTCCTGGGCCA
>CAYRXN010000008.1:0-8221 GCA_964428275.1 uncultured Planctomycetales bacterium | reverse complement strand
CTCGAACAGGTGTGTCCGCTGGTGATCGAGGGCCGCCGGGCGACCTACCAGCCGCCGCAGCTGAGCGTGTCCACGATCTGGGAAGAGGTGCTGCACGATCGCTCGCGGGAAACGCTCGAAGCGGTCATGCCGGCGTTCCTGAAGTGGAGCGAGTGGTTCCGGCGCAAGCACCGCGACATCCGCTCGGTGCGGTTTCTCGACACGATCCCGATCGCGATGAACGGGATGCGGGCCTGCGACGTGTTGCTCCAGGTCAACTACGTGCAGGGCGAGCCCGAGATGTACCTGCTCCCGCTGGCGTTCGCCACCGGCGAGAAGGCGGCCTCGCTGCGCGAGAACAACCCGAGCACGATTCTGGCCGACGTGCACGTCGATGACTTCGACGTCGATGGCGTGCTGTTCGACGCCGCCTACGACGAGGACTACGCCGTGATGATCCTCAACGCGATGCGCCAGCGCAAGCGCCTGCGTGGCGGCGCCGGTACGCTGGTCGCGTCGGTGGCGCGCGATTTCCGCCCGATGCTGCGCAACGCCAAGACGTTGCCGCACCCGGTCCCGCACCGCGTCACGCAGCGCAACGCGTCGGTCGTCTTCGGCGAGCAGTACATCCTCAAGAACCTGCGGCGGGTACAGAGCGGCGTCAACGTCGAGGTCGAGATGGGACGCTACCTCGCGGACCGCCAGGACTTCGCCCACGTGGCCCGCGTGGCGGGCACGGTCGAGTACCACCGCCGCAACGAGGAGCCGATCACCACGGCGCTGCTGCACACCTACGTGCCCAACGAGGGCGACGCCTGGGGGCATACGCTCGACGCGGTGGGCGACTATCTCGAAGAAGCGCTCGGGCACGTCGATCAGATCGACCAGCTCGCGCCGCCCACCGATGACCCGCTCGCGCTGGCCGAGGGCGAGGTTCCCCCGCACGTCGCCCGCCTGCTGGGGCCCTATCTCGAATCGGTCCGGCTGCTGGCCCGGCGGACGGGGCAGATGCACCTGGCCCTGGCGGCGAGCGAGGGCGACCCGGCGTTCGACGCCGAGCCGCTGACCGACTTCCACCGCAAGGCGCTCTCGCACGCGATCAACGCCGCCGTGCGGCACGCGCTCGACCGGCTGCTCAAGCAGTACGAAGCCCTGCCGGGCGAGTCGCGCGATCCGGCCCGTTACGTCCTCGGCCGCCGGCAGGAGCTGTGCGACATTCCCCGGCCGCTGCGCGAGCGGCCGATGAAGGCCAAGCGCATCCGCTGCCACGGGTTTTATCACCTGCGGCAAGTGCTGTTTACCGGCAACGATTTCGTCATCATCGACTTCGAGGGCGAGCCCGGCCGCCGCCTGAGCGAACGCCGGCTCAAGCACTCGCCGCTGCGCGACGTCGCCAGCATGTTGCGCTCGTTCCACTACGCCGCCACGTCCTCGCTGGCCACGCGGGCCGCCGACATCCCCACCGATCACGACGAGCTGGCGTGGCTGCGGCCGGCGGCCCTGTTCTGGCAGACCTGGGTGTCGGCGGCGTTCCTCCAGTCGTACCTGGGCACGCTGGGCGAGTCCGACCTGCTGCCGCCCGGCCGTGCCGACGTGGGGCTGCTGCTGCGCTGCTACCTGCTGGAAACCTGCGTCAGCGAGTTGAACCACGAGCTCGATACGCAGCGCGGCCAACTGCGCACCGCGCTCGACGGGCTCGTGCGGCTTCTGGAAACCGGTTGACGAAATGCAGCGCGGCGGTGCCTCAGGCGTCGCCGTCGGCGAGCATCCGCCGCACCTCGTCCAGCAACCCGATCAGCCGGGCCGGGTCCCACGGCTTGGGCAACACGTCGATCGCGCCCAGGTGCTTGCACTTGAGCCGGGTCTCGCGCTGGCGGTCGGAAGTGATGACGATCGTGGGGATGTCGATGCGGCGGTCGAGCAGCTCGCGCAGCAGCGTGAGCCCGTCCATGTGGGGCATGGCCAGATCGGTGATGAGGCAGCTCGGCCGGAGCGACTGGATCAGCAGGAGGGCCTGGGCCCCGTCGGCCGCTTCGCTGAAGGCCCAGCCTTCGCGCACGACGACCTCGCGCACGCGGCGCCGCTCCACACAAGCGTCATCGACGACGAGCGCCAGCACGCGGGCACCTCCTGTCTGTCGGGTCGGCGCGAACCATCAGCGCACCAGCTTTTCGTCGGCCAAACGGGCAAACCGCTTGATTGGTCACAGGCCGCCCCCTGCCAGAACGGGCCCGAAATCCCGCGGGAACGGGGTGCTCGCGGATTGCCGAAGGAGGGACTCGAACCCTCACCCTGTTGCCAGGACGGGATTTTGAATCCCGCGCGTCTGCCAGTTCCGCCACTTCGGCTCTAATACCATTGGTCGCAATCGGTTAGCGATTGTCTTGTCGGCGCCGCGACCCGGCCCGGCCGACAGGTGCCGGGATGCGGCAAGGGCCCGCGGCTGCACGCCGATTACGCGGGTATTTTATCATCCGCCTCATGTTCCGCAACGCCGGTCTCCTGCGTGTTCGAGGGATCAACGTGGGGGCGAAGGGAGGAGATCCGGGCCGCACGCAAGGGGGATCCTGGGGCTCTGCTCCAGACGCAGCCGTCCGCAAGGACAGGGTCTCGTATGCGCCCCTTATCGGCGTTGTCTTTCCTGCGGGCCGGGCAACGCAACGGGATGACCGTGCCTTCAACTGCCCGTCTCGAACGGGGACAGCGGCCGCTTCGTCCTCTCCGCGCACCCGGTCAGAGGGTGATCCTCTCCAGCCGGCCTTGCGGGAGCCTTCAGAAGCGGAACGCGGCGTCGTTGAGATCCGGGTTCAGCACGACCGCCGTGTAGACGTAGCTGCCGAGCAGCTTCTTGCCCGCCGTGTCGGCGTAGGTGTAGATCGCCGTCGGCAGGAGCCACTGCTGGTCGATGTGCATGACCATGCGGGCGTTGGGGTACGCGCCCTGCGGGCCGCCGTATGGCAGCGTCCGCTCGAACACGAACGTCGGCCGGCCGTCCACCTCGCTCTCGCCGGCGAAGCGGAAGTCCAGATCGCCCCTGCTCGCGGCCCGGCGGTTGTCCGCCAGCAGCTTCTCCAACGCGGCCCGGAATCCGAACTGGTCGATCGGCCGCCGGCTCGACTTGCGGGCCCGCTTGCCGTGGATCGGCATCATGATGTCCGAAACGACCAGGCGGATCAGCGCCCCGGCCGGCTCGATGCGGGCGAGTTTCTCGCCCTTGTCGTTGACGTACTCCGGCCCGTCGCGGAACAGCACGCGCTTGGCCTGGTCGGCGTTCTTGCGCCAGATCATGAAGACCGACTTGGGCGACTCGCGATAACGGACCTCGATTTCTTCGGTCTTGCGCAGCTTGCCGCTGATGCGTTCGTGTTTGTGGAAGACGCAGGTGTAGTCGCGGATGTCGCGCTCGTAGCGGTCGAGGCACATGCGCATGAACGCCGTCGGATCGCGCCGGGCCAGGTCGCGGAGCGCGTCCACGCTCCCCGCGGAATCGGCCGGGACCGCCTCGATGGCGACCGCCGCGGCCGCGACGAGCCGCGCCGGCGGCTGGGTCACCGGGGGAGCCTTATCGGAATCGCCCGCGACGGCGCTGGCGCCGGTCTGATCGCTGTTGAGCATGCCGAGCACCAGACAGGCCGCAATGGTGACAATGGTGATGCGGGTGATGGAATGCCGTGCGGTATTACGCTGTGGAAACATCAAAGCTCCCTGACTGCCAAACGTGTTGGTGTTCATCCTTGAAATCGACCGCGAACGTCCGTGTTCTTGACCGTCCCTACCAGGTGAGCGCCACATCCCCGGCGGGGAACTGCACGCCTGGCACAAGCCAGTTGGGACGATTCTATCGACGGCAGGCGGGGGTAGCAACGAAAAAGTTTACAACTCACGCATATTGCCGGGGTTGTGTTTTTGGGACACCCAGGATGTCAATGTCTGATAAAAGCGATCGGGGTGCGCGGCGAACTCCAGCGTATGCGTCCCCGGCAGGACGAGCACGCGCCCGGCGCCGCCGGTGGCGCGCTCAAACCAGTTTTTCGTCGGCTGTTGCCGGATGATCCGGTCGTCCGCGGCCAGCAGCAGCGTCGCGTCGGTCCGCAGCCGGGCGTGGCCGGCGCGCAGCAGCAGGCGGTCGAGCTTGCGCGAATGCCAGAAGAACCGCGCCGTGGCCCGGGAAAGCTTGAGCGGGTCGTCGCGGATGAAGGCCCGGCCGGCCGGGTTGTCGGTGAACAGGGCCGGGTCGCTCAGGGGAATCTCGAACCGCCGCCGCGGGCGCGTGACGACGCAGCGCCCGATGGCCAGCCGGGTGCGCATGCCGACATCGACCTTGGGGTACAGCCCCGGCGCGATCAGCAGCAACTGCACGACCTGCTCGGGGCGACGGAGCGCCCACGCCGCGGCGAGTTTGCCGCCCCAGCTCACGCCGACCACGTCGGTGCGCGGCGGGCCGAAGCGCCCGGCGGCCCAGGCGGCGATTTCGTCGAGATCGTCGAGCCAGCGCTGCATGGAGGGTGTGTCGCCGCGCGCGGCCTTGTTCAGCCCGCTGCCGCGCCGGTCGGGCAGGATCACCGCGTCGCCGGCCTCGGCCAGCAGCGAGGCGGAGTGCTCGAACCACCCGCCGTGCGACTGGATGCCGTGAAGATAGAGAATCGAGCGCCGCGGCCGGCGGCGGCGGGGGGGCCAGACGCGCCCGGCGACGACGTAGCCGTCGGACATCGTCCATTCGTGGTGCCGGGGTTGGGAAAGCGGCGGCCGCATGGCCGGGGGTTACAGGTCGCTCTGGTCGAGCAGGTTGAATTCGCGTCCCTGGAGAACCGCGGCCCCCAGCGCGAGATTGTCCACCTGGAGCGCCATGCACGCACCGTAGCGTTCGAGCGGAAAAAGCGGGTAAATGTAGTTCATATTGACCTCGCCCGCGATCAGCGCTTCGCAGACGCGCCGGATGCCGCGTTTGCCCGGCGGGAGCTCGACCACCAGGACTTCCGACTCGCTGACCGCGAAGTTCGCGTCGCACAGCGTCGAGTGGGCGGCGTCGGGATCGTCCACCAGCAGGCGCACGATCGCGCAGTCGGTGGCCCCCGCGACGGCGACCGCGACAATGTGAATCTCGGTCCCCTCGAACAGGCGTGTCAGCCGCAGCAACTGGCCCAGCCGGTTCTCCACGAACACCGACAGTTGTCGGCAGGCGGGGTAGTCGCTGCCCGCAGCGGTTTCCAGAGGTTCAAGTGACATGGCGGCGGCGATTTGTCCTTCCGTGCAACCTGGAATATAAGCCTGCGCGTAGAATACCTTTGTCGGAGACGGTTGTACAGGAACTTTTGCCGCTTGCGGATCGAGCATGCAGCTGTTGGCCCCGACAGTTCTGGTCGGCCTGATCGCCGCCGGCATCCCGCTGGTCGTGCACCTGTTGCTGCGCCCGCGCGCGCGGCGGGTGATCTTTCCGCCGCTGGCGTTGTTGCACGCGGCGCTGGCTTCGGGGCAGCGCGCCCAGCGCGTTCGCAACGTGTGGCTGCTGCTCGTGCGCACGGCGCTGGTGGCCCTGCTGGTGTTTCTGCTGGCCGGCCCGACGTGTTCTCCCGCAGCCCCCGGCGTGGTCGCGCAGGGCCCGGTCGCCTGCGTGCTGGTGTTCGACGACTCGTGGAGTCTGCGCTACGCACTGGACGCCCGGACGACGCTGCTCGATGAGCAAAGGCGCCACGCCGCCGCGTTTGTCCAGGCCGCGCGCGCCTGGCCGCAGCCGTCACAACTCGGACTGGTGTGGGCCGACCCCGCCCGTGACCCGATACCGCTCT
This sequence comes from uncultured Planctomycetales bacterium, assembly GCA_964428275.1. Lineage (GTDB taxonomy): Bacteria > Planctomycetota > Phycisphaerae > UBA1845 > Fen-1342 > JALSRY01. The sequence goes on along the minus strand of CAYRXN010000008.1, from coordinate 2,456 downwards.
CTGACACGTTCGATCGGGTGCGCGAAGCCATCCGATCGCCCGGCGGTCGTCCGCACGCGGTTCCGCTGGGGGCGGCACTGCGCCGGGCGGTCGAGATGCTCCAGGCGGCCCGGCAGCCGAGTCGCCGTATCGTGGTGTTCACGGACAACGCCCGCCACGCCTGGCGCGACGTGCCCTCCGGTGTCCTGGCGGGGATCGAGAACATCGCCGTGCGGGTACACAGCGTCACCGGCCGAACGCGGACCAACCTGTCGCTCGTCGCGGCGTGGGGGCCGCGCGGGCTGCACCCGGAGACGCTGCCGCTGCGGCTCGGAGCGCAGATCGCGGCCGAGGGGCTCGACGCCGATTGCGAGCTGGTCGTGCGGGAAGGTGGCCGGGTGGTGCGCCGGCTCGGTCCCCAGCGCGTGGCGGCGGGTGCGACGCTCGACGTGACGTTGGTCCTTCCACCGCGTCCGCCGGGGGTGTACGGGTTTGCGTTCGAGATCGAGCCGTCGGACCGCCTGCGTTTCGATCAGCGGCGTTACGTCGTGTGCCAGGTCGGCCGCCGGCCGCGGGCGTGGCTCGTGCGGCGCGCCGGCGATGGGGCGGCGGACTTGAGCGCGCTGCTGATGCGCAACCTGATCGCACCCGAATCGCTGCCGTCCGACGCGCAGCGCGTCGAGTTCCGCGCGCTGGCTCCCCGGGACCTCACGGCCGCCGGCGGCCACGCAGCGGCGGAGCAGCCGGAGTTCGTCGTGCTGATCGGTGGCGTCGAGCTGAACGAGGCCCAGCGGCGCGCGCTCCTTTCGCGGGCCGAACGGGGCGCGACCGTTCTGCTCGTTCCCGGGTCGGCGGACGAGGCCGGCGACTGGCCGGGCTTGCGCCGCCTGATCGCGCGGGCGATGCGGCCGGTCGAGACGCTCGAGACCGTGACGAGCCTGGCGTGGGAGCCCGGCGGACCGTTCGCCTCGGACGAGAGCATCGCGGAGATGACCCGGGCCGCCGTCCGGCGCCGCGTGCTGCCGGCGGGGATCGAAGACGGCGTGACGATCCTCGCCCGCTACAGCGACAAGCGGCCGGCGATTCTCGAGCGTCCGTGGGGCCGCGGCCGCGTCGTGCTGCTGACCACCTCGCCCGATCCGGCGTGGAGCGAGTTGGGCGTGCGGGCGGCGGGGTTGCTCTCGTGGCTCTACCGCTTGATGACCGATGCGCTCGGTCCCGCCGACGCGGTCGCCGATCTGCGTGTCGGTCAGGTGGATCGGACGGCGTTCCCCGGCCTGCCGGCCGCCGCGACGGTTCGCCTGGAAGACATCGTCGCGGGGGAGCCGCCGCGCCCCGTGCGCCTGGTGGATGGGGCGCCGCGCGACGGCTGGCCGGCGTCGCGGCCCGGCCTGGTGGCGATCCGCCCCGCGGGCAGACCCGCCGCCGCGATGGTCGCCGTCAACTGGCCGCCGGCGGAATCCGATCTGTCGGCGGTTTCGGTGAAGCGCCTGCGCGCGTTGCTCGGCACGCCGGCGGTGGAGATCGAAACGCCTCAAGCGGGCGGAGGCGCGACGGAGAGGTGGTGGGGCCGGCTTGTGAGGTTACGCGACCCGGCCCGGTTGCTCGCCCTGGTACTGCTGGGCCTGGCGCTGCTGGAAACCTGCGCGGCGGGTACTCGACGGGGCTTGGCTGCGGGGGGGTAAAAAAAACGGCCCCCGCGTCGGCCGCCTTGCCGACGCGGGGACTTGAAGGGGGACACGACAGCTTCCAGTGATATTCTTGAATTGTTTTGTTGAAGTTTCCGCAGAATCTGGCCGACAGCTTCGTTGGCGGCGCACCGGGTCCGCGCTGGTCTGATAGACGGTGGGTTGCAAACGCCGCGCGGACATCTATCATGCGCGCATGCGCGTTATCACCCCCACATTTTTCTTGCCGGGCATCGTGATTTTTCTCTGTGGGTGCCGGGCGCCGGCGCCGCCGAGCGGTCCGACGCAGGCCCTGCTGCACGTCGCCGACCGCGAGGCAATGGTCGAGACGGCGGCGGAAGTTCTTCGCCAACGGGGGTTTCCGCTCGAGCGCATCGACCGCTACGAGGGGGTGATCGTCAGTCGTCCGGTAACGAGCCAGCAGTGGTTCGAGTTCTGGCGCCGCGACGCACTGGGGCCGTACCAACTTCTCGAATCCAGCATCCACACGATTCGGCGGATCGTGACCGTGCGGGTTGAGCCGGCGGGACCGGCGCGCCCGGGCGAGGTTCGCGTCGCGGTCGAGGTGGATAAACAGCGCTACAGTACGCCCGAGCGGCAGGTCACGACCACCTCGGGGGCCCTGGCGATCTACAGCGAGCGGCTGCCGACGACGGCGGGCGTGCGGGCGCGGACGACCGCCGTCGAGCACTGGGTGCCCCTCGGACGCGACGGGCTGCTGGAGCAGGACTTGCTCCACCGGATTACGGCGATGGCGCATACCGCGACACCGCCGGAGACGCAGCCGGC
>CAYRXN010000007.1:0-4780 GCA_964428275.1 uncultured Planctomycetales bacterium | reverse complement strand
GCGATCAGGATCGTGGCGTGGCCCGCCGTGAAGCCGCGGTGCAGCAGCCGATCCACGCTGCCGCGGAGCGACTCCGCGGAAGGGCCGCCATTCGGCGGGCCGGCAGCGCATCCGTAAGCCCCGCCTGGAAACATGGCGGGCAGCACGGCGTCCCAGGCGTCCTGTTCGGGATCCGGCCTGCGACCGGCGACGCGCAACCTCGCAAGCGCCCCGCCCAGCCGCTCGCGCGACAGTGGCGTCATCCGCCGGGCTTCCGCCTCCAGAACGGTCCCGAGCCACGACGGAGGGCAGAGCGTGGCGAAGCAGGTGGCGTCGGGCAGGACGCGGCCGGTGGTTTCGAGGCCGGCAGCGGAGAGGCGCAGCGTCACGTCGTCGCGCGTCGCGAGTATCGCACGGGCCAGCGCACACGCGCCCGGCTGCCCCTCGGGATCGTCCGCCGAACCGACGGCGTACCAGAGCTGCACGCTCGCCAGCGGCAACGCGTGGTCCGCGATCACCACGACCCGCAGCCCGTTGTCGAGCCTGGCCAGCCTGGGCTCGGCCGCGGTCTGGCAGAACGTGGTCAGCAGCAGGAACGTGATCAACATGTGGTTCTCGTGTGGTTGCGCGCCCGGGAATCGGTTCTCCGCACGGGAACCGAAGACCGGGAAGGCGTCGGCCCCGCGGCTCGCCGTTGACTTACGTCCCCCCGGTTCCTGGATGGCGAATGCCGAATGCCGAATGCCGAATGGCCCTTCGGTACCTCACCCCTTCGTCCCTGTGTCCCTTCGTCCCTCCGTCCCTTGGCCTGCGTGCCTGTGTCCCTTGCTCCCTCAATCCCTGAATCCCTCGATCCCTTTGTGAATGGCGAATGCCGAATGCCGAATGGCGAAAGGCCCTTCGGTACCTCACCCCTTCGTCCCTTCCTTCCTCCGTCTCTCCGCCCCTCGTTGCCTCCCCTCCTGGCTGCGGCCGAAGGCGGCGTGGTGCTGCTCTTTTCACCTTATCAGTTTTTCGCCTGTTCACCCACTCCCCCCCGGGCTGGCCAATCCGGCTCGGCGGCGGTAACGTCGTGCAATCGGATGGTCGATGCCGTGTATAAGATGCGGGAGCAGCGCGCGCCCTGTCGCGTGCACATCCGTTAGGTTCTTGCTGTAAAAGAGGTTGCGCGATGCCGTTGGGTGAGGCACTCGTCAAGAAGGGACTGATCACGCCCGAGCAGCTTGCCGAGGCGGCTGCGCGGCAGAATGGCAACGACCGGATCGACCAGGTTCTCATTCGCATGGGGCTGGTCAAGGAACGCGACGTGCTCAAGGTGTGCAGCGAGCACTTCGCGATGCCGGTTGTCGAGTTATCGGAAAAGGACATCGACCCCGAGGTCGTCCGCCTCGTCCCCAGTCGCATCGTCCACAAGTACGGCCTGATGCCCGTATCGCGCAACGGCCGGGCCATCCGCGTCGCGACCTCGGACCCGTACAACATGTACGCGATCGACGACCTGCGGGCCGCGATCAACATGCCGGTCGAGACCGTGCTCGCCACGCGTGACACGATCCACAAGATGATCAAGGCGTTCTACGGCGTCGCCGGCGACGTTCTGACGGAGATGGTCGCCGACGCGGGCGACGAGATCGAGGTCGTGGACGAGATGCGGGTCGAGTCGGAAGACCTGGACGTGCAGATGGCCCAGGAAGCCTCGGTCATCAAGCTCGTCAACGAGATCTTCCTCGAAGCGATCGACCAGCGAGCCAGCGACATCCATTTCGAGCCGTTCGAGAACGATTTCCAGGTGCGTTATCGCATCGACGGTGTGTTGCACCATGCCAACGTCCCGCCCGAAATCCGCCGTTTTCAGAACGCCGTGATCAGCCGCATCAAGATCCTTTCCGGATTGAACATCGCCGAGAAGCGGCTGCCCCAGGACGGCGGCATCAAGCTGCGGGCCCACGGCCGCGAGATCGACCTGCGTGTCAGCATCATTCCGATGACGTTCGGCGAAGGCGTCGTGCTGCGGATTCTCGACCGCAGCGCGGTCAGCCTGAACCTGCACGATCTCGGCATGGAAGGCGACGTCTTCGAGCGGTTCGACGACCTGATCCACCGCCCTCACGGGATCGTGCTCGTGACCGGCCCGACCGGGTCCGGTAAGACGACCACGCTTTATGCGGCGCTGAGCGCCATCGTCAGCACCGAGCTCAAGATTCTGACGATCGAAGACCCGGTCGAGTACTACCTCGACGGGATCAACCAGGTGCAGGCTTTGCCCAAGGTGGGGCTCACGTTCGCCCGGGCCATGCGGGCGTTTCTGCGGCACGACCCCGACGTGATTCTCGTCGGCGAGATTCGCGACCTGGAAACCGCGGAAACCGCGATCAACGCATCGCTGACCGGCCACCTCGTGTTCAGCACGCTGCACACGAACGATTCGGTCTCGGCGACGACGCGTCTGCTCGATATGGGCGTCGAACCGTTCCTGATTTCCAGTTCCGTGGAGGGTGTTCTGGCTCAGCGTCTGGTGCGCACGATCTGCTCCAACTGCCGCGAGGAGTGGGTGCCGGAAGACCCCAAGACGCTGCCGCCGGACTTCGCTTACGAGCCCGGCGAGGTGCTCTACCACGGGCGTGGCTGCCGCGACTGCCGCGAGACCGGCTACGCCGGCCGGCGGGCGGTGTTCGAGCTGATGACGATGAACGACGAGCTGCGCGAGATGATCCTGGAGCGCCGCTCCGCGTCGCAGATGATCCCCGTGGCGCAGGAAGCGGGGATGCGTCTGCTGCGTGAGGAAGGCTGGCGGATCGTCCGCGCCGGCCACACGACGCCGCAGGAAGTCCTCCGGGCGACCAAGGCCTAGCCGGTCGGTCCGGCTGGCCGCGGCATGGACGGTTTTCCCCGCCGATCACGGTGATTGCGCAGGCGGTGGTGTGCCGCGCCTCATCCGACGGGCCTTTTCTGTGCGCCAAGCCTGTCATTATCGGACACATCGCCCGTCTCGCCGGATATGGCCATTTCACGTCTTTTTCTGGCTGGCCCCTTGCCCTGCCGGTCTATAATGGGTGCGAGGGAGCTATACGCTGAACGCACGTCAGCAGCTCATCGGACACGGCACATTCTCTCGGAAACTGGAGGAAACATGCGCAACCACAGATCCTTATCGGCACTCGCCCGGCTTTCTCTGGCCGGGTTGGCGGTATGTCTGGTCTCGCTGGGCACACAGGCCCGGGCGGCCGAGCAATCGCAAACGGTCGAGCAGACCATCTGCAACCGGCTCAATGTGGATGATTATCAGCTCATCGATCTCGACCTGCCTCCAGACGGGGCCGAGTCGATCGTTGTGCCGATCCTGCTTGACGGAGTCGAGTATACGCTCGTGCTCGACCGCCACAGCGTCCGCAGCCCCGACTTCCGGTTGCTCGTGCCGGGGCCCGACGGCCAGATGATCGAGGTCGCCCCCCCGCCGGTGCGCACGTATCAGGGCGGGCTGGCCGAGGCCCCCGACAGCCGGGCTGCGGCTTCATTGCTCAACGGCCAGCTCGAAGCGCTGATCGTCAGCGACGGAGTCCAGTGGGGTATTCAGCCGCTGACCGACGCGCTGCCCGATGCGAACCGCGTCGTGCACGTCGTGTATCGCCAATCCGACGTTCGCCCCATCGACGGCGTTTGCGGCACCGACCTGCTGGACCCGATCGAGGGTCAGGAACAGGGCCTCAAGCGTGGCTCGGACACCGGCGGCGGTTACGAGACGCGCGGCACGTGCCCGATGACCTGCGAAATCGCGTTCGACGCGGATGTCGAGTTCTATCAGCGCAACGGCAGTTCCGTGTCGGCGACGCAGGCTGACATCGAGAACGTGCTCAACGCGATGGAAGTCATTTACGACCGCGACACGGACATCGTCTACGATCTGACCACGACGATCGTGCGCACCTCCGAACCCGACCCCTACAGTTCCACCGATGCCGGCACGCTGCTCAACCAGTTCCGCACCGAATGGAACACGAACCAGGGTTCCGTCCACCGCGACATCGCCCATCTCATGACCGGCAAGAACATCGACGGCTCCGTGATCGGCGTTGCCTGGCTCTCGGTCATCTGCAACAGCAGCAACGGCTACGGCCTGTCGCAATCGCGTTTCACGACCAACATGACCAACCGCGTCGGGCTCACGGCCCACGAGGTCGGCCACAACTGGAGCGCCCAGCACTGTGACGGCGACGGCGACTGCTACATCATGTGTTCGGGACTGGGCGGCTGCGCCGGCGACGTAACCCGGTTCGGTTCGCGGTCGATCAATGCCATCACCGGTTACCGCGACACGCGTGCGTGCCTGTCGCAGAGTGGCCCGGCGATCACGCAGCAGCCCGAGCCCTCGCAATCGGTCTGCGAGGGTGATTTCGTTCAGCTTACCGTCGCGACCGATGCCGTCCTGCCCGAATACCAGTGGCGTATCGGCACGACCGACCTGGTCGATGACGGTTCGCACATCTTCGGCGCAACCAGCGACACGCTGACCATCTTCGGCGCCACGGCCGCCGATTCGGCCAGCAACTACAACTGCGTCGTGACCGATCCGGTGACCAGTTGCACGACCACTTCGGACGATGCCGAGATCATCGTCGACACGAACGTGGCCAACATTCTCAGCCAGCCGCAGGACGCTTCGGTGACCGAAGGCGACCCGGTGGTCTTCTCGGTCTCGGTCGAGAACAACATCCTGTACGACTACCAGTGGCGGATGAACGGCAGCGACCTGAGCGACGGCGGACGGTTCTCCGGCACGCAAACGACGTCGCTGGCGATCCTC
>CAYRXN010000006.1:0-5498 GCA_964428275.1 uncultured Planctomycetales bacterium | reverse complement strand
TGGCATTCGCCAAGGGACCGAGGGATCAAGGGATTGAGGGATCAAGGGATTAGGGGATCAAGGGACGGAGGGACTGAGGGGCCGAGGGACGGAGGCAACGAAGGGTAATTCGCCATTCGCCATTCGGCATTCGGCATTCGCCAAGGGACCGAGGGATCAGGGATTGAGGGATCAAGGGATTGAGGGATCAAGGGACACAGCGACGAAGGCGACGAGCAAGCGAACGGCAACTCGCCATTCGGCACTTGCCATTCGCATTCTGACGCAACAAGGTAGCGAAGGGCGATTCGCTGTTCGTCGTTCGCTGTCCGCTATTCGCAAAGGGAACACACGTGCCCGGAATCGTTCGTCCTGACAATCACCGCTCCCGCCCGGCGTTCTCCTTCGAGGACTTCGAGGGACAGGCCCGCCGAACGGTGCAGAAGGCCCGCGAGGCGGCGGCCGACATCCTCCGTCGCGCCGAGTTCGCCGCGCGGCAACGGGCGAAGGAAATCGAACGCCAGGCCCACGCGCAGGGGCTCGAGCAGGGCCGGCGCGAAGGACGCGCGCAGGCACGCCAGGAAGCCGCCGATCGGGCGCTCGCCGAGGCGCGACGCGATTTCGAGCAACTGGGAGGCGCCCTCGGCGCCGGTCTCGCGGCTTTCCAGGAGAGCAAACGCCGTCTGCTGGCCGAGGCGCAGCGCGAGCTGATCGGCCTCGCGCTCGCGATCGCCCGGCGCGTGTGCAAGCACGAGGTGGGACGCGGCACGCGCGCGGCGGAGGAAAACGTGCGCACCGCGCTGGAAATGCTGCGGCACGAACACGATCTGGAAATCCACCTGCATCCGAGCCAGTGCGAGGCCCTGCGCGACGCGTTGCCCGAGCTCGCCCGCGGACTCGCCACCCTGGACTCGATCCACGTCGTCGAGGATCGCGAAGTCGGGCCCGGCGGCTGCCGGATCACGACGCGGCACGGCACGATCGACGCGCGAATCGAGACGCAGATCGACCGCATCGCGCGGGCACTGCTCGATTCGTCGGACGCGCCGGGCGGACGCGATGATCCAGGCGAGGGCCGGGCGGACTGAACCGCGCCACACTTCGGGCCGCCGGTGGCAGATCGGTGCCACAGGCGGGGGGGAACCGACCGTGGCTCGACGGCGTGACGACGTGGGGGGCGAACGGAACGATGAACGGAACCTCGGACGCACAACTCGAAACGCTCGTGGCGGAGATCGCGCCGCCGGGGATGAATGTGTTCGCGCACGTGCGCCGCGAGGTCGGGTCGCTGATCGCCGAGCGCATCGAAGGACGGATCGATTCCGTGCAGGGGCTCACGGTGACCGCGGTCGGGCTGCCGGTGCCGGTGGGGGCGCGGTGTCGGATCGCCACGCGGCGCGAGGGCGACGTCGAGGCCGAGGTGGTCGGACTGGCCGGCGAGCGGGCCGTGTTGTCGATTCTGGGTGAGGCCACGGGGCTGGCGCCCGATGATCCGGTCACGTGCGTTTCCGGCGTTCCGCGCGTGCCGGTGGGGCTCGATCTGCTCGGGCGGGTGATCGACGCGCGCGGGAATCCGATCGACGGGCGGGTGGCGCCGGTGCTCAACGTGCGTCAACCGCTGTATGCCGACGCGCCGGCTCCGCTCGATCGCCTGCCGATCGACCGACCGCTGGGGTTGGGAATCCGGGCGATCGACGGCCTGCTGACGGCGGGGCGCGGACAACGCCTGGGCATCTTCGCCGGCACGGGCGTGGGCAAGAGCGTGCTGATGGGCATGATCTGCCGGCACACCCAGGCGAGCGTCAACGTGATCGCGCTGGTGGGCGAACGCGGCCGCGAAGTGCGCGACTTTATCGAAAACAATCTCGGCCCCGAGGGTCTGCGGCGCAGCGTGGTCATCGCGTGTACGTCGGACGAAGCGCCGGCGCTGCGCGTGCGGGCGTGTTTTCATGCCACCGCGATCGCCGAGTTCTTCCGCGACCAGGGCCACGACGTGCTGCTGATGGTCGATTCGATCACGCGGCTGGCGATGGCCCAGCGGCAGATCGGGCTCGCCGCCGGCGAACCGCCGACCGCCAAGGGCTACCCGCCCAGCACGTTCGCGCTCCTGCCGCGGCTGCTCGAACGGGCCGGACGCACCCGGCGCGGCAGCATCACCGGCATCTACACGGTGCTCGTGGAGGGCGACGACATCGACGAGCCGCTGGCCGACGCGGTCCGCGGCATTCTCGACGGGCACATCTGGCTCTCACGGCGGCTGGCCAACCGCGGCCACTACCCCGCGATCGACGTACTCAACAGCATCAGCCGCGTCGCGCCGGACGTCACCGACGCGGCCCAGCAGCAGGCGGCGCTGCGCGTGCGGCGGGTGCTGGCGACGTGGGACGACATCGAAGACCTGGTGAGCATCGGGGCGTACGTGGCCGGGGCGAACGTCGAGTACGACGTGGCCGTGCAGACCCGCGAAACCGTCACGGACTTTCTTCGCCAGGATCGGTCCGCGGGCCACACGTTCGAGCAGACGGCCCGCGACCTGCGTGCGCTCGGCGAGCTGATCGAGAAAACCGGGGCGAAGGCCGCCAGTGCCAGACCCGCCCCCGGTGGCCAGCCGGCGGCGAGCTCGTAACGCAGTTGCCTTCGGGACGCGGGCTGACCGGCACCCCCCGATGTTGAGCCCGGTGCCGTGCGGTGGCCCGGGCTACACCCGCGGCGGGCGGAGAGCCGATGAATCATCCGGGGATGGCCCGGACGGCGGGCCGATGCGGGACGCGGAGCGCGCCGCGATGAGAATCCGCCACGGACGGCGAGAGCATGGCCAAGCGTTTTACCTTCCGCCTCGAAACTCTCCTGCGAATCCGCGGCATGCGCGAGCGCGAAGCCAAGCGCAAAGTCGGCGCCAAACAAGCGGAAATTGCGCAACTCGACCAGCTCAATCGGCAAACCGCCGGGGAAATCGCCCGGCGGCAGGCTGCGCTGCTCGATGCACAGCGCGGCACGCTCGCGCCGGCGGAACTGGTGCGCCAGCGGGCGTGGATTGCGCACCTGCGCGCCACGATCGCGCAACGACACACCGCCCGGCGGGAACTCGTTGCGCAACTGGACCAGTTGCTGGCCGAATGGCGCGAGACACGCACGCGAAAACGCATCATCGAAAAACTGCGCGAACGCCGCTGGGAGCAGCACAAACGCGCAAACAACCGCCGCGAACAGGCTGAGGCGGACGAAGTGGCACAACAGTTGCACAGGTACCGCGGCGCGAGAACCTGACATGGCCGTGCGCGATCCTGCTCCCCCGGTTGGAACGCAGGACCGCGGGGTTCAGGGCCGCGGCTCGCCGTGGTGGCACGGTGGCGCACGGTGATTGGGGCCGACCCGCTCGCGGCGGCCGGCCGGTCGCCGCGGGGCGGCAGCGTGCTCGGGAGCAAGTGTGCTCGGAAAGCTCTACAACGCGTTTGCGGTTCTCTCGATCGCGCACATGCTGGCGCTTGGGGCGCTGGTCGGCATGCTCTATGCGCGCGGGCGACTGACGCCCGAACGGATCGAGGCGATCGCGAAGGTGCTGCGCGGCGAAGACGAGCAAACTGAGAAAGCATCCACCGAAGCCGGCCAGACCGCCGAGAACGGTCAGGACGCGGACAAGAAACGGTCGGCCGAGGAGATTCGCCGACAACGCGAGGAGGATCAGCTCCGGCGCGTGCTCGGCGAGCGGGCGTATCGCGACCGCGTGGCGCAACGCCGGTTGCTCGACAAGGCCCTCCAGCACCTGATTTCTGCCCAGGAACGGTTCGAGGCCGAACAGGCGCGCATCAGGAAGGAGCTCGCCGAGCAACGCGGCAAGGCGACCGACGAGGGGTTCGAGAAGCAGAAGAAGCTGGTGGCGCGGCTGTCACCCAAACTCGCCAAACAGCACATTCTGATGACCTACGGGCAGTCGCCGGCCGACGCCGTGCGCTTGCTGGCGGCGCTGCCCGAATCGGTGACGGCGGACATCCTCGGACAGATGAAATCGCCCGAGGAACTCAAGGTCATGCACGAGCTGCTGGAGCGGCTCGGAAAGCAAACGGTCGATCAGTTCACGCCGGGGTCAGGGAAGACCGCGGGCAACTGACAAACGGACCCCCGCCCAACCGCCGGGGTCGAGGTGTTGCCATGCAGGTCAGCCTGCTTGTCCCCCCCGCCGCGCGCGGCGAGCCCGCCGGCGGCGCGTGCCTCATTCCCATCCTGGACGAAGCGGCCGGCAACGCGGACGAAGCCACGCGGCAGGCGCGTGACCGCGCGCTGCGCAGAGATCGTGAGCGCCGGCACGCGGCGGAAATCCTCGCGCCGACCGGTTCGGCCGCGGTGATCCAGGACGCCGAACGGCGGGCCGCTCCCGGCAGCCGCAGTTTTCGCCGACAGGCGACGCGCGCGGCGGGGGCGGAGCACTTCGCGCAGCGGCGCGAGCAATTCCGCCAGGCACTGCATCGGGCCAGCAGCGAGAAACCCGCGACGCGCGCGTCCTCGTCGCCGGAGGGCCAGGCGCAGGGCGACGCGGCACGCAAGGTCGCGGCGGACGAGAAGGCTTCAGCGCAGGCGACGGCGCAGAAATCGCCCACGTCCGCCAGAACGACGCCGCCGGCGACCATCAGCGGGAGCGGGCAAGCGTCACGGACCAGCGCAGCGGGCGGGGATCGAGCCGGCGTTCGAAATCCGCCGGCGCCCACGCCGACGCTCGGCGCCCTCGCGACCGCGGCGCGGATTCGCGCGGCCCAGACGCAGGCGGCCGTCCGCCCGGCGGGCGTCGCCACCGGCGGCGGCGCGGGGCGTGCGGCGGGGGCGGTCAGGGGCGGCGCCGCGGGCGGCGGAAAGGGGGCCGCAGACGGCATCGCAGTCCGCGGCGTCGAGCCGCGCGGAGGGCGAGCACGCGTGGGACCGCAGCGGGCGCGCTTCACGGGAGCGGCAAAAGATGCCGACCGAAGCGAGAACATCGAGCGAATGGTGCGCGTGATCCGGGCCAGCTTCAAAGGTGGACGGTCGCACACGGTGATGCGGTTCGAACCGGGCGCGCTCGGCAGCTTGCGGCTGCAACTGGACTTGCGCGGCGACGCCCTCGCGGTGCGGATCGACACGAGTACGGAACTGGCACACCGCTTGCTCTCGCGAGAGACGGAAAAGCTGCGGGACGGCCTGGAAGCCTCCGGCATCCGGCTCGAGCGGATCGAGATACGCCCGCCGAGCCCGGCGGTTGGAAGTGCGGAGCAAAGCCCCGCCCAGCAGGATGGCCTCGCCGGCGGTGGGCAAGGCGGGGCGGCCGAGTCGAATGCGGAGCATTCGGCGGGAGATGGAACGGAATCCTTCCTTGCGGAGCCGGCGGCGCCGGCGGCCCGCGAACCCGACCCGGAACCGGCGGCGGAGTCGCTGGTGAACGTCATCGCATGAGACGACGCGGAGCGTCGCCCGTGCAGACCACGCAACGCTGGGTTTGATTCGATGGAAATCAGTGCGATCGGCGCGGGGACACCGACTCCCGCGGCATCTAC
>CAYRXN010000005.1:0-5180 GCA_964428275.1 uncultured Planctomycetales bacterium | reverse complement strand
GCCCGCCACCGCTAGGCCACGGTATGCAGGTGCAGCTCCGGCACAAGTTCGCGGCCCTGGCGCTGATCTACGTCGTATCGCTGTCGGTCAACCTCCTGATGTCGGCGTGGTGTATCCTCGTATACTTCCAGTCGGCGTTCGGAGGCTACCAGGATGCCACGCTGCGCCAGGACCGTCTCGCCGAACTGCGCACGCTGGCGCGCCGCGGCGAGGCGTTGCTGCACACCGCGGAGCTCTCACGGCGTGACCGGCGCGAATTGGCGGCGCAGCAGGACCGCATCCGGGTGATTCTCGCCACGTTCGACGAGGCCGATCCTGAAGAGCTGCCGCCGCAGTGGTCGGAGGTCCGCAAGGCCGTCCGCGAGGTCTCGACGGCGATTGGGCGCCGTCTGGCGGGTGACGAACTGCGGGAACGCGACTACCAGGCGTGCTTCGTGCGGCTGGATCGGCTGCTCGGTGCGGCGGCGGTTGCCACGAGCGTTCAGCGCCAGTCGGCGGTGACGCGCGCCGAGCAAACCCGGCTGCGCGTCACATGGATCCTGATCGCCAATGCGGTCGTCGGGCTGTTGCTTTGCGGTGTGGGGCTGCTCTTTGTGCGCCGGTGGGTCTTGCGGCCGGTAGCCGACCTGCGCGCCGCGACCCGTGAGATCGCCCGGGGGAACTTCGCCTATCGCATTCGCCCGCGCAGCCGGGACGAGCTCGGCAAACTCGCCGCGGAAGTCAACCAGATGGCGGCCACGATTGTCGAGATGCAGGGCGAGCTGGTCGAAAAGGAGCGTCTCGCGGCGGCGGGCGAGATGGTCACACGACTGGCCCACAATATTCGCAACCCGCTGGCCGGCGTGCGCGGGCTGGCCGAGGCCACGCTCCAGACCCATCCGGACGATGAGGAGATACGCCAGTACCAGCAGCGGATCATCGGCACGATCGACCAGTTCGAGCTTTGGCTGCGCCGCCTTCAGCAGTCCGTGACGCCGATGGCGATGTCCACCGAGGAGGTCACCGCCCGGCAGCTCGTCGAGAGCGTCGCGGTGGCGCTCCAGCCGATGGCCCAGAAGCGCGGGGTTACGATCGAAATCGCCGTCAGCCCCGAGGTGGCGCGTGTGCGGGTGGACGTCTCGCATTTCGAGCAGGCGCTGGTCGCGCTGATGACCAACGCGATCCAGGCGTGCCGCGAGGGGCAGGTGGTGCGGGTTTCGATCGAGCCGGACGCCGGGCAGGAGGGACGCTGGGTTCTCGTCGTGGAGGATGAAGGGGCGGGCATCCCCGCGGAGTTGCGGGAGAAGATCTTTCTTCCATACTTTACGACCCGGCCCGACGGAAGCGGCGTCGGGCTGCCGATGGCGGCCAAGGTTGTGCGGGCCCATGGCGGACGGCTCAGTGTCGAGTCGGAACCGGGGCGCGGCAGCCGGTTCATCGCGGTTCTGCCCGGGCGCGTGGCCTAGCGCTGCCTTCGTCCGGCGGACCGCAACCCGGGAGCGAGTCGCATGGCAGACGTACTCGTCGTCGATGACGAAGAGAACCTGAGTTACTCGATCCAGCTCGCGTTGCAGCGGGCTGGCCACGGGTGCCGCGTCTGCGACACCGGGGCGGCGGCGCTGGAGCAGTGCGCCCGGCAGATTCCCGACATCATGCTGCTCGATCTGCATCTGCCCGACGCCAACGGGCTCGACCTGATCGGGAGGCTGCACGAGCGGGGCTGGGACTTTCCGATCATCATCATCACCGCCCACGGTACGGTGGATCGCGCCGTCAAGGCGATGAAACAGGGCGCGGCGGATTTCATTCAGAAGCCGCTCTCGATGGAGGAAGTCGCGCTCGCCGTCGATCGCTGCCTCGAGAACCGGCGCATCCGCAACCAGCTCGACGCCTACCGGCACGCCCAGCAGCGCGAATCGGGACGCGTGCGGATCATCGGCCAATGTCCGGCGATGAAGGAGGCCATCCGGCTCGCAGAGCGGATCGCCGCCGTGCCGCTCGACGCCGGCGGGCCGCTGTCGGCGACGCTGCTGCTGGGCGAGACGGGGACGGGCAAGGAGGTCATCGCCCGGTACATTCACCACCACAGCCCTCATCCCGACCGGCCGTTCGTGCACCTCAACTGTACCGCGATCCCGGAGAACCTCTTCGAGAGCGAGCTGTTCGGGCACGAGCGCGGCACGTTCACCGACGCCAAGAACGCCAAGAAGGGCCTGCTCGAAACGGCGCAGGAGGGAACACTCTTCCTCGACGAAATCGGCGACATGCCCATCGGCGTGCAGGCCAAGCTGCTGGTGGCGATCGAGAGCGGGCGGTTTCGCCGGCTGGGCGGAACGACCGAGCGCGTGGCGCGCGTCCGCGTGATGGCGGCGACCAACAGCGACCTGGGGGCCAAGGTGCAGCGCGGCGAATTCCGGCCCGATCTCTACTATCGCCTCAAGATGTTCTGCGTCGAGCTGCCCCCGCTGCGGGAACGCGGCGACGATCTTTTCCTGCTCGCCGAGCACTTTCTGGGCCAGTTTGCGCGCAAGTTCCGCAAGCCGGTACCGGAGATTCCCGAATCGACGCGGGCGGCGATGCGGGCCTACCGCTGGCCCGGCAACGTGCGCGAGTTGGCCAACGTGCTCCAGCGTACGGTGCTGGTCTACGATACGCCGCGGATCGAGCCCGAGCAGTTGGGCATCACGCCGCAGCGTGGCGAAACGCCGGCCGAAGCGCTGCGCGTGATCCCGCTCGATTTCGCCGGCGGCGACTGCACGCTGGCGTCGGTCGAGAAACGGCTGATTCAGGCCGTGCTTGAGGCCGTCGGGAACAACACCTCCGAAGCCGCGCGCGTGCTCGGGCTGACCCGCGGGGCGTTGCGTCATCGCATGGAGAAGCACGGGTTGCAACGCTAGCCCCCGGCGGTCTGGCGCGGCCGATAATCGCGCACCGCCGGAGAAACCGCCAAAGACGCGCGCGGCAATCGTTGCGGGTCGGTTTCAGTCCTTGGCGCCATCTTCCGATCCGAACCTATTGAACCCGATTCAAGTGCCGGGCGCGGCGGGCTCTGCGCGGAGTCCGCCGCCGCCGTGGCGGTCCCCGCCCGCTCTCCGGGCCGAAACGAAGGAGAAAAAACGTGGCGAGATTCTTCCTCAGTGGCTGCGCCATCGCGGCGTGCCTGTTGCTGGTGTTGGCCGTCGGCGGCTGTCCCGACGCCGGGTCTGTCGGTTCTCCAGGCGATGGCCCGGCCGCGCAAGCGGGTGAGGGCAACGGCGAGTCGGGCGCAGACCCCAACGGCGGCGTCGAAACGACCGATGACGACGGCCTGGTGCTCGGCGAGCTCGAGATCGCCGTCGAAGACGACGCCACCACGATCGACGACGAGCCGACCGACGAAGATCCCTACTTCGGCGAAGACCCGGCGCTGTATTCGGATGTGGATGCCGACGCGGTCGATATCGACCCGGCCGACGTGGTGGCCGACGAGCAGACCGACGACGCTTCGCGCCAGGCCGCCCAGGGGCTCATCCTGGCGCACGGGATGCTGGCGGGACGGCTGTGGCCCGACGATTCGGAGGGCGATCCCGACGAAGCCGGCGGAATCTTCCGCGGCCGCTGGTTCACTTCCGGGGGAACCGTCACGGGCTACCTCCGCGGCAGTTACGCGCCGTTGCCCGCCGGGGACGTACCGGCGGGGCTCGCCGCGGCGGGCACCTTCCAGGGCAAGTACATCGACTCGGAGGGCCGGTTCCAGGGCTTCCTGCGCGGTCGATACGGACGAACCCCGCACGGCCGGCGCATGTTCGTGGGGTGGATCTACGATGGCGACAAACAGCATGCCGGCGTGCTCAAGGGCCACTGGGGCAGCCCGCGCACCGCCACCGCGGAAGCGCCGCAAGCGTCCCACCAGACCACGTTGCGCGGTGACGAGGTCTTCGCCGGCCGCTGGGCCATCTTCGATATCTGCGCCGAGAACGAGACGCTGCCCGAGTACGATTTCGACCCCAACGATTTCGGCGGCTTTCAGCCGACCGACGAACAACTCACCGACGAGGACTTGCAGGAAGTGGACGATTCCGGCGAGACGCTCGACGAGGGTTCGGGCCAGCGCGACGCGGACGTGGCGCTCTGCATCGATCCCTCGCAGGCGTTCGGCCTGCTGGCCGGCTGGTACGCGGGTCCGGACCCGAACGCCGCGCCGGATGAGCCGACCGGCGGCCTGTTCCGCGGGCGCTGGCGTTCCCCCGGGCGCGAGCCGCTCGGCGTGCTCTTCGGCCGCTTCGTGGAGATCGGCGTCACCACGACCCACGCCGGGGACGCCGCGGCGCCCGGCGATCCGCCGGCGCACGACCCGAACGATCCGGGCGAGCAGGACGCGGAAATGGAGACGCCCCCCGGCGACACGATGGGGGCGCTGGTCGTGGGCATCTTCTACGGCAAGTACGTGGACAGCTCGGGGCAATTCCGCGGGTTCATTCGCGGCACGTTCGGCCGCAGCCGCAACGGTCTGGCGGTGTTCTCCGGCCACTACTACAACGCCGCGCACGAGGAACTCGGTATCTTGCTGGGCCGCTGGAATCCCCACTATGACGTGGGCGGCGGTCTGTTCGGCGGCGTGTGGAACGGCACGGCGCTCGAAGACGAGAGCGCCGAGTAGCGTACCGCGTCCGTCACCGCCGCGGCGGAACACCGTCCGAGGTCGATCGACGAGGGCCAGTCGCCACCGGCTGGCCCTCGCGCTATTCCCGGCCCGGGCACCGCCGCGGGCCGGCGATTTTTCTGGCATCGTTCCGCGCCGCCGCGCACAATGGGGGTGTGTTTGTGGCCCGCCGATTTCCGTTCGGCAATCGCGTCACGTCGCGCTGACCCTTGGGAGAGAAGAAATGAAACGACCTGTTCTTGTTCGGTGCATGCTGGCGGGGGGTGTGCTCGTGGCGGGGGCGACGTGGTGCCGCGGGCAAGTCACGTACGTGTCGCAGAGTCGGTCGGCCACGGCCAGCGCCGGCGCCGACTTTGCCGGACAACACGACGACGACGCGCAGGCGTTCGAGGCCCCCGATTTCGCACCGTTCGACGTCGCCCCGCAGGCCTACGCTTCCGTGTGGGTCAACGACGAAGGAGCGAACGCCTCGTCCGGGGCGCAGCAGACGTCCGGCCTGTTTGCCGGCAGAATCGAGGCCGCCGGTTCGGCGGGCGGAACCTCGGAAGCGTTCGGGGAG
>CAYRXN010000004.1:0-3950 GCA_964428275.1 uncultured Planctomycetales bacterium | reverse complement strand
GCAGGGCCTCCCACCCGCCGGCGATGACGCCCTGAACCATGCGCGGATCGGAAAGGAACGTCGGCGGGCACTCGGAGGCATCGAGCACGCCCAGCCGCCCGCTGGTCCCGGCACCGACGTAGATCAGCCGCCCGCCACCCTCGAACGCCGCCACGACCAGCTCGATCGCCCGGCAGATGTCCGGGCGCGCTTTCGCCACGGCGGCGGCGACGGTCGCATCCTCGGAGTTCATCAGGTCGAACGCCTCCGCGACCGACATGCGATCGAGGTGCATCGAGCGCGGATTGCGCAGCTCGGTGAGAAGGTGCCCGCGATCCTGCATACGACCTCCCGGTAGTTCGGTGATCCGACGCGCAGCCGCTGCGGCCGCGACGCGCCAGGCCATAGTGTGGCGGAATCCCTCGCGGATTGCAAAACAGCGCCGCGCCGAAGGCTTCACGGCATGCGACCAATCGGCGATACTGGCGGTTCTGATGGACGAGCAACCTCCCAAACGACGACCCCGCCGGCGCGGCAGCCGGGGCGGACGGCGTGTTCGCCGCCGGCGCGCGGCGCGCGATGGCGGCACGACGCCACCGGCGGGTGCGGTGGGACCACCCGGTGCCGCGGAGACCCCGGATCGCGCTTCGCCGCCGGCGTCATCCCAGTCGGAAACGGACGCGCAGCGCAAGCGCCGGCGCCGACCGCGCTCCGGCGACGCACCCGCGAGCGAGACGCGCCGCCGACGGAGACGGCGACCCCGCCGCCAGGATCGCGGCGAGCGCGCCCCCGAGGTCCGGGACCCCACCCCGCGCGCAGCCGGCGGTGACGCCCCGGAAACCCGGCCGCGGCCGGCCGCGGCCGAACCCCCGCCGCCAGCGGCGCCGCCCCGGGCCGTCGAGCCCGCGCCCGAAAGCCAGTCGCCGGAGACGCCCCCGGACCAGGCGGCGGAACCACGGCGCGTCCCGACCGCGGCGGCCGCGGGCACCGCGGGCGCCGCCGGCCACCAGATCAAGCGTCACGCCCAGGCGCAGTTCGAAAAGTGGGCGCTCTCGTACGACCGCTCGTGGCTCAACGAATTCATCTTTTTCCCGAGCATTCGCACCTGCCAGGAGGAAATCCGCCGCTGGCAGCAGCGCCGGGGAGCGACCCCCTATCGCATGCTCGACGTGGGATGCGGGACCGGCTCGCTGTTGGGGATCATGGCGTCCGACCCGCTGGCCGAGCTGCTCGTCGGGCTCGACTATGCCGGCGAAATGATCCGCCGGGCCGGTGAGAAGTTCGCCCGCTCGCAATTCGCCGACAAACTCCACGCCCTGCGCGGCGATTCGGAACGCCTGCCGTTCGGCGACCACACCTTCGACGTCATCACGTGCTGCAATTCGTTTCACCACTACCCGCACCAGGGTGCGGCGATTCGCGGGTTCGCACGCGTGCTGCGTCCCGGCGGACTGCTCGTGCTGATCGACGGCTTCCGCGACAACGTCATCGGTTGGGTGATCTTCGACGTGGCGGTCGCGACCGTCGAGAAGCACGTCCACCACGCGCCGTGGTCGGAAGTGCGGGCGATGATCGAGGCCGCGGGTTTTGAACAGGTGCGACAGAGGAAGGTCAACGTGCTCGCGCCGCTGCTGGTCAGCACCGCCATCGCAGCCAGCGATTCGCCCGAGGTACGCATCGAACGCGCAGGCTACGAAAAAGCGAACTGAAACGGCATCCCGGGCCGTGGGGCCGCCCGTCCACTATGCGCATTAACCCCTTTCACGACAACGCGTTATGCAACGCGGCCTCGTGCGCGCGTGACATGGGTTGGAAGCGATGTGAGAAAATACCTGAAAACCCTAATAGGCGCAGGGGGATCCGGACGTCACGATACAGTTCCCCTCCAAAAACGCCCGGATGCGGTTAGCTCCCACGCTCCTCCCCGGGCGTTTTGCTTTGCGCACAATGAGATAGGACCGCGTGGCACAAAAACAGAAAATACCGTGATTCCCTAATTGACCTTTAGGGCGATGCGGGGGATAGTTAGGTCAAAGGAGCTTCCACGGCTTCTATTGGCTTTCCTCAGCCCCGGTTCCCTCCCCCGGGGCTCTTTTTATAGGCCCTTTAACGGAGACTGCGTCCCATCTGCTCGAACGCGACAACCGGGCGGGCGGCCGGTGGCGCACAGTCGAACCTGCGCGCGCAACCGACGCGACGCCCGCGCCTCGCGCTGAACCGGATTCAAGAGGTCGGCATCCGGGACGTGCCCAGCTTGCCCTACGGGCATTCCGTGCCATAGACGGCCAGCATCACCGAGAGATCGGACAGGTCGACATCGCCATCGCCGTCGAGGTCGCCGTCGGCGTAGGTCATACCGCTGGACTCGCCGTAGTGCGCAAGCAAGATGCTGAGGTCGGCCAGATCAACGTCGCCGTCGCCGTCGAGATCGCCGGGATGGTCGCCGGCGAACTCGTAGGCCCCCATATCCACGATCGGCGGGCCGTCCACGCCCGAATCGGGAACGATCGGATCATCCACAAAGCGTGGTTGCCCGTCGAGATCGGTCGCGATTCCCGAAGGCAACGCGGTGTTGTCGCCGGCGTCGGTGCACGGGGAACAGGGCTGAAGCCGAAGATCGTCGTCGAGCGTGCCGGCCACACCATCAGCGCCACCCGGATCGACAAAACGCGGATCGCCGCCGATGTTGCCCACGCCCCCCAGCGTCCCGCTGAGCCCCTCGACGCAACTGTAGTTCAGGGCCAAGACATTCACGTCGATCTGCGCGGCCTCCGGTTCCGATTCGCTGTCGCTGTTGCCATACAGGATGCAGTTCGCCAGCGTAACCGGGCACTGGCCCAGCGCGTACAGGCCACCGGTCACCATGGCGGTATTGCCTGAGAACGTGCAGTTTACGAACAGCGGCATCATGTCGCCCAACTCCGTGTCCTCGGCGCAGGCCGCTCCACCGGCCCCCCCGGCATGGTTGCCGCTGAACAGGCAGTTGATGAACATGGGTGTCCCGCCGCCGTACTCGCCGCGGTAGTTGTAGACACCGCCGCCGTAGAGATCGGCGTTGTTGCCGAGCAGCGTGCAGTTCACAAGCATCGGGCTGCCGCCGAGATTGAGCAGCCCGGCCCCGTAGCGATCGATCAACGCTCCGTCGGCGTTTCCGCCGATGATCGTGACGCCATCGACTACGGTTTCGGGACCGACGGTGGTGCAGGTGATCACGTGATAGGCGTTGTCGCCTCGGTTGACGCCCCCGGGCTGGTCGTCGCCGTTGAGGTCGCCGCTGAAGATCGTGCGGCTGGCGGGGTCGGCGAGATCGCGCTGGTCGGGGCTGGTCTCGAAGCCGGCGAACGAGCCGCGCAGCGTGATGCCGTCGTGCAGCTCGAACGTGGCGGTGCGGTCGCCACCGGGGCCGGCGGGGGTGTAGGTTCCCGCGTGGAGCCAGATTTCGGAAACGCCCGGCTCGTTTTCGGCGATGCACCAGGCGACATCGAGATCGGTCAGCGCGTCGGCCCAGCTCGTGCCGGTGTTCGCACCGGTGGCGGCCGGATCGACGTAGACGTGATCGAGACCGGCGAACTGGCAGCTATCCGGCACACCGTCGCCGTTGCAGTCGAACTGGTCGCCGTTGGTGATATCGCACACGTCGGGCACGCCGTTGCCGTCGCAGTCGCCGCACCAGGCGCTCCCATCGCAGTCGGCGATGTCGTAGTCGTCGCGGATGCCGTTCTCGTTGCAGTCGTAGCGGTAGACGGCGTAGAGCGCGTTGCTGCCGATCTTGGAGCAACCGTACTCGATCCGCATGTAGCCGCCCTCGCCCCACCAGGTACCCCACGAGTTGCGCATGATCCAGACGCCATCGGAACCCTGGTTGTCGTCCCAACCGACGAGTACGACCGCGTGGTTGATCGTGCCGTCCCAGCAGGCGTTGAACACGCCGCCGCTGTAACCCTGAAAGGCGCTGTCGACGGCGACCGTGA
>CAYRXN010000003.1:0-7180 GCA_964428275.1 uncultured Planctomycetales bacterium | reverse complement strand
CTGGCCAACACCGAGCTCTGGTGGGTACGGATCGCGACGGCGTTTCTCGCGGCGCTGCCGCCTCAGTTTCTTTACCTGCTGCACCTGTATTTCTGGTCCGGGCCGGGGCAGGCGTCTCCGGGGCGCATGGTCGCCGAGGCGGCGGGAACCGCGCTCGTGGCGGCGCTCGCGGCGACCGCGGCGCTGGCGCTGCCGCGTCTGCTCTCGCGTCGGCGGCGCCGCCGGCGTCCGGTGCGTGGATAGGGCTCGCACGGGCCAACTGCAAAAGCCGCAGAATCTGCTAGAATAGCGCAGCGCTGCGTCGTTGCTGCGGCGTCGGCGCGTCAAGCCGTCTCGCCGGCGGTGTCGTGGCGATCGACGGCCCACGTTACTGGAAAGGCGAGTCCTGCGGGAACCAAGCATGAGCACCGAAGTCGCGTCCACCTCCGGCGTCTTTGGCGGCAAAGACGACAAGGCCTCCTCCGACCCCACCACCATGTCGGGCATCCCGATCAGGCGTGTCTATCGTCCGGAGGACATTGCCGATCTCGACTACCAGCGCGACCTCGGCGAGCCGGGCGACCCGCCGTTTACGCGCGGGCTGCATCGCGACATGTACCGCGGGCGGCTGTGGACGATGCGGCAATTCGCCGGCATGGGCACCGCCCGGCAGACCAACGAGCGCTTCAAGTACCTGCTCAAGGCCGGCCAGACCGGCCTGTCGACCGCGTTCGACTTGCCGACGCTGATGGGGCGTGATTCCGACGACCCGCTCTCGCTCGGGGAAGTCGGCAAGTGCGGCGTCGCGATCTCCTCGCTCGAAGACATGAAGGTGCTCTTCGACGGGATCGACCTGGGCCAGGTCAGCACGTCGATGACGATCAACGCCCCGGCGGCGATTCTGCTGGCGTTCTATATTTGCGTCGCAAGACAGCAGGGCGTCGGTCTGGCGAACCTGCGCGGCACGCTCCAGAACGACATTCTCAAGGAGTTTCACGCGCAGAACGAGTTCGTGTTTCCGCCCGGTCCCAGCGTCAAGCTCGTCATCGACACGATCGAGTATTGCACGCAGCACATGCCCAAGTGGAACACGGTCAGCATCAGCGGCTACCACATCCGCGAGGCCGGCGCGACGGCGCCGCAGGAGCTGGCGTTCACGATTCTCGACGGCATGTGCTACGTCGAGGAATCGATCCGCCGCGGGCTCGACGTGGACGCGTTCGCGCCCCGGCTGAGCTTTTTCTGGGACGTGCACAACGAGTTCTTCGAGGAAATCGCGAAGCTGCGCGCCGCCCGGCGGATGTGGTACCACATCATGAAGGAGCGTTACGGGGCCAAGAGCGAGCGAAGCTGGTGGTTGCGCTGCCACTGCCAGACCGCCGGCGTTTCGCTCACCGAGCAGCAGCCGATGGTGAACATCATCCGCGTGGCCTACCAGGCCATGGCCGCGGCCCTGGGCGGCACGCAATCGCTCCACACCAACAGCATGGACGAGACGCTGGCCCTGCCGACCGAGCACGCGGTCAAGATCGCCCTGCGCACCCAGCAGGTGCTCGCCGAGGAGACCGGCATCACCCGCACGGTGGATCCGTTGGCGGGCAGTTACTTCATCGAGTCGCTGACCGACGAAATCGAGCGTCGCGGGCGTGAGATCATCGACCACGTCTACGACAAGTACGGCGGCGTGTTGCCGGCGACCGAACAGGGCTACTTCCGCCGGGCGATCGCCGACAGTTCCCACCGCTACGGCCAGGAGTTCGACCGTGGCGAGCGTGTCATGGTGGGCGTCAACAAGTACATCGACGACGACCATCCGCCGATCGACGTGCTGGTGATCGACCGCGCGGTCGAGCAGGAGCAGGTCGCGCGTGTGCGCGACCTCAAGGCCCGCCGCGACGCCGACGCTGGGACGAAGGCTCGCCACCGCGCGGCGCTCGAGCAGTTGCGTGCCGCCGCCGCGGCGGGGGAGAACGTCATGCCGGCGCTGATCGAGGCGGCCGAAGCGCTCGCCACGGTCGGCGAGATGATGACCACGCTCAAGGGCGTCTACGGCCAGTACGACGGCGGCCCGGAGATGTAGTCTTCGTTGTACCAGGTTCCTGTACCCCTTCAGGTGCGAGTGTCGGCACGCGGAAACCCGCCGGCGCTCGGCGTGACCGTTTTGCGCTTGCCGTATACAATGCCGCCCTCCGGGCCGCGTCCGGTCCGGCGCCCCGAGTGCGTAGCTTGCGGCAACATCTGAGCAACACGTTTGGTTCCCCGACATCGCCCTGGAAAGGGGGTAGATCGTGATCCGATTCGGCCCCGGAAACCTCCGTATCCCCAAGTTCGAAAAGCCCGTGTATGTGGTGGCCGGCGGGCTGACCGACTATCGCAAGCGTTACTGGGAGAAGAACAGCTCCCAGCTCTGTACCGAGGCCCTGCGCATGGCCGTCGAGGAAAACGACCTCAAGGTCGATCCCGAGGAGTTCCGGCGCATGGTCAACTGGGTGGTCTACTCCCAGTTCGCCGACCACTTCGGCGACCAGCTGCTCGCCGCTGCCAAGATCCACGACTACCTCGGCTTCGATCCGCTGGGGAACATCGAGGTGAAGACCGGCGGGGCGACGGGTGGGTCGAGCGTGCTGGCCGCCGCCCAGGCGGTGGCCAGCGGGTACGCCAACTGCGTTCCGGTCGTCGGCTGGGAACGCATGGACGACGTCAGCACGAAGGTCGGCAACGCCTACATCGCCTCGGCCGCCTGCAAGGACTTCGAAAGCGAGCTGGGCTGGATGTACGCCGCCTATTACGCGCTGATGGCCCAGCGGTACCAGCACGAGAACGAGGTGCCCCACGAGACGCTGGCCAAGATCGCCTGCAAGAACCACGGCTACGCCTGCTACTCGCCGTTTTCGCAGAACCCCGGCAAGTACACCGTCGAAGACGTGCTCAAGAACGACATCGTCTCCGACCCGCTGACGTTTCTCGAATGCTGCGTCATGAGCGTCGGCGCCGCGGTCCTGATCCTCTGCGACGAGGAGACGGCCCACAAGCTCAGCGACAACCCGATCCAGCTCAAGGCGATCTGCGGCGGCACGCACACGCTGCGCACCGCGGACCGGCGGAACATGCCGATTCTGCTGCTGCCCAACGAGACCGAGGAAACCTACAAGGACTATTTCGCCGGCCGGCGCAACGAATGGCCCGGCTTCAGCTCGTTCCTCGCCGCGCGCATGGCGGCCTACCTGGCGTACAACATGGCCGGGATCCACGACCCGGTCGAAGACTTCGACCTGCTGGAGACGCACGACGCCTTCACGATCAGCGATATCCAGACCTACGAGGACATCGGCCTGCGTCCCTACGGCCGCGGCCGCGAGTTCATCGAGTCGGGCGAGGCCTATTTCGAGGGCAAGCTGCCGACCAACCTCTCCGGCGGCCTGATCGGCACGATGCACGCCGTCGGCGCGACGGGCATCTTCCAGATCGTCGAAGTGATGTGGCAGCTGCAGGGCAAGTACGACAGGTTCCACGGCGATCCCAAGATGTGGGAGCGTTACGGCAAGACCAAGCCCGCCGATTGGAAGAGTCTTCAGGTCAAGAATGCCCGCCGGGGCTGCGCCATCAGCCACGCCGGCACGGGCAGCCACGTGACCTGCGCGATCCTGGAGAAGCCGTAAGGAAACGCAGAATGTCGAATGGCGAACTGCCAACGGGTTGCGGATCAGGCGGTGCAGTCGTCCGGTTCGCGGTTCCACGGGCTGTTCGCTGGGCATCATTCGCCACTAACCGAAAGGATGACATACGATGGACTGGCCAACCGAATGCCTCGAAGTCATTCAGGAAGAACCGCTGACCGTCAAGAACCCGAAGAACTGGTACCACCAGCACAGCTACGGCGGGTGGGGCAAGTTCTTTCAGGCCCTGCGCGAGGGTAAGCTGCTGGCGACGCGCTGCACGAATCCGGCTTGCGGCGAGAAGCGCCTCTGGCTGCCGCCGCGCTGCGAGTGCCCCGACTGCTGGCACGACATGGAGTGGGTCGAGGCCCCGCAGGTGGGGACGATCTACACGCATTCGATCGTCACGTACCCCGGTGCCCTGTTCAAGCTGCCGGCCGGCACGCCGCTGATCAGCGTCGAGATCGAGGGCGTGTGCACCAAGCTCATGAGCTGGCTCAAGGAGGTCAAGCCCGCGTTCGGTATGAAGGTCAAGGCGGTTTTCAACACCGCCAAGCCGACCAATACCATCCTCGATCTGGCCTGGGTGCCGGCCTGATTCGCTGATTCCCGCAGCGCTCCCCTCGTTGTTTCGCGGGGGGAGCGTTGTGCGCTACATGGGTGCGTATCGAGCACGCCGCGTTCAGATTCCTGCCCGGTCCCGCAACCAGAGCCCCCACGGCGACCGTATCGGGGCGTCCCGCCGGGCCCTGTCCGCCTGTCTTCCTGCGGATCAGCAGGGGGGATTCTCGCCAGCTTGCCCGTCGCGGCGGCGGTAATACAATGTATTAAGCTGCCGGCATGGGCTTCGTGTCGAGTGTGTTGTGCTGGAGTATCGGTTGTGTGCCGTGCCGCGACCGGGGGGCGAAGGTTTCGCAGATGGAAAACGCCAGGGTCAAAGCCAGGATCGTGACATTCAAAGCGGATGCGTCGCTGCTCGCGGCGCTTGAGGGGATCGAGAACCGCTCGGAGTTCATTCGGTCGGCGGTGCTCGCGGCGTTGGAGAACCTGTGTCCGCTGTGTCGCGGACGCGGCATATTGACGCCCAACCAGAAACGGCACTGGGCTTCGTTTGCGATCGACCACAACATCGAGGAGTGCAACCGGTGTCACGAAGTCCGCTTGGTTTGTCGTCATTCCGCGCGCGGTCCGGAGCCGCACGGGGCGTGAGATCGGCCGCGCGATCCGTCGTTGGTCGCGCGGTGGGGTTGGCAGCGGCGACGCTGTGCCTGATGCTTGTCGCTGGCGGCTGGGGTTGCAGTCGCTCGCAGCAGACAGGCGAAGCGGGTGGTGGCGGGGCCAAGGCGCGTCTCTCGGTTTTCGTAAGCATCCTGCCGCAAGCGTACTTCGTGGAGCGCATCGGCGGGGAGCGGGTCGTGGTGCGTGTAATGGTTGGTCCCGGCCAGTCGCCGGCGACGTATTGCCCGAGCCCGCGGCAGATGGCGGCGCTCGAGCGGGCGGACGTGTATTTCACGATCGGCGTGCCGTTCGAGCAGACGCTGATGGCGAAGGTTCGGGCGGGTCTGCCCGAGTTGCAGGTCGTGGACAGCAGACGCGGCGTGCCCCTGCGCTGGATGAGGCCGGCCGAGCGGCACGAGCACACCGCGAGCGCTCCCGCCGTCGCAGGCAAAGCGGAGCCGGCGTCGCAACCGGCGGGTACCCCCGACCCCCACGTGTGGCTCGATCCCCAGCGGGTGAAGATCATCGCGCAGAACATCTGCGACACGCTGTGTGCGCTGGACCCGGCCAATGCCGCCAGCTACCGCCAGAATTGCACCGCATTTCAACGGGAGCTCGACGCGCTTTCCGCCCGGATCACGGCCCGCTTGAGGCCTTACCGCGGCCGGGCCTTCTACGTTTTTCACCCGGCTTACGGCTATTTCGCCGACGCATTCGGGCTCCGGCAGATCGCCGTGGAGACCGAGGGGAAACGTCCGAGCCCACGGCGACTCGAACGTCTGATCGAACAGGCCCGGGCCGATGACGTACGCGCCATCGTCGTTCAGCCGCAGTTTGCGACGGGAACCGCCGCGGTGATCGCCCGCGAGATCGGCGGCCGGGTGGTCCCGATCGACCCGCTGGCGCGCGACTACCTGAACAATCTCGACGCGATGGCCGCCCAAATCGCGCAGGCGCTGGGAGAACCCAAGCCGTGAGCACGACGCCGATCGTCTCGATCGAAAACGTCACCTTCGCTTACGACGGCGCGCCGGTGCTCGTCGATGTGAACGTGACGATCGCCCGGGGGGACTTCGCCTGCATCATCGGTCCCAACGCGGGTGGCAAGTCCACGCTGCTCAAGCTGATGCTGGGCATTCTCAGCCCGACCGAGGGAACCGTGCGGCTCTTCGGGGCGCCGCCGCGGGAAGGTCGGCAACGGGTGGGGTACCTGCCGCAACAGACCGAACTCGATCCGCAGTTTCCCATCACGGTGCTCGACGTGGTGCTGATGGGGCGGCTGAGCCACGGGCCCCGGTTGGGCCCCTATCGACGGCGTGATCGCGCGCTCGCCCGGCGGGCGCTAGACGATGTGGGGTTGCCCGACCTGGGACCGAGGCCGTTTCGCGCGCTTTCGGGCGGACAGCGTCAGCGCGTGCTGATCGCGCGGGCCCTGGCTTGCGAGCCCGAGGTGCTCATGCTCGACGAGCCGGCTTCGAGCCTCGACGTCACGGCGGAAAAGCAGCTCTACGATCTGCTCGCGGAGCTCAACCGGCGCCTCACGATCGTGCTGGTGTCACACAACGTTGCATTTGTCTCCACATTCGTGAAAACCGCGATCTGCGTCAACCGCACCGTCCACACGCACTCCACGGAGCAGCTCTCCGGAGAAGTGATCGAGCAGCTGTACGGCCAGCAGGTGCGTCTGCTGCACCACGGCGAGCACGCGCACGTGCACGCGCCCAGGCACCGGGAGGGTTCCCGTGAGTGAATTCGTCCATGCCGTGATCGCCTCGCGCCTGCTGCAATACGCCCTGCTGGCGGGCGTGCTGGCCAGCATCGCCTGCGGTGTGATCGGTACCTACGTCGTCGTTCGGCGAATCACGTATATCGCCGGCAGCATCGCCCACTGCGTGCTCGGCGGGCTGGGCGCGGCGCGCTACTTCCAGGTCACCTGCGGCTGGGAGTGGCTCAATCCGCTTTACGGAGCCACGGTGGCGGCGCTGCTGGCAGCGCTCGTCATCGGCCTGGTCACGCTCTATGCCCGCCAGCGCGAAGACACCGTGATCGGTGCCGTGTGGGCGATCGGCATGGCCGTCGGCGTACTGTTCATCTACCGCACCCCCGGCTACAACCAGGACGTGATGAGCTACCTGTTCGGCGACATCATGCTTGTGAGCCGAACCGATCTGTGGCTCATCGCGGCGCTCGACGTGGTGGTGGTCACGCTCGGCGTGCTGCTCTACAACAAGTTTCTCGCGGTGTGTTTCGACGAGCAGTTCGCGCGGCTGCGCGGCGTTCACATCGAGTTCTACTACCTGCTGCTGCTGTGCCTCACGGCGCTGACG
>CAYRXN010000002.1:0-7260 GCA_964428275.1 uncultured Planctomycetales bacterium | reverse complement strand
GCCCACGTGAAACTCGTGTCGCGCGCGTTCGAGCCGCAGCCGGTCGTTCGAGTAGAGGGCGCCGGTCAGCCCGTAGATCGTACCGTTGGCGATCTCCAGCCCGTCGTCGAAGTCGCGGGCCTTGATGACCGCCAGCACGGGCCCGAAGATCTCCTCCTGGGCGATCCGGGCGTTGCGATCGACGTCGGCGATGATGGTCGGCGGGATGAAGTAGCCGCCGGCGGGCACGCCGGTCTCGCCGAGCACCATGCGACCCTCCTGCTTGCCGATCTCGATGTAGCTCTTGATCTTCTGACAGGAGGCTTCGTCGATCACCGCGCCCATGAAGACGTTTTCCGGGCCGGTGGTGTCGCCGACGGTGAGCTTCGCCGCGCGCTCGACGACCTTCTCCAGCACGGCGTCGTAGATGTCCTGGTGCAGGATCGCACGCGAGCAGGCCGAGCACTTCTGCCCCTGGAAGCCGAACGCCGAGTACACGATCCCGTCGGCGGCGGCGTCGAGGTCGGCGGTCTCGTCGACGAGGATGCAGTCCTTGCCGCCCATCTCGAGCACCGAGCGTTTGAGCCAGATCTGCCCCTCGGAAACCTTGCCGCACTTTTCGTAGATGCCCAGGCCCACCTCCATCGAGCCGGTGAACGAGACGAAGCGGGTGCGGGGGTGTTCGACGAGGAAGTCGCCGATTTCACCGCCCGAGCCGGGCAGGAAGTTGAGTACGCCGTCGGGCAGGCCGGCCTGTTCGAAGATTTCGGCCAGCAGCGCGGCCACGACCGGAGCGGTGCTGGCCGGCTTGAGCACCACCGTGTTGCCCGCCACGATCGCCGCCGAGGTCATGCCGCAACAGATCGCGAGGGGGAAGTTCCACGGCGGAATGACCACGCCGACGCCCAGCGGCACGTAGCGAAATTCGTTGTCTTCGCCGGGGAAGGGGGTGACCGGTTGGGGCCCGCCGAGGCGGACCATCTCGCGGGCGTAGAACTCGAGGAAGTCGATGGACTCGCAGACGTCGGCGTAGGCTTCGAGCCAGCCCTTGGACTCCTCGAAGCACTCCCAGGCCGACAGCTCGTAGATTCGTCGTCGCATGATCGCGGCGGCCTTGATGAGAATGCGGGCGCGCGTCTCCGGCTCGACCCGGCTCCAGGTCTTGAACGTCTCATCGGCGACCTGGATCGCCCTGGCGGCGTGATCGCGCGACGCCTTCGACACGTGGCCGACGACCGTTTCATAGTGCGCGGGCATCAGCGAGTCGATCGTCTTTTCGGTGTCGATCCGCTCCTGGCCGATCCGCAACGGGTAACGCCGTCCGAGCTTGGCGCGCACGTCTTCGAGGGCGGCGAGCATCTTTTCTCGGGGCTCGGGCTGGGAGAAATCGACGTACGGTTCGGGACGATAGGGCATCAACATCGTGAAGGCCTCCGCAAGCAAAACGTACCAGGGTTCGGATTCGTTCCTCCGCAGCGCTATCGCCGTGCGGGAGCCGGATAGTATACCACCTGTCCCGGCGACCGGCGTGGGGACTGAGAGGCGTGGCAGAGTCTCCGTGTCGCCACGCGTCGCGGCCTCGGACCGCAGCCAAGAGAACGGCGGGACCGAGGGATTCAGGGATTGAGGGATCAAGGGACAAAGGGACAAAGGGACGCAGGGACGGAGGCAACGGGGCAACGATCGGATTGCCGGAGACGGCGGCCGGCGTGAGACGCACCGGCCGCCCGATCGGTCGCCGAATCGCACCCTCTCACGTAGAATCGGACAACGGCGGCTGCGGCCGCGGACGACGAATCTCTGGCAACGGAAACCACCATGCGCAGCGACAATGATGACAGGCGGGAAGCTCCCGCGGACGTGGTCGATTCCTCGGGGGGACACGACTGGCGTCTGGGGCGTTTCCCCTACTTGATGCGCCGCCGGGTCGAGAACGTGCTCCTCGTGTCCAGCGCGTATGAGTCGTTCATTCTCGAAGAAGACGGCCTGTTGACGGAGATGATCTCGTCGGAGTACGTCGATCTCGGGCTCAGCCATGCGCCCGCGCTGACGCGCGTGGCGACCGGTGAGGAGGCGCTGGCCGCCGTCGAGAACGGCAACTTCGATCTCGTCATTACGATGCCGCGGGCCAGCGGGGCGGATATCTGCCGGTTCAGCCAGGCGATGCGCGAAACGGCCCCACGCGTGCCTCTCGTGCTGCTGATCAGCAACGAGCTGGAACTGACACGCCTGGGCGACCGCCGCGAGCAGCTCAACTTCGACGACATCTACGTCTGGCAGGGTGACGCCAAGCTGTTTCTCGCGATCGTCAAGGTCATCGAGGACCGCTGGAACGCCGACTATGACACCCGCATCGGTGGCGTGGGCGTCATCATCCTGGTCGAAGATTCGCTGCGCTATCGGTCATCGCTGCTGCCGGCGCTCTACAGCGAGCTGGTCAAGCAAACGCGGTCGGTCATGCAGGACGGTCTCAACAGCATGCAGAAGCTGCTGCGGCTTCGGGCACGCCCCAAGATCCTCGTCGGCGGCAGTTACGAAGAGGGGCTGGAGCTCTATCAACGCTACCGCGACTATCTGTTCGGACTCATTACCGACGTCGCGTTCCCGAGGGCGGGGCGACACGATCCGCAGGCGGGCATCGAGCTGATCCGCCATATCAAATCGGAAATGCCCGACCTGCCGGTGCTGCTCGAATCGTCGGACCCGCGCAACCGGACGCTGGCCGAAACCGTCCAGTGCAGCTTCCTGCACAAACGCTCGCGCACGCTCCTGCACGACCTGCGCGACTTCATGCTCAACAACTTCGGCTTCGGCGACTTCGTCTTCCGGCTGCCCGACGGGACGATCGTGGGGCGGGCCCCCGATCTGCTGTCGATGAAGGAGGTGCTGCCCACGGTCCCCGGCGAGTCGATCGACTATCACTCCCGGCGTGACCATTTTTCGAACTGGCTGCGGGCCCGTACGGAATTCGAGCTGGCGCGCCACCTGCGCGCCCGCAAGCGATCCGAATTCGCCGACGCCGAGGCGGTGCGCAATTACCTGGTCGAGGCGATCGAGGAGACGCTGGGACGCAACCGGCGCGGACTGGTCGAGGATTTCTCCCGCAAGCACTTCACGTCCGACACGCGCTTTGCGCGCATCGGCGAGGGGAGCCTGGGCGGCAAGGCACGCGGACTGGCGTTTTTCGACGCGATGCTGGCCCGCACCCAGCTCGACCGCAAGTACGAGGACGTACGCATCTACGTGCCGCGTTCGGTCGTGATCGGCACGGACATCTTCGACGAGTTTCTCGACCGCAACCGGTTGCGCCGGACGGTGCTCGTCAACGCGGACGACGACTGGGTGCGGGCGGCGTTCCTCAACGCCGAGCTGCCGGCCCACGTCGTCGAGGACCTGCGCGTCTACCTCCGTCACGTCCACTATCCCATCGCGGTCCGCTCGTCGAGTCTGCTCGAAGACTCGCAGTTCCACCCCTTCGCGGGCGTGTACGACACGCACATGATCGCCAACAACGCCCCGGACGACGAAGACCGCCTGCGCGAGCTGTGTACGGCGGTCAAGCTCGTGTACGCTTCGACGTTCTACGATGTCGCCCGGCGCTACCTCGAATCCACGCCCTATCGGATCGAGGAGCAGCGCATGGGCGTCATTCTCCAGCAGATCGTCGGCAACCGGCACGAGCACTACTTCTATCCCAGCTTCGCCGGCGTGGTGCGCTCCTACAACTTCTACCCCTTTGGTCACATGAAGCCGGAAGAGGGCGTCGCCAGCGTCGTGCTGGGGCTGGGCCAGATGGTCGCCGAAGGCGGCGAGGCGCTGCGATTCTGCCCGGCGCACCCGCAGGTCCTGCCGCAACTGGCGCACGGCGAGCAGTTCCTCGACCATTCCCAGCGCGGCTTCTTCGCGATCGACCTGCACAGCAGCAACCAAGGGGCCGGCGACCAGCCGGGACTCTCGACCGTGATCAGCCGACTCGAGCTCGAAGACGCGGAGCGTCATGGAACACTTCAGCCGATCGGCTCGGTGTGGTCGCACGAGAACCACTGCTTCTACGATGGCATCAGCCGCCCGGGGGTCCGCGCCGTGACCTTCGCGCATGTCCTCAAGGCGGAAATCTTCCCGCTGGCCAGGATCCTGTGCGACGTGTTGGACATGGGCCGCGAGAGCATGAGCGGACCGGTCGAGATCGAATTCGCGGTGAACCTCGAATCCCGTCCGCGCGAGTTCGCCATCCTCCAGATGCGTCCCTATGGGGCCGGCGGAGACTACGAGCCCGTCGAGATCGACGCCATCCCCGAGGACTTCATGATCTGCCGCAGCAGTCAGGCGCTGGGCAACGGCGTGATCGACGGCCTGACCGACATCGTCTACGTCCGTCCGGACGCATTCGACGCGGCCCAGACCCGGCAGATCGCCGAGCAGGTGGCCGACGTCAACGAAAAACTGCGTTCGGAGGGGCGACCCTACCTCCTGATCGGGCTCGGGCGCTGGGGATCGTCGAACCACTGGCTCGGTATTCCGGTGAACTGGGGGCAGGTGTCGGCTGCGCGCGTCATCGTGGAAGCCTCGCTCGAGAA
The DNA here is from genome assembly GCA_964428275.1 of uncultured Planctomycetales bacterium. Taxonomy (GTDB): domain Bacteria; phylum Planctomycetota; class Phycisphaerae; order UBA1845; family Fen-1342; genus JALSRY01. Next base: position 2,704 of record CAYRXN010000002.1, on the reverse strand, counting down.
CTTCATGGTGGACCCGAGCCAGGGCAGCCACTTCTTCCACAACCTCACCTCCGTGGGGGTCGCTTACCTGACCGTGGGCGGGGCATCCACGAGCGATTTTGTGGACTGGAAATGGCTTGCGCAGCAGCCGGCGGAAACGGAAACGGAGTTCATCCGTCACATTCGCCTCGACCTGCCCATCGAGGCCCGCATCGACGGGCGCACGTCGCGGGCCGCGATCCTCAAGTGGTCGGCACGCTCGAATCCCGAATAGCGGCGCGGAGGACCGGCCGATCTCGGGCGGGGGAGGGGAAAATGGTGGCGGTCGGACTTGAACCGACGACCTCCGGGTTATGAATCCGGTGCTCTGAACCAGCTGAGCTACGCCACCGGGGCTGTTGCCCGGACCGTCCGGGGCCGCGGACCGTGAGCAACGACGCAGGAGTATACAACCCGTTTCGCAGGTGGAAAAGCTCCCGCCGGCAAGAAATCGTCCCCCGGCCGGTCGCGCGGCCTCGCCGGCCCCTTCGCGGCACAACCGGACGTTCGTGGTACAATCCGCGTATCCGGCGGCCACCCGATACGCCCGGGCGAGCTGGCCACCTACGCACGGAGGCGCACCTTGTTTGCCAGACGGCTCAAGTGGTTCGTCATTCTGATGACGGCCGTTGCGCTGCTGGTGGTCGTGCGCCTGGTCGATATCCAGATCGTTCGCGCCGACTACTACGAGGCCCTCGCCGACCGGATGCTCACCCGGCCCGTCCGCTATCTGGCCGCGCCCCGCGGCAGCATCCTCGACCGCAACGGACGGGTCATGGTCGCGGACCAGCCCACGTCCGATGTCGCCGTGCGCTACGAAGTGCTGAGCCTGCTCATCGGCGAGGACGAGCCCCCGGCCACCCGGGCCTACCTGCACGCCGTGGCACGCACGCTGCGCAAACGCGGTCGCTATCCCGCGAACTTGTCCACCCGCCGAATCGCCGCCGACCTGCGCCAACGCATCGAACAGCTCTGGCAGCGGCTCGGCGCGTTGTGCGGCCGCCGCCCCGAGCAGCTCCGCGCGCAGGCGCGGCGGATCAAGACCCGCGTCGAACGCGTCAAGGCGTTCGTGCGCCAGCGCTCGCCGATCATCGAGGAAATCGCGGAGGAACACACGTTTCATACGCTGGTGGGGGGCGTGGACGAACGCGAGGCCCTGGCGATCCGGGTCGAGCTGGAACCGCGCAACCCCTGGCTGCGGGTCGTACCCAGCGCGCGGCGCGTGGCGCAACACGCCGACAGCCTCGTACACGTGCTCGGCCGCGTCGGTTCGGCCGCTCCCGAACGGATCGAACGCGATCCGCTGCGCGACGACGAACTCCGCGGACTGCGGGCGGGAGATCGCTGCGGCGTCAGCGGCGTCGAACGCCTCGCCGAGCTCACGCTGCGCGGCACGCGCGGCCGCATCATCGAGGACTTCGACCGCAGTGTCATCGAACGCCTCGACCCGGTTCGCGGCGGCGATGTGCGCCTCACGATCGACGCCGAAATCCAGGACCGCGTGTACGCGATCCTTCAGCAGGCGGTGGACCACAGCGAAAACCCCTGCGGCGGGGCGGCCGTGGTCATCGACGCCGCCACGCGCGAGGTGCTCGCGCTGGTGAGCTATCCGGCCTATCGCTACGACGAGTACCGCAGTCGCTACGGCGAGATGATCCGCGACGCCCGCTGGATGCCGACCCGCTTCCGGGCCGTCGCGGGCATCTACCCGCCCGGCTCGACCTGCAAGGTGATCGCGCTCTACGGCGCCCTGGCCGACGGCGTCGTCACGCCCGATGCGACCATCGTCTGTGACGGCATCTTCCGGCCCGAACACCCCAACCGCTTCCGCTGCTGGATCTACAACATGTACCACGCCACGCACGGGCCGCAGACCGCCACCGACGCCCTGCGCAACTCGTGCAACATCTACTTCTACACGATCGGGGATCGGCTCGGCGTGGCGCGACTGTGCGAGTGGTTCGCGCGCTTCGGCCTCGGACGAACGCAGGGAACCGGTCTGATCGAGGAAAGCCGGGGGATCGTCCCGACGCCGGAGTGGATCCGCAGCCGTCGCCGATCCGATCCGCACGTTCGTCCGGCCGACGCGTGGAACTTCGCGATCGGACAGGGCGAAGTCGCCGCCACGCCGCTCCAGGCCGCCAATGTCGCCGCGACGGTCGCCACGGGACGCTGGACGCCCGTGCGACTGCTGCTCGGAGACGCCGCCGACGGGGCACCACCCGCGGAGACGGTCGAGTTCGACGACCGCTATCTGCGCGTCCTGCGCAAGGGCATGTGGCGCGTCGTGAACGAGCGCGGCGCCACCGCCTACAAACACGCCCGGCTCGACGACCCCGACTACTGCCTGTGCGGCAAGACGGGCTCCGCCCAGGCCGCGGCCCGTCCGATCAAACGCCGCTGGTTCCTCGAGTGGCCCGACGGCCACCGCGAAACGGTGGTGGGAGGGCTGATCCGCGAGGACATCCTCAAGCCCTACCCCGACCCCAAGCCCAAGATCGTCGGCTACCGCACGTGCGAGCGCTTCCCGCTGCTCGATATCAACGACAGGCTGCCCTCGCACGCGTGGTTCATCGGCTACACGCAACCGCGCGACACGCCGCGGGGGGCCAGCCCGCGCGGCAAGGTGTACGCCATCGCGGCGATCGTCGAGTACGGCGGCAGCGGCGGCGCCGCCGCCGGCCCG
>CAYRXN010000001.1:0-4975 GCA_964428275.1 uncultured Planctomycetales bacterium | reverse complement strand
GCGCTCAAGGTCATGCGGCAGAGCATCAGGTCACGTTGGGTGCTGCATCACTTCAACAACGAATCGCAGATTCTGGCCCGCCTGCGCCACCCCAACATCGCCCACGTCTACGACGCCGGCGTGCACGAAGACGAGTCGGGTCGCTGGCCCTACATCGCGATGGAGTACGTTCAGCAGGCGGTATCGATCGTCGAATACGCCCGGCGAAACCAACTGACCATCCGCGACCGCCTGCGGCTGTTCGCCAAGGTCTGCGACGCCGCCCACCACGGACACCAGAAGGGCGTCATCCACCGCGACCTCAAGCCGTCGAACATCCTCGTCGACGCCGACGGCAAGCCCAAGGTGATCGACTTCGGCGTGGCCCGGATCACGGACGGAGATCCGACGCTCGCGACGCAGCACACCACCACCGGGCAACTGGTCGGGACGATCCGTTACATGAGCCCGGAACAGTGCGGCGACGATCCACACGACATCGACACCCGCAGCGACGTCTACTCGCTCGGCGTCGTGCTCTACGAACTGCTCACCGGGCAGTTGCCGTACGAGACTTCCGGATCGTCGATCTTCGAGCTCGCCCGAGCGATCAGGGAAGACCCGCCGCGACTGCTCGCGACGCTGAACCGACGGCTGCGCGGCGACATCCAGACGATCGTGCTCAAGGCGCTTGCGAAGCATCGCGAGCAGCGGTACCAGTCCGCGGCCGGTCTGGCGAAGGACATTCGGCGATACCTCAGCGGCGACCCGGTCGAGGCCCGCCAACCGACACCATGGACGCGGCTGGTGCGCTCGCTCTCACGACACCCGGTGCTCGCCACGGCGACCGCGTGCACGGCGATCAGCCTGGTGATCCTGGGGGCAACGCCGCTGGTCTACCGGCTGCTCTACTCCGAGCCCTACAGAATCGAGCTCCTGCGGAAACCGGGCTTCCGGCACCTCGCCGAGGGCTATGAGGCCAAGCTGCTTTCGCGTGGCGGCGTCATCCTCCGCACGTGGACGAGCGAGAGCGATTGCGGAATCCGGATCGCCGAGTTGGTCGAACGCCCCCCCGAATTCGGTGGCGGTCGCGTCGCCGTACTCGGTTTCGACGATCACTCGGACAGGCGATGGGAGGGAGCCCTGTGCGTCTTCGACGCCGAGGGCACAGACGACCAACCGCTCTGGGCGAAGCGCATCAGGACAGGGGACATACTGCCCGAGTTGCGAAAGCAGCGTGGCTTCGTCGCGGAGATGTTCAATATCATCCACTGTACGATCCACGACGTGTTCCCGGACCCGAATCACCCCGGTGTGGAGATCGTCGCGATCTTCGCCGCCGGCAGCTACTCGCAACGTGTGGTTCGCATATACGACCTTCGCGGCCAACTGCTGTACGAGGTTTGGCACGACGGCGCGCTGACAGACGCCTACCTGATGGCGGACTCCGGGTTGCTCGTATTCGCCGGCGATTGCCACGCCCCGTTCTACGATCAACGGGGTCAGTTGAAAGGCGATACCAACAGGGCGTTCGTGATCTGGGCGATTCGTCCCGCGGCCGGTTTCGTCGTCTCGAAGTATGTGGATTACTTCCGATCAGAGCCGGGCGACGAGCGGCTGGATCCGGCGTGGTACCTCCGGGTGAGCGCACCGGGTCTCGAGGGGGCTTACGCCGGATGCCATCTCGAGATTCCTCGTTCGCCGTGCGACCCGGACCGCGTGGTACGGTACCGCCTCGCACTTGATACCGATACGGGGAATCCAGCCTCGCTGAGCTGGAACATCAACGAGCTCGGTCAGGTGCTCGGCCCCCCCCTCGTGGACGATGCTTACAAGACCAGGCTGAAACGAAGCTCCACCGGGACAAGCGCGAAGCACCTGCCGGCTCCGGAAGCGTTCAAGTTCGCTCCCTTCTCACGGCCCCAGCCCGCGAGCCAGGCGTCCGGGCGAGCACCGCATTGAGGATGCGCGGTGCACCGCCCGCACGACGCAATCGCCAGGCGTGCCGCCGCGCCAACACGCGGAGACGCACGGCCGCGCGGGCCGAAAGCCCCCCGACTCGTCAATCGCGCCAGGTCACGCGCCGTGACTCGGTGGGCGCGGTGCGCGGGCGCCTGCGAATCGGCTCAGGGGCACGACCGGCCGTAGCCAGCCAGCAGGATCGCCAGGTCCGCCAGGTCGGTGTCGCCGTCGCCGTCGAGGTCGCCGCCGGCGTCCGTGTTGTATGAGGCGAGCAGAATGGCCAGATCGGAAAGGTCCACGTCACCGTCGCCGTCCAGATCGCCCGGAATGCCGTAGGTGATTTCCAGTTTTATGTAGCTCTCCTCGCAGCAATCTGAAGGCGGTTCGCACCCCCATGTATCGGAATAGATGTCGTACCGATGGCCCCCGACAACGGTGTCTCGAAAGACAAACCCCAACCAGGTCCAGCCCTGCGCCGCGGCATCCTGGAATGCCGGCGTCACGTCCAGCGTCCACTCGCTGTAGACGGGAGGACACTGATTCGGATCGAACGGGTCGTCGATCGGCCCCTCGAAGAGCGTCAGCACTTGCCCGGCCGGAGGATCGAAGTCTTCCAGATCGGGCAGTCCGTTGCCCGGATACCATTTCACCTCCACGATGTCCCCCGGCTCGACACCGTCGTCCAACGTACGAATAAAGAAATGCAGCCGCGCCGTGGACAACGCACAGCCTGCGGGAACCACGCTGATATCGAACTCCGCGCACGCCCGGTCCTCCGTTCCGGCCTTGATATACAGGAACTTGAACGTGTTCGGATCGCCGCCGACGAACACGTCCGCGATCCCGTCGCCGCCGGGCGCGATGTCCCGCGGCGTGAACTCGGCGCCAGCCGACAACACAAGATCGGCAGCCCGCGCAGGGGCCGCCAGGAACGAACAAGACGCAACCAGCGCAACAGCGGCAACAACGATATGTTTCATGACAACCCTCCCAAGATGGTTCGACGGCGCCAGGCGGCCACCGGTGTGGCCGCAGCGGACGCACATGGTCAGTCTACGCCCACCAGCCCAACCAGGCCAGACCGGTCCAGAATCCGGCAGTGATGCGCCCGACTTGCGGCCATACACGGGCCGTGCGCCCGCCCACCGGCTGAAGCACGCTCCGGACGTGCCCGCACAGGATGGCGAACGGCACGAGGCCAATCGTGCTCGCAAGCCACGCACCCGGGCGGTCGAGAACAACATCCGGCGGCCGCTCCCGCTGCGACCGGCCGGGTGCCCGCAACGGTTCCCGGCGGCCTCGGCGACACCCCTGGCGACACGAGCGCAGTTCCGTCATCGAGATAAGCTCAACTGGGAAACATGGCACCGCCGCGAACCGGATGGCCACGCGCCGCTCGGGGGGCTGCGGCAGGTTCTTGACAGGGCGGGGCGGTAGGCGTAGCTTTACCTGTTCGTAGGCGATTCGCGACGGGTGGCCGGACCATGCGACCGTCGCGAGGCGGGGAGTGTACATTCGGTCGGTGCGACCGATAAACTGGAGTTGTCATGGTACCGGTTACCCGAAAGAGCAAATGCCGCAAGCGCACGCGCCGCTCGCACGATGCGTTGCGCTCGGTGCATCTGATGGCCTGTCCCCAGTGCGGCCGGGCCAAGCTGCCCCACGCGGCCTGTCGCAACTGCGGCTACGTCAATGCGCATACCACGGTGAAGCTCGGCTCTGAGGAGTCCTGACCACGATGCGGATCGCCGTGGACGCGATGGGTGGGGATTATGCGCCGCGCGAGATTATCTGCGGCGTCGCCGCCGGGCTGAAGTATCTCGGCGATGACGATGTGGTCTACCTCTACGGGCGGCAGGAACAGGTCGCGGCCGAATGTGCCGAGGCCGGCCTCGACGACCCGCGCGTCAAGATCCACCACTGTCCCAGCGTCATCGAAATGAACGAGCCGCCGGTCGAGGCGCTGCGTGCCAAGCGCGACTCGTCGATCATGCGCATGGCCGGCGCCGCCGGCAAGGGCAAACTCGACGCGATCATCTCCGCCGGCAACACGGGGGCGTTCGCCGCCGCGTGCCAGTTGCGGATCAAGCCGATCAAGGGCGTGACCCGGCCGGGTATCGCCGTCGTCATGCCGACCTTCCACGGCCCCACGCTGATCTGCGACGTGGGCGCCAACGTGGCGCCCAAACCGCACCATCTGTACGACTATGCGCGCCTCTGCGCGATTTACGCCCAGACGATCCTGGGGATCGACAACCCGGAAATCGGATTGGTGTCGATCGGCGAGGAGGAGGGCAAGGGCAATACGCTGGTGAAGGAGGCCGGCCAGCTCATCAAGAGCGACCCGACACTGCACTTCACCGGCAACGTCGAGGGACGCGACGTCTTCGCCGGCAGCGGGCACGTGTTCATCTGCGACGGGTTCGTCGGCAACGTGATTCTGAAACTCGTCGAAGGCCTCGCCGAGGGGCTGTTCAAGACCATCGTGCGCGAGATCGGCAACGAAGGGCCCGAGCTCGCCCGTCAGTTCGAACCGATCGTCGATCGCATCTGGAAACGACACGACTTCGCCGAGTATGGCGGGGCGCCGCTGCTGGGCATCAACAGTATCGCCATCATCTGCCACGGGCGCAGCGACCGCCGGGCGATCAGCAACGCGATCCGCGTCGCGGAGGAGTCCGTGCGGCTCAAGCTCAACGAAGCCATCGCGCAGCGTCTGTGCCCACCCAACGAGGTTCCCGCATGAAGGCAAGATGGGCGATCGAGTTCGTCGGGACCGGTTCGTATGCGCCCGAAAAGCGAGTGCCCAACGATCACTTCACCAGCTACCTGGATACTTCCGACGAGTGGATCGTCCAGCGCACCGGGATTCGCGAGCGGCGGATCGTCGCGCCCGATCAGTCCACGCTGGCGCTGTCCGAGGCGGCCAGCCACGCCGCCCTGTCCGAAGCGGGCCTGACGCCCGAAGACATCGACCTCATCATCCACGCCACGGCGACGCCCGAACACGTCCTGCCTTCGACGGCCTGCGAGC